>CALGGR010000031.1 GCA_937915755.1 uncultured Fretibacterium sp. | reverse complement strand
ATGTATGTATCCCCGTCTACGGCATTACAGTGTAGTGCGGTATTTGCGTGCATAGGTCTTTTGTCAGAGAGCATTGCACAATTACCGCTGAAGGTTTACAGGATTGTTGACGGTGAACGCAGAGAGGATAAAACGCACTGGATTTATGAATTATTGGCGCGTCGTCCGTGTTCATGGCTGACCTCGTTTAATTGGCGTGAACTTGCGATGATGTGTCTTTGCCTGCGAGGGGATTTCTACGCCTACAAGGTAAGAGACAATTCGGGGCGCGTTCGGGAGCTTTTGCCATTAGTGCCTGGATCTATAGCAGTCCGGCAGTTGGACAACTGGGAACTTCAGTACATGGTTACATTCTCGAATGGGACAAGTCTCACCGTCCCCCAGTCTGAGATATTTCATGTAATGTATAGAAGCGTGGACGGTGTACGAGGGTTATCGCCTATAGCGTGTGAACGTCAAGCGATAGGGCTGGCCCTAGCAGCGCAAGAACACGGATCTACGACGTTCTCGAATGGTGCAAAGCCTGGCGGTGTGTTGAGTATCCCAGGAACATTAACACAGGAAGCCTTAGACCGTCTCAAAAACGACTGGCAAAGCGCATACAGCGGAGAGAATGCTGGGAATACCGCAATCCTTGAACAAGGTATAGAGTTCAAGACCATTTCGATGACCAATGCCGACGCTCAATATCTTGAAACACGGAGGTTTCAGGTTGAGGAAATAGCAAGGATTTTTGGAATCCCGCTATTCATGATCCAGTCAACCGAAAAGACAACGAGCTGGGGGTCGGGCATTGAACAAATGAGCATGGGCTACGTGAGATACACCCTTCTCGCATGGATACGTCGGTGGGAGGACTCGATATGGCGCGACCTTTTGAGTGAGCATGACCCTGATGTTCAGGTAAAGTTTAACGTTGAGGGGCTACAGCGTGGTGCAATGAGTTCACGATTCGAGGCGTACCAGAAGGGCATAAACATGGGTGTTTACTCGCCGAATGAAATACGCGAACTTGAGGATATGAATCCGCGAGAGGGCGGGGATATATACCTGACGCCGATGAACATGGCAATACAGGAGCAAGGTGGTGAGGTCATTGACCGTTCAAAAGAAACAGACACATAGAGATTATCCTCTCGAAGTGAAAGAGATCACGGAAGAAGGACGTTTCAGCGGCTATGCGTCAGTCTTTGATGTAATAGATGACTATGATGACGTGATACTGCGATGTGCATTTGCAAAGAGTATATCGGAGAAAATGCCCGTGATGCTATGGCAACATAACAGTGCGGAGCCTATCGGAGTATACGAAAGCATAAGAGAAGATGACATTGGACTAAGGATAGAAGGCCGGATACTGCTTGACTTAGAAAAAGGCAAAGAGGCTTATATCCTGCTGAAGAATCATGCGATACGCGGGTTATCGATTGGGTACATGCCTGAACTTTGGGAATGGGAGAATAGAGACAATCGCCGGATACGTGTGCTTAAGGAGATTGACCTTTGGGAAGTTAGCTTGGTAACATTTCCAGCCAATCCCAAAGCGTTAATCGATGATGTAAAAAGCATAAAGACGATTCGGGACGTTGAAGATACCTTGCGGGACGCGGGATTTTCACGGACCGAAGCTAAGGCCTTAATCTCAGCGTGTAAGTCAGCCCAGCGAGATGCTGAGGATGAGGACGAGGAAATCAAGGCAGCCAAGAAGTTACTAGACCTCATGAAAGGAAATTAAACCATGTCGGAACTAAAAGAAGTATTAGACCAGTACGGACAAGCATTCGAGGAGTACAAAAAAGCGAACGATGCGCGAATCGAGGAATTGAAAAAGGGAACTGGCAAGGCCAGTGAACTTGAGGAAAAATTATCGCGGATCGAGGCTACACTTGCAGAAAAGGAAAAACAGCTAAGTGATATTGAAGCAAAGATGAATCGTCCAGGCTTGACGGGGACACCCTCAGAAGACCCCGTGAAGTCCGAACACAAAAAGGCATTTGACGCATTTTTGCGAAAAGGAATTGATACAGGGCTTGCAGATCTGCAGAAGAAAGCTGTTCAGGTTGGTGTTGATGCAGATGGAGGATACGCGATTCCCGAGGAGATGAGCCGTGAAATCTACAAGTTGATAGACGAAGATAGCCCGATGCGCGACGTTTGCGGTGTACGTTTAGTAGGGACAGAAGACATCAAGCAGCTGGTTGACATTGGAGGAGTAACAACGGGCTGGGTAGCCGAAACAGCGACACGCCCCGCAACGAACTCGCCCCAGTTGGCACAGGTAACACCGACATTCGGTGAGATTTACGCGATGCCCGCCGCAACTCAGAAAGCGATTGATGACATTTTCTTCGATGTTGAAGGTTGGCTTGTGGACAGTGTAGCGAGCAAGTTTGCAAAGGAAGAAAACGCGGCATTCACAACGGGCGACGGTGTGAACAAGCCCAAAGGGATATTAGCGGCAACGATGGCGAAAACGGCTGATGATACCCGCGCGTTTGGGACATTTCAGTATTTGGCGACTGGTGTTGCGTCTGGAATGCCGGCGACGAATCCCTCTGACTTGCTGATTGACCTCATAACCGCGTTGAAGAGTCGTTATTATGGCAATGCGCGATTCATTATGAATCGTCAGACGCTTGCGACGGTCAGGAAATGGAAGGACAGCCAGAATAATTATCTTTGGCAACCAGGACTTCAGAGCGGTGAGCCGAATGCGATATTGGGCTTCCCCTACACGTACAATGACGACATGCCAGGAATAGGGGCAAATGCTCTTTGCATGGCATTTGGGGATTTCCGCGAGGCGTATATAATCCTTGACCGCACAGGAATACGGCTTTTGCGAGACCCTTACACAAATAAGCCTT
>CALGGR010000030.1 GCA_937915755.1 uncultured Fretibacterium sp. | reverse complement strand
GGTACCAGATCGCTCCACGGATGCATATATCCCTGAGGGGATAGATCATTGCATTGTAAAGACCTGTGGGATTGTTCATTCCTTCTTCACCGTTCACAGGGAATACGGGAGCCTCTCCAGGGCTGATCGTTTCCTTGCAAAGCCATTTCCCGGAAAGCGGAATATATTCATCGTCGGAAAGGCTCAGACGGAGGATATCATCCCCTCCGAGTATTCCGGAAAGCCCGCCGGTGTCCTCAACCCTCACCGCTATGGTGTTGATTCCCGGTTTCACGAGATTGCCGGGGACGTTATACACGCTTTGCCGGATGCAGCTTTCCGTGTGTCCGACCCATTGTCCGTTGAAATATGTGAAATCATTGTCATCGACGGCTCCCACCTTGAGCACCAGGTCCTTTCCAGCCCATGATTCAGGTATTTCCACATCCTTCCTCATCCAGAAGAAACCGTGCATCCCCGAAATGCCCTGCATCTGCAGGAATCCGGGAACGGTCCCTTCGATCCAGTCGCTTACATCGGCTCCCGGAAGGCCCCAGACCGGCACCCCGTCCTTGAATGCGGGATCGACGGCCGCCATCCTCCTTTCCCATTTGGCTACATTATCCTCGAATGTCCTGCGCATTTCTTCCTTGTCCTCGGGAAGGGCTTCGAGCATGTCGATGGTTTCCTGGAAACGGCCTATCCGTCCGAGAGTCGCGGCGCTTGTCCATGCCTCTATGATGGTTCCTCCCCAGCAGCTTTCGATGAGTCCGACAGGGATTCCGAGTTCCTCGTTGAGTTTTTTACCGAAATAAAACGCTGCGGCGGAAAAAGGTGCCAGGGACTCCGGGGAACACATTTCCCAGCCTCCGGAGCCTTCGAAACGGATGCTTTCCTGCTGATGCGCGGCCGTTGACTTGACGGCCCTCAGAAGGCGGATGTCCTTGAAGGAAGCAGCCGCGGCTATGTTTTCATCCCCTCCGATGACCTTGTCCTGCATCATCAGTTCCATATTGGACTGGCCTCCGCAGAGCCAGACTTCACCCGTAAGGATATTATTGAGGATCAGGGGCTCCCCGTCACTGACAGTGATGCTGTGGGGGCCGCCTGGAGCCGGAGTGCTCAGGAAAACACTCCATTCCCCGTTGGCATCCGCCGTTGTTTTCAATGGTCTGCGGGCCCAGGACACCTTGACGGTGACTTCTGCTCCTGCATCCGACTTTCCATGGAATTTAACCGGCGAAGAATGCTGGAGCACCATGTTGTCGCTGAAATATGGCGGCAGGCTGATCTTTGCTGAAAGCCCTATCGGGGCCATGATGGCCAATGCCAGAATTAATCTCCTTATATTCATAGTTTCAATTGTTTATCAAATACTTTTAACAGATTTCCACTTCATCTTCCGCCGCCATCATCTTCCGTTCCCAATATGATTTTTTATCGTCAGGCGCCTCTTCTTTCAAAAAAATCTTCCACCATCAACGCCTGCGCATCTTCACCCAAACAGGAAGACCCAGAGACTTCAGGCCGGCAACCATCTTCACCGCAACATCAGGCTTCTTCAGAAGGGAAGCACCGCAGCCGTTCTTCGTGATTTTTGGCATTGGGCAGGCCATGTTTATCCCGAATGCTGAGAACTTTTTTCCCTTGCAACGTTCCATCACTACCTCTCCACCCGATTTGAGTACCCCTGCGTCATTCGCAAAAAGCTGGACGACTAGAGGCCCTTCACGCTCCGAGACTTTCAGCATGTCAAAGGTCTTCGCGTTGTCCCGAATCAATCCCGCGCATGAAATCATCTCCGTGTGCGTTAATGATGCCCCGTGTTCCGAGAAAAATTCACGAACTGGAAGATCCGTTACTCCAGCAAGCGGCGCAAGGAATAATCTTCCTGAAACCTCAATTCCGCCTACTATCAATCGTTCACCCGCTCGTATATCATCTTCAAGCCCTCTAGAGTCAGCCATTTGTCCACTACATCAATCCTCTCTGATACCTTCGCCATCAATCCAGCATGTCCGCCAGTTGCGATTACTTTTGCATTCTCCATTCCTGGTTCACTGCGAATCATGTCAACGATCCTGTCCGTCAATCCTGCGTTCCCGAAAAGTATTCCTGACTGTATTGCCTGCTCAGTGTTACGTCCGATTACGCTTCGTGGGATATTCAGAGCAACCTGCGGGAGTTTCGCTGCCTTCGAGAACAAGGCTGAGATGCTTGAAGTTAGGCCGGGCGCAATCGCTCCTCCCATATACGAGCCTTCGGGTGATACAACGTCGAACGTTATCGCTGTCCCGTAATCAGCAACTATCAGCGGCATTCCGTACTTCTCACGTCCTGCAAGAGCGTTCACGATCCTGTCTGCACCAACCTCGCGGGGATTGTCGCAGAGTATCTTCATTCCCGTGTCCGTCGAGCCGTTGACCTGAAGAGGAGTTACCCCGAAATATTGCTTTACCGCCTCAGTCATCGGGAAGTCCAGCGATGGCACTACGCTTGCAAGAGCTGCACCCGTAATGTCGGAGGTCTTTATACCCTTTGTGTTTATGAGATTGATGAAGTCCATCCCAAACTCGTCGGATGTTCGCAACGTTGACGATAGCCTCCAGTGCGCTATAAGTTCCTCCCCGTCATAAACTCCCGCTGCCGTCGTAGTGTTTCCTGTATCTATAACCATTAACATTTATTCCACGCTCCCTGCTGCATATCCTGTTGACCAGCAAACCTGAAGGTTGAAGCCCCCTGATGGCCCGTCAAGGTCAAGAACTTCCCCTGCAAAGTGAAGATTATCGCACAGTTTCGATTTCATTGTTGAAGGCTCGACTTCCTTAAGGCTGACTCCTCCCCGCGTTACCATTGCGTTGTTGAAGCTCCACAGACCGCTTATGTTCATGCGGATATTCTTGAGAAGTTTCACTGTCGCTGAAATTTCCATGTCACTCATGTAATCAACTGGTTTATCTTTGGGTATGTCCGAGAGTTCAAGGATTAACGCTACCATCTTCTCAGGCACTAAACCTCGCAATAATCCCGAAAATTTCCCGCCCGGGTGCTTGGCTATGTCGCGCTTTATCCTGTCATCAAGTATCTCGTGCGTCAATGTAGGCTTCATGTCCAGCGAGAATTGAAGCTCCGTAAACGTCATGTCTTCAAGGTTCACCCAATCCGGAATGAATCGGCTCAACTCCATGATTATCGGCCCACTTACGCCGAAGTTCGTGAACTCCATCTCGCCGAATCTCTCAGCTATATTCTTCCCGTCAAGAAAGACTGTAACCCTGACATTCCTCAAATCACAGCCGCTCGCAAGTTTCGGCCATGTCTCGTGCGTCTTCACCGGCACCAAAGCTGGGTATAACGGCACGATCGTGTGCCCGATCCTTCGCGCAAATTCGTAACCGTCTCCCGTTGAGCCTGTCTTGGGGTAAGACATTCCGCCAGTAGTGATGATGTATTTCCCGGCACTGTATTCGTCATTGCCAGCTATGAGGCGGTCAATGTGATTGTTCTTGACTTTCAGGCCTTGAACGGGGGTTGAACGCATTATCCTTACGCCGTTCTTCCTGCACTGCATTAGAAGGGCATTGAGTACGCGCTGACTTCCTCCTTCTTTGGGGAAGATTCGCTTTCCTCGTTCCTCGACAAACTTAACGCCGATGTGGCTGAAATATTCCCGTGTTCTTAGAGGCCCGAACTTGCTGAAGGCTGAGTAAAGGAATTTCCCGTTGTCGCCGTATTTCGAGATGAATGTGTCAATGTTTGGCTCAGCGTTGGTGAAGTTGCATCGTCCTCTTCCTGAGAGGAGTAACTTTTCGCCGACTGAGTGGTTTTTCTCGGCTATTGCTACTTTCTGGCCAAGTGATGAGGCTCTTATCGCGGCCATTAAACCTGCCGGGCCTCCTCCGATTATGAGCGTGTCAAAAGTTTCCATAGAGTCACTGCTTCCTCAAAAAATATCTGACATTCTAACATGACAGAAAATTATTTATTGTGTCATAATTACTGTCAAAAATGTGAAAGGTTGTGATGTTTTGGTGCAACGAAAAATCTTTGGCGCGCTGGTAATCGGCGTTATGCTAACGTTACCTTCGCCGTCATTCGCTTCAGTCTCAATGACGCTCCCACAATACATCCGGGAAATCCTCCTCAACAATCACACGTTAAGAGCGGGGATTAAAAGCATTGAGGCGGATTACTATTCAGTTTTAGCGTCAGTGGCATACCAGAGGCCGACAACTAGCGGGACATTCACAGGCTCATACGTAACCAAGCAGACAGCCGGCGGAGCATCGCAGGAAAACGTCTTTGCCGGGAACATGGCCCTCCGTTTAACCCAGAGAATCGACATCAACGGCAGCTACAAGCTCGACGAGAAGCAGAACATCCTGGGCTACGAGGTCTCACGCGCTAACTTCGACAACAGCATCAACACTCTAATCGCAGCTGCGGAAGAGACATGGTGGAGTGCCGTCCTTGCCCGCGAGAACATGAAGCTTCAGCATGAGATATTGCTTCAACGTTCGGAGAATCATCGCGTTACCGTCGAGAAGTACAATCAGGAACTCGTCCCGAAGCTCGACATTGTACGTTCAGAGGCTCAGGTTGTTGAGGCTGAAAGTTTGGAGAAGAACGCTGAGACTACTTACCTGAATCTCATCGCTGAGTTGTCTTTGATGGCTGGAGGACTTGATGTTGAGCCTGCCCCCGGGGAGCTTAAAGTTCCGGAGTTTAACGTTGCCTTGAACTTTGAGGACGCTTTGGAGTACCGTCCCGATGTCCGGGCCGCAAGACTTAACCTCGAACGTTCACACCTCGTGAAGAAGCTCACAGCCAAAGGAATGTCCCCAACATTGGATTTTGCTTTCCAGTTCACCCCATGGTCAGACCCGGAGAGTTACGCCACCCCCAATAACCTCCAGGCCGGCGCATCAATCTCTCTGAACTTCCCCATAACCGACGGAAAGGCCACGAAGTACCGCGTCATGAACACTGACCGACTCATCCAGGCATCAGAGGCAAATCTTGAGGCCGTCAGAGAGCAGACACGCCGTGATATCACCGTCGCTATGAACAACTGGCGCAACGCATCAGCCGCAGAGCATGACAAGCAGCGTCAGGTTGAACGCTCCGAGGAAGAGCTCAGAATCACAGAGCTGATGTACTCCGAAGGAATGGGTGCGCAGATTGACCTCATCAACGCTCAGACAGCATATCAGGCCGTACGCACTGAATATCTCAACGCCGTAAGGAACATGTACGTTGCACTCGTCGCTATGAAGAAAGCCGTGGGGGATTATGCACCTGATGAAAACGGAGACTGGAATGAGGCATTATCCCGATATGGCAAAGGTAAAGAGATTCTCGGTGAACTTGGCCTGAAAACTCTCAGAGCAGGAACGAAGAAATGAGAACTCGAAAACTCATATTCATCGCGGTATTCCTTCTGTTATTCCCGTCGACATCATACGCCGCGGCCCGGAAAAATCCGAAAGCTCCGGACATCGACAACAGAGCCAGAAACATTTACGCTCTTTTCACGAAGGTCAACCCGAAACTTGAGCCGGTTAACGCCAAGAAGTACGCCGAGATCGTAATCGAAGCCTCAGAGAAATTCAAGCAGGACCCTTACGTCATAGCGGCTATAATCGTTCATGAATCTACCGTCAACAACAAAGCCCTCTCAAAAGGCGGCGACTATGGTTTAATGCAGGTTCGCTGGAAAGTCCACGAAAAGGCCATAAAGCAGCGCTTCCCAAAAGTGAAGACGGCCAAGGACATGTTTGACGCCAGGACTAATATAATGTTTGGGACTGAAATTTTCTCCGACTGCATGAAGAAGAGCAATAATGACGTACAGAAAGGATTGATGCGATATAGTGCAGGTAACACGAAGATGCGCGACAAAGTAATGTCAACAGTCAAGGAATTGCGTTCAAAAACTAACAAGAAAGGAAAGTAATCAATGCGAAAATTTTTGCTTGCGCTCGTAATAATCACCATGCTCTGCGGAGCATCATGTGCTGACATGGTATACATGACTTCAACAGGAAATCTCGGAACCATAAACATAACTTCATCGTCCGACATCAAAGCTCCAAGTATCCGCTACACGGGGACATCATCATCACCCTTCCTGACGTCATACTGGAATGGCTCATCAACGAACCTCGCGATGATCTCACGGAACGCGACAGCCTCAGGAGACCGTGCATATGTCTTCAGCCCTGACAGCCTCACAAGCTATTCACACAGTGCTGATATTGAGGGCGTTCACGGTACGAACGGTGCAGGATATTCTGAGAACGGATACAGCCTCTTCCTGACGGCAGGCTCCAGGATATACGAGGTTGAGACCAGTGGCTTCGGCGTACTGAACTCGTTCGACTGCACAGGGGTGATAAGTGCTGACGACTGCGACACCGTTGTAGACAGCATAGCGGTGGACAGACAGACGATTCATGTAATCGCTTCGGCGGGAGACAGGCAGAAATACATACGCTTCGACGGTCAGCTCAAGGAGGGAGTGTATTACTTCATGAGCTCGGACGTTAGCGCGGGTTCAACGATAGTACTCAGCAATATCGGCAGCTACCCCATAATCGGCCATTCAACAGGAATCGACGCTATGGCCAGCGACCGAAAGTTCCACAGCCTCCTGAGCAGCGATTACCCAGTGAGAGCAATCTGCCCGGATAACAGCAGCGGCTTCTTCTACGCCTCGCAGTATCAGAGCGGTGAAAGCTACGTGAACACAATAATGCACTCATTGCAGGACACCCACTTCACGCCAGTAACAATCTCGTCAGCATCATCGAACATCAAGCTGCTCCAAGACAACAAGAACCCGGATACATTCGCAGTAATGACGAACGAGGCAATAACGCTTTTCACGTACAAGAACAACCTGACATCCCGACATGATTACACAGCCTCAGAGCTTGGCGGCCTTCCTGCAGGAATAACAGCGGCTGAGGTATCTGGTTACGACGGAAACTCAGGTTCAAGCGGCTGCAATGCTATGGGAATGGGACTGGCTATTCTCTGCATCACCATACTTATGATACGGAGGGACTGAGGTATAACCATGTTCATGTTCATATGCGGGCCTCACGCGAGCGGGAAGACGAGTATTCTCCAAGCCTTGGAACGCGGCAACATAATCACAGGCTGCGGCTACGAAATCGGCAAAGAAATATTCTACCGTGACAATGGCAAGCCTGACGCAAGGGATGAGGATTTTGAGGTTGCCCTGACGAGAATGGAGCTTGAGCGCGATATGAAGTTCCGAAATATGCCGGGAGTGTGCGTATCAGAGACATGGCATCCTGGTAATCTTGCCTACGTTGCAGTGCGTAACCCCAAGAGCTTCAAGCGTCTTTCCGCAATAATGCGTACATCGCCGCTAATCGAGACAGCTTGGGGTATAAAGCTCCTCACTACCCCCGAGCAAATGCACGAGCGCACAAAGACGTTCAGCGACAACAAGGCCTGGGCGGTGGACTTTCACACAAGAGTAGGCGATAAGATTGACGACTGCCTTTACGAGCTTGGATTGATGGCGAGGACTGTGGCCGTTGATACTTCAGGCGGACTCGATGCTACGGTCAAAAGCGTCAAAGACATAATTATGGACAGATGCATGAATTAGAGAAAGGACTCCCCCGTTGAAATTGGCGGGGGAAAAATTTTTCTCAAAGACTCATAACTTTGCTTGCAACAGCGAAATACATCGTGAGGCTTCCAGCGTCAACAATCGTCGTAACAATAGGCGCGGCCATCAATGCAGGGTCAAATCCCAAAGCCTTGGCCAGCAATGGCAGCATCCCGCCGACCGTCTGCGCGAATATTACCGTAGCAAAAAGGCTTATCCCTACAGTCAGCGACAAAAGCCAATCCCCGCTCATTGCGTACTTGTAGAAGAAGTTCACGAACGCAAGCCCTCCGCCAACGATGAGGCTCACACGAATTTCCTTGAAAAGAACCTTCATGGCATCCCTGAGCCTTAACTCACCAACAGCAATTCCGCGGATTACCAGCGTTGACGACTGAGAGCCCGCATTGCCGCCAGTATCCATCAGCATGGGGATTGAAGCAATTAACGCAGGAAGTGCCGCAAATACGGACTGGTAATGATTCAGGATTGACCCTGAGAGCGTTGCAGAAATCATGAGGACCATCAGCCAGATTACACGCTTCCTGGCAAGCTCGCCAACGCCCATCGAGAGATATGGCTCGTCCATCGGCAACATGGCCGCCATCTTGTGAAAGTCCTCAGTGCTTTCCTCCTCCATGACCTCCATAGCATCATCAACTGTAACAATTCCGACGAGGTGATTCTGTGAGTCGACAACTGGAATCGCCATGAAGTCATATTTCTGGAAAAGCTCCGTAACCTTCTCGCGGTCATCATTAGTGTTGACTGTGATTAAATTCGTGTCCGTCATAATGTCCCCAATCATGTCAGCATACTGTGAGAGCAGCATCGTCCGGACCGTAACGACGCCGATGAGCACGCCTTTGGGGTCCGTAACGTAACAGGTGTAGAGCGTTTCCTTGTCCGTCCCAACCTCACGGATATGCTTGAAAGATTCCTCGACGTTCATGTTTGGACTGAGTGAAATGTACTCGGTGGTCATGATGCTTCCGGCTGAGTCTTCCTGATACTGCAAGAGCTGGTTAATGCCTTTGCGGGTCTCAGGGCTTGCAGATTCAAGTATTCGCTTTACGACATCGGCGGGAAGTTCTTCGACCAAATCTGCGGCATCATCGAGGAATAATTCATCGACAATGCGTCCCAGTTCGGGAGCTGACAGCTGTGAAACAAGGGTTTCCTTAGTGTCAGGAATGAGGTGAGCAAAGACCTCTGCGGCCATGTCCCTGCTCAATGCGCGGAAGAGTATGACCCTTTCCTCCGGCTCAAGCTGCTCAAGTGTGTCGGCAATGTCGGCATCGTTCATGTCCTCGGTGAGGCTGCGAAGTTCGCGGATGTTTTTGGCTTCGATTAGAGATTTTATCTTTTCGAGAGTTTCTGTAAGTTCGGGCATCATTGCACCTCCTGTGTGGTATTAACGCAGAATTGTATCACGTTCATCCGCTTAACCCACCCTGTCATGTACAAACTCCCGCAGATAAGTACCGAATCATTCCCGTCATCAATAGCTTTACGAACTGCCTCATCTGGAGTTGCAAAACCTTCCGGAACGTTCCTCCAGTCAAAATTTCCCGCAGCTTCGAGAAGTTCATCAGGAGTTGCAGACCTAGTCATCCCAGGGACACACGTAGCGTACAATCCCGGCTTGAGCGTCGCGCTTATCTCCGCAAGATTCCCGACATAATCCTTGTCCTTCATGGCCGCATAAACCACAGCAAAATTTCTCTCAGGCCACAATTCCAGAACACTCCGGCAAAGATTCTTCACGCCGTCAAGATTATGGCCGCCGTCAAGAATGATGAGCGGTTTTTTGCTGACGATTTCGAGCCTCCCGGGCCACTTTGCGGAAATCATGCCTTCTCGGATTGAGCTTTCTGAGATTTTTGGGAACACCCCGCGAAGACGTGATATTGCCGACAAAGCTAGAGCCGCGTTCTTGACTTGGTACTCCCCGATCAGCCCCGTCCGTAAATCTTTAAGCTCAAGCTCAGGCGAATAGAAGTCGAAAGTGTTGCCGCCGGGCGTAACTCTGACGTTCCCGGTTCTTGCATCTTTGCTTACGATGAATGGCAGCGCTCCCTTTTCCCTGCAAGCCTCAAGGAACATGGGCACCAAACTCTCATCAAAGCCCGAGAAAACCGCAGGAACATTCTCCCTTACGACAGCGAATTTCTCACCGGCAATACTCTCAAGCGTCGGGCCTAAATATTCCGTGTGGTCGATAGAAATTGACGCGATAACCGAACATGCTGTGTTGCTCATCGTGTTGGTGGCATCAAGTTTCCCGCCAAGACCGGCCTCGATCACTCCCGCCTCAATCCCGGCTCTTCTTGCAAGCTCAAACGCTCCAGCCGTCAAAAGCTCGAAGTATGACGGCACAATCTCACCCTTAACGCTGACAGCAAAATTCACAGCCTCAAGCCATTCGTCAGCAGAAAGCTCCTTTCCGTCAATGAGCAGCCTTTCACCAGGACTTTCAAGGTGAGGGCTGGAATAGAAGCCTGTCCTGTAACCTGACGCACTTAAAACCGACGAGATGAACGCGCCTGTTGAGCCTTTGCCGTTTGTGCCGACTATGTGTACGGACTTGAAGGAATTTTGAGGATCATTCATTCGCCTGAGAAGCCGGGAAATCCTCTCAAGCCCGGGAATTATTCTGTTATCGGAATTTGCGTATAACAATTTTTCGAGAGTGTCAAAATTATTCATGTGAAAATCTCCTTATGTGAGCAAAAAAAAAGAGGGCAGGAAAATCCCCGCCCATGCTCCTACAAAACAAAATCTCGATTACTTCATAGGAGGAAACGAAAATGCCGACTTGTAGCCGATTTTCTTCATTGCTTCAACGACGAGGCCCGCCTGATACTTGCTTTCCCCGCCTTCAACCCAGACCTTGAAATGCTTTGACGCTGGATTCTGATATACCCTCGCCTTGAATCCTGCCTTCTTGATTTTCTTTACGGCTTCCTCTGCGCCTGCTTTCGTAGTGTATGCCCCAGTTTGAACTCTCCACTGCTTGTTTGCCGGAAGCGATGAGGCTTTAACGGGAGCTGGCTTTTTTGGAGCTTCGGCTGTTTTCGCGGGAGCTTGAACCTTTGCGGGCTGTGTTGCAGCGGGTTTGACTTCAGCGATTGGTGGCGAGACTTGATTTTCGGCAACCGCAAGAATCGTGTTCTCGTTGACGGCCTTGTCCACAATGTCAACCGAAGGCTCAGGAGTTTTTGTTGTGGGTGGAAGATTTTTCTCACGCTCGGCCATGATAGCCGGAGATTCTGTGTATGCTCGCGTTGAGGTTATGCCCGGCGATGACTTCATTCCGTTTACGAAGAATTGCTGCCCTGCGATTACGAGAAGTACTAGGGCTGAAATCCCTACAACTGGCAATACAATATCTCCGAATGACGGGAGTATACCGCGCTTCTTGATGCCTCTGCGGTTAGTAGTTCTTCTTGACATGGCTTAATCCCTGCGGCCTTTCCTGTAAATTGAGGGCTGGTCATAGAATTTTCTGGGCATACCCATGAAAGTGTCGCGCTCGTTAGCGTTTGGCTGAGTGAGTCTTGCTTCTTCGAGACCTCCCTGCTGTGCCAACCTTCTCTGCTCATAGATAGTGTAGAGAGTTCTCTTGGGAGTTTCCGGTGTCTGGATTACCTGCTGAGGAGGCTGCTGAACTGGCTGCTGCGGCATCTGAACGTTCTGCCCCGTAACTGGCCCTGCGGCTGGCTGAGTTCTCTGGTCGTTTCTTCCCGCAATTCTTACTCTGCCGTTCTGAATAGGTGTGCCCTCAGGGAACGTAGCAATAAGTGTAACATGTACTTTCTCACCGAGCGAATCATCAAAGACGTGCCCCCAAATGACTTGAGCGTCCTGGTCAGCTTTCTCCTCAATGATTTTGGCGGCATCAGTCATCTCACTGAGCATGATTTCCGAGCCTGTCGTTACGTTGAGAAGTATACCAGTCGCGCCAGTTACCGGCATTGTCATGAGCGGCGACTCGATTGCGTTCTGAGCAGCTCTTCTTGCGCGGTCTTCACCTTCGCCCTCGCCCATTCCCATGATGGCAGTGCCCGCACCCGTGAGAATGGCTTTAATGTCTGCGAAGTCAAGATTAACGAAGCCAGATTTTGTGATGAGGTCAGTAACTCCCTGAACGGCCTGACGAAGAACTTCATCAACCTTCTTGTAAGCATCGACGATTTTCATTTTCGCACCGTTCTCAATCTGAAGCAGCTTGTCATTCTCAACGATCAGGAGAGCGTCAACATTCTTCTTGAGTTGTTCAATGCCTTCCTCAGCAGTGCGCATTCTTCGCCCCATCTCGAAGCCGAAAGGTTTAGTTACGACCCCTACGACGAGTACGCCCATGTCTCTGGCGGCCTCAGCGATTACGGGAGCAGCTCCTGTGCCTGTACCGCCGCCCATTCCAGCAGTAACAAAAAGCATGTCAGCGCCGGTGATATATTCCTTGATGCGGTCAATGCTTTCTTTTGCGGCATCCGCTCCGACTTTCGGGTTAGCACCTGCGCCAAGTCCGCGCGTAAGAGTCTCGCCGAGAATAATTTTGTTGGGTGCTTGATTCATATCGAGTGCCCTTGCGTCTGTATTAGCCGCTACAAAATCCACTCCCTGAACGTTTGACTCGATAATGTGGTTGAGTGCATTGCCGCCGCCTCCGCCAACTCCGAACACCACAATTTTCTCATTTTGCTTTACGTTGTTATTACTGAGCTTGAAAAGGTTATCATTCATTCAGCGCATCTCCTCCTTCTTCAAGTGATGATTTTATTTTATTTTTCACGGACTGACAAGTGGGTGAACTACCGTCACTTATAGAAGTGGCAGCTTCCTGAGCGTAGCGTGCGAAGTAACTCAACGAAGACTGCGCTCCAACCAATGTTACTGGCCGAAGTCTCGTCTTGCCGGAGGACGCAGTACACCCTCTCCATAGGCCTGACTTCCCATAGTACCATAGCATAACCCCGAAGGGACGGTACATTATTTTCTTTTGTCTGACTCAGGCACTTGTTTTTCGTCTCCTGAGTTCCATAATTTTCACCGCCTTTATGTTTAATGCCGAAGCACAATGAGCCTTCGAACCACGCTAACCAAATTACTGCCGTGTATGCTTTTATACTGAGATTATAACATGCTCCTTCAGCCATCGCCTTAGCCTCCCGGTGTCCGTGCATGTAAGAATCGGAATAAGCCCCTTAATTTCATCAACGCTCTTGTCCCACCACCTCAGTTTGAGGAGAAGCTCCTTCAAATCCTCGTCGAAGCGGTTACGAATTACACGTGCTGGATTTCCGGCCGAGACTGTATACGGAGGAATGTCGCGTGTTACTGTGCTGTTCAGCCCTATTATTGCCCCGTCTCCAACGTGTACTCCCGGCAAAAACGTAACATTCTGCCCTATCCATACGTCATTGCCGATTACAGTATCTCCCTTCAGAGGCAAGTTGGAAATTTCGGGAGGCCTCTCGTTCCATCCCTCGAATATGTAGAACGGGAAAGTCGTCGCGCAGTTCATCTGATGGTTTGCGCCGTTCATGACAAATTCAACGCCCGCTCCAATCTGGCAGAACTTCCCGATTATGAGCCTGTCGCCGATAAAGTCATAGTGATGAGTAACATGAGCCTCGAAGTCCCGCCCGCTGAAATATGAGAAATCTCCGACGATGATATTCGGCCTCGTTATCGTGGGCTTAATGTAGGTCAGGTTATTGAAGTTCGGGAGCGGGAAAATTCTATTGGGGTCTGGAAAATTCGTCTCTGACATAGTGTGAATGCCTCCTGAGTTTTTGCATATCATATTATAAATTAACACGTGACCGATTCCGATAATCCTAGCAGGAGCAAAGTTTGCAATAACAGGAGGTATTATCATGCAGGGACGTTCACATCATGCTTACGGGGGTACCAGGCCATGAAGATTAACACCAACATGTCAGCCCTCGCGGCTTTCAACGCTTTCACACGAAGCAACACGGCAATCGACAGGGTAATGCAGCAAATCTCGACAGGCTTCCGAGTAAATTCGGCGGCAGATGACGCTGCAGGACTCGCGATAAGTGAGAATCTCCGCGCTCAGGCTATGGGATTGGACAGGGCGATCCACAACACTCAGGATGGAATCTCGCTCATTCAGACGGCAGAAGGCGCACTCGGCGAGACGAACTCGATGCTTCAGAGGATGAGGGAGCTTTCGATTCAGGCGGCGAATGATACGCTGACCACTCAGGACAGAAGCTATATTCAGCTTGAGATTGAGGAAATCAAGGCGCATATCGACCGCATAGCAAGCACGACGCAGTTCAACGAGAGAAGGGTTCTTGACGGAAGTATCTGCGGGACGATAACGTCAACAGATTCGACGACTAAGGGCTACGTCAGGGGAGCAATTACGAAAATGTGATCACGAATCTCCAGCTCAACGAGAAGGATGGTTTCAGGGCATTGAAGATTGACGGTCTTCCAGCGGGGGATTATGCGGTGAGTACGTCAATGGGTCAAGGCGGTGCTACTAGCTATAAGTATACTGCGACATTCGATGGTGAAGCTACGGAAGCAAACGACAGCGGTTACAATGAGATAATGACGCTGACATTCACGACAGACAATGGCAGGAATGCTTCGTTCTCGTTCGACTTGGGGATGGATATGGACTCTAAGGAAAAAGTTGCCAGTTTAGTTGTTGACAAGATAAACGAGAAAAGCTCAATAACGATTGACGGCAAAGCTGTTACACTTTCGGCAACACTGAACGAGGACGGAACATCATACAGCATCAAGGCAACAGGAAGCCCCCACGTTGTACGAATGAGAAGCAATGTTGCAGTGAGTACGGTAACAAAAGCTGCTGTAACAAATACGACTGACTGCGATACAGTACCGTACAGAATCTTCAAAGTCCCCCAGCAAGCTACAGTGAACGCCACAGTCAACATCTCTTATGGCAGCAGGACTGGAAGTGTTACCGTAACACGAGGCCAGACACAAGCGCAAATCGCCGAGAATGTCCGTGCACAGCTCGCAAGCATGGGTATAAATGGCGCAACTATATCCCCTTACTACGATAGCCGTTACAGTGGAAGCTACGAGGTGCTGATAGGAAAGTCAAGTGATACACCGAATCTTGACATGACCGTAACAACAAGAGGAGCAGAATCATGGGCAACACCGGGGCTTGACGAAGAATCTTCACCGGAAAACTACAGAATAAACGCAGGCTGTACTATAACTCACGGGAATGATAGTGATGCACAAGAGACAATCACAGTAACATTTTCGGACGGAGTGAACACCAATGCTGTCGAAATCGAGATACCCGGCGGAACTGACGCAGCCTCAATCCCAGCCATAATAAGCGATAAACTGAATAGTTCACTCAGCAACAAACTCACATGGGGCGGAAAGACCATCAACTTCAAGGTGAACGATAACGGCAATGGCTCATTCACTATAGCCTCAGTTAATCGTAACACAGACGTTTGGAACAGCAAAATTTATGTATCAATCGAAGGGCCTAAGTCCGTCCAGGCAAAAGGCGCAGCACAGGCCGATGAAGTCGTTGATGAACTCATCACAATCCCTCTAAGTGAAGCAGACGCAATAGCAACCCTCACAGGAACATACGGAATCGACGCAGATGACGCTCTCACTCTCGGTCTCGAAGGCGCAAGCGGAAAGCCCGAACACAACGCAAGCATACTCTTCACTGTAACGAACTCTTACTATGACGAAGAGTCCGGAATGGGCACGGTAATGCTCTCCGCAATCTCCCACACTCTCGGAACTGACGGCGAGGCTGACACAATCACCGAACACAACATAATACTCTCAACGAAGCATGAGGCCGTCAATCTCGGAAGACTTCTCGGAGAAGATGATGACAGGCTTACACTCTCGCTTAAAGACACGTTCGATGTCTCAAGATTCCAGAGCGGTCAGAAATTTGTCTACAACATCTGCGGAGTCGGCGACCCCATGAGCAGCCCGGCCGATACGTCATTGTTCATCACTGGGCTTCAGGACTCAACATGGCCATACAACTGGGAAGACGGCGGCTACATTACCAAGAACAACGAGAAGATCCAGTACAACCTGAACGCTGAAGCAGCCTCAAACCGCGATATACATTTCAGGAACTTCTACCTCAACAGCGACAACGGCCATGTCTATGACGGCGATATGCTCATGACTCTCACTCCCGATTTCGCAGAGGCAGCAAAAAATTTCACGGCTGAACCAGAAACAGCGGCAGCCTTCACAGCGAACTACATCGGAAAAATCGCACTCGGCGACACAAAACTCCGCGACCTCGAACCCTTCTGGAACTCCTCAGGCGTCTTCATGCTCGAACAGCCCCAAGTCATCACCATCAGCCAGAACGACGGAAAGCGCACCCAAGTAACCCTCAGAGGCTCAGACACCCTCAACGATGTCCGCCAGAAGCTCAATGACGCAATAGCTGAAGGACTGGGTCAGGGATTGTACGTTCAGGGCGGCGACGCAAACAAGATCGTTACGTTCGTTGAAACTCCCGACGACGGCACTGGGCTTGAGACCGTCAAAGGCACGTTCATGATCCGCTCACTGATTCCGGGAAGCGCGGGGGAACTCACTTTCTCAAGCGATTACGCAGGACTCATTGACGCTATCGGACTCAACACAGTAAAGGACTCTCAGGAAAGCTCATACACCGTCTCGGTCTTCAATGCTCATGACAATTCCGTCGTTGCGAGAAACGTAAAGACCTCCGGCAATCTCCTTGAGGGCATCGTCGACAAGAACGTTGACATCGAGTTCAACCCAATGTCGGGCGTTAATGCTGTTTGGAATGAGGTCGAGAAGAATTTTGTCCTCGTCCCTGAGAATGACTCCTACGAAACAACCGTCCACGTCGTCAAGAACAACGTAACATTCCAGACAGGAACGAACGAAGGCGAAGAAGTTACCCTCGACATCGGCAACATGTCATCAGGTGCGCTCGGAATTTCTAGAGTGAACGTAATGACCCATGAGCGCGCGGCAAACGCCATCACCATCATCGACAGCGCGATAAAGCGTGTATCATCTCAGCGTTCAAAGCTCGGAACTTACCAGAATGCCCTCGAGCATCTCATGGAGACTTTGACCGTTACGAATGAGAACATGGCCGGAGCTGAGTCGAGAATTAAGGACGCTGACATGTCGAAATCCCTGATGGACCTCGTGAAGTTCCGCATCATAAACCAGAGCAGCACTTCAATGCTTGCTCAAGCCAACCAGTTATCCCAGTCCGTAATGAACCTCATGCAGTAGCGTGTAATTCGTTGCCCTCTCCGTGAATGAAGGGGGCAATCTTTTTCTCCTCACTTCTCGCCAGTGTCAACCTGCATAAACGCCAAGAACGCCTCTTGAGGAATCGATACCTTCCCGATCTGCTTCATTCGCTTCTTTCCCTCTTTCTGCTTCTCCAAGAGCTTGCGTTTTCGCGTTATGTCCCCGCCGTAACATTTAGCGAGTACGTCCTTCCTCAGTGCGCGGACATTCACCCTCACGATTACGCGGCGGCCTATTGATGCCTGAATCGGAATCTCGAATAGCTGCGAAGGGATTAGCTCCTTCAATTTCGTTACGACTGCATGACCGCGATTATATGCTGCGTCCTTGTGGCATATGAACGAGAAAGCATCAGCAGCCTCGCCGTTCACGAGAATATCAACCCTCACAAGCTCGCTCGCCCTAAGTCCAACAAGCTCATAGTCAAGCGACGCATACCCCCTCGTCTGAGACTTCAGTTTGTCGTGGAAGTCAACGATAAATTCCGACAGAGGCATCTCGTATATCAGCCTCACACGTTCAGGCGTAATGTAATCCATCGACTTATACGTTCCGCGTTTGTCCTGCACAAGCTGCATCACTCGTCCCGTAAATTCCGACGGCATGAATACCGACAGCTTTATGTAAGGCTCTCGTATCTCCTGAATCTCCGAAGGGTCAGGAAAATCTGAAGGTCTGTGCGCCTCTATAATCTCCCCCGATGTCTTCACAACTTCATATATTACGTTCGGGGCAGTCGCAACAAGTTCAACGCCGTATTCTTCCCTCAGCCTCTCCCTCACCACGTCCATGTGAAGAAGCCCCAAGAAGCCGCACCTGAATCCGAATCCCAATGCCTCCGAGCTTTCAGGCTCATACGTTACAGCCGAGTCATTCAAGCACAGCTTCTCCAGCGCGTCCCTCAACTGCGGGTAATTGTCGCGTTCAACAGGATAGAATCCGCAGAACACAACGCTCTTCACCTTCTTGTAGCCAGGCAATGGTGAGCTTGAAGGGTTGCTTGCGTCAGTGATAGTGTCGCCGACCTGTGCCTCAGCTAATGTCTTAATGCTCGCCGTAATGTAGCCGACCTCTCCGGCCTTGAGTTCGTTCACGGGTGTGAATCCGGGCTTGAAGACTCCCGCCTCGCTGACAGGGTAAGTGATACCGTTCGACATGAACATTATATTCTGCCCGGCCTTGACACTCCCATTAACGACACGTATGTAGCAGATTACTCCCCTGTAGTTGTCATACACTGAGTCGAAGATTAGAGCCTGCAACGGAGCATCAGGGTCGCCTGTTGGAGCTGGAACGTCCTTCACGATACGCTCAAGAATTTCCGGGATACCCTCGCCAGTCTTTGCGCTCGTCAAAACCGCGTCGGAGGCATCGAGGCCAACAACGTCTGAAATCTCCTGCTTTGCGTTGTTGGGTCTTGCTGAAGGGAGGTCAATCTTGTTGATTACGGGGAGGATTTCGAGATTCTGCTCGATGGCCTGATATGCGTTTGCGACGGTCTGAGCTTCAACCCCTTGCGTCGCGTCAACAACAAGCAATGCCCCCTCACACGCGGCGAGTGAACGTGATACTTCGTAGGCAAAATCAACATGGCCGGGCGTGTCTATGAGGTTGAGAATGTAATTCTTTCCGTCTTGGGCGGTGTAATCCATTCTTACGGGTACGAGCTTGATTGTGATTCCGCGTTCTCGTTCGAGCGAAAGGGAGTCGAGGATTTGAGCTTTCATGTCGCGGGACTGGATTGTTCCTGTGGCTTCGAGAAGTCTGTCGGCAAGCGTCGATTTCCCGTGATCTATGTGGGCTATTATGCAAAAGTTTCGGATATTATTCATCGTTTCACCTCGACGAAAATAATATCACCATTATCCATTGAATTATCACAATATTGCAGTAAAATATCATTTACTACAATAACCGCGTAAATTCATATTTAAGGAGGAATTTCAATCATGCGCAGAATTTTCGTTTTCATGCTGGCCTGTATCTTCATCGCAGGTTCAGCTTCGGCGGGAATGGCTATCGTCCAGATCAACGAGACCAACTTCCCGGATTCGACGTTCAGGAACTACGTCAAAGAGCATTTCGACACCAATGCTGACAATATCCTCAGCAACAACGAGATACTCGCGGCAAAAACAGTGAGCATCGTCCATAAGGGCGACGGGCTGAGATCACTTCAGGGCATCAAGTATCTGACATCGCTTGAAGGTTTGTACTGTTACGGCGACAGACTCACGGAGCTTGATGTGGGCGGCCTTACGTCGTTACGTGAGGTAAACTGCTCCGGTGCTACAGACCGAAGGCTTGCCACAATCAACCTGAGCGGGTGTTCAGCTCTCGAGACGCTATACTGCAATGAAAGCGGAGTAACCAGCCTAAACCTAACAGGCTGTTCATCGCTGAAATACCTTCATTGCGACGGAAACAAGCTGACTAGCCTCAACCTCAAGGACTGCGTATCGCTGAAGTACCTTTATTGCTACAGCAACGCAATCACAGGCTTAGACCTCAGCTCATGCACGGAAGTCGAGAGAGTCGAGTGCAACAACAACAAGCTGACTTCCCTGAACGTCAAGAACTGCGAGCTTCTGTATTATCTCTACACACAAAACAACCTCCTTCCGGTTCTTGATGTAAGCGGAAATCCTGTGCTCAGGGAGTTCAACTGTTCGTACAACCACATAACCGCCCTCGATGTCAGCAACAATGCCAGCCTCAATGAGTTTTACTGCAACAACAACCGCCTCACCGTGCTGGACGTTGAGAACAACACGAACATATATAACTCGGATTACAACTGCTCGCCCCAGAACATCGACGGTCTCACAGTGACCCCGAGCAACGGCAAGTATGTAGTCAGTCTCAGGGATTATATCGGCACAAACGTCAAGAATATTGTCGGCGGAAGTGTTTACGGCAAAGATACTAACGGAGATCTCATCGAGCCTGCCTACGATTCCGACACTTGGATTTTGACGTTCGATGTCTCCCCCGCCTCTGTCTACTACGACTACGACTCGAAGTTCAGCAAGGACGAATCAAAGCGTTATATGGGCGTAACAATCGCCTCCGGAGCAAGCCCTGTCATCACGACATCGTCGCTTCCTTCGGGGACAGTCGATGTTCCCTATTCGTTCGAGTTCGAGGCAAACGGTGAGAAGCCAATCGCATGGACGGTTGAGGGCGAACTTCCTGAAGGTCTGGAGTTCAAAGACGGCAAAA
Source organism: uncultured Fretibacterium sp. (assembly GCA_937915755.1). GTDB lineage: Bacteria > Synergistota > Synergistia > Synergistales > Aminobacteriaceae > JAFUXM01. The sequence continues at coordinate 4,694 of CALGGR010000030.1, read as the reverse complement.
TCGCGGGAACTCCGACAGCGGCCGGGTCATTCAAGCTCACGGTAACGGCGACAAATGACTTCGATAGCGCGGCAAAGGACTTCACGCTCACGATTGCGAGTGTAAGTATCGTCGCAAAGCCTGTCATAACGACGGAGAGCCTTCCTGACGCGAAACTGGGCGAGGGCTATTCGGCGGAGCTTTCCGCAACGAGTGATGAGCAGGTGAAGTGGACTGTTGAGGGACTTCCAGCAGGACTCGAACTCGACTCATTGACGGGGAAAATCACGGGCACTCCGACAGAATCGGGGACGTTCACCGTGAAAGTAACCGCTGAGAACACTGGCGGAGCTGATTCAAAGGAACTCAAGCTCGTTGTTGAGGAGCCTTCTGCACCAGTTGACCCTGAGCCAGTTGACCCTGAACCTGAAGCATTCGAGACGACGAAGTGGGAAGTTGCTGGCGGGACGTTGAATGTGGAATGCAGCAGCTCAGTCGGGATTGGTATGTCGTGGAACTTTGACGGTGATAACAACGGCCATTCCTTCAAGATTAACGGCGATTTCCCGGCGAACCTGACAATTCATCTTCCCGCGAACTGGGAACTTGACGTTGACGATGGCGCGAAGATCACTGTTTCGGACACGTCGAAGGTGAAAGAGGCGAGCGATGTTGACGGACTCGAAGCTCCTGCGGTGAAGGTATCCGGCTCAAACGACATTACGCTCAACGAGGCCGGAATCATCATGACAGCGTGGAGTGTTGACTTGACTCCTGAGCCTGTCCCTGAACCGATAGTGCCTGCACCGACAAGGCCGGTATCACCAGTCATCACGACGGCCAAGAATCTCGGAACATTCAAGGTTGGCGAGGAAGTCTCGATCCAGCTTGAGGCAACAGGTACAACACCGATAACGTGGCTGAAGACGGATGGGACTCTTCCTGACGGTCTCGTTGTTGACAGCTCCGGGCTTCTCTCTGGAACGCTGACGAAGGCAGGGAAATATACGTTCCTCGTGAGTGCGACGAATGAGGTCGGAAGTGTCTCAAGGGGCTTATCGATGACGGTTGAGAGCAATATTCAGGTTCCGTCAATAACATCGGCTCAGGACTTGGGAACTTACGAGCATAACACTGATGTTGACAAGCATATCGAGGCAACTGGCACAGCTCCTATAACTTGGAGCATGTCAGGGAATCCACGTTGGCTTGAGATTGACTCAGAGACCGGCGACATTACAGGGACAACTCCAAAGGAGTCCGGCGAGTTTACGTTCACTGTAACGGCCTCGAACTCTGGGGGCAAGGACTCGCGGAAGTTCACGCTGAAAGTGAAGACGACGGTGGCCGAAGTAACTGCCCCGACGATAAAGACGGCCTCGCTTCCGAACGGCACAAACGGCGATATCTACAACGCTACACTTGATGCTGAAGGCTCATCACCAATCACATGGGCGGCAACGGGGCTTCCTGACGGGCTTTCGCTGAACGCATCGGGCAAGCTGACTGGTGTTCCGAAAGTTGGCGGTAATTTCACGGTCGTTGTAACGACTGAGAACTCTGCAGGCAATGACACGAAGGAGTACACGCTGACAATAGCTGAGAGCAACAAGGTCAACCCGCCCAAGATCACGACAGACGAGCTTTCGGATGCGACGGTTGGCGAGGAATACAATGTCCACTTTACCGCTGAGGGGAAGGACATAACTTGGACAGCAACGTTCAAGACGCTTCAGGGCTTCACGTTCACGCCTGACGGAGTGCTCAGGGGAACTCCCACAGCTTCCGGGACGTTCAACATCGTCGTGAAAGCTAAGAACAAGGCAGGTACGGACTATGTTAACTTGACGCTCAAGGTTAACGACAAGCCTAACGAGACAGTGAGTCTCCCAGAAGTGAAGTCGTCGAAGATTCCTGACGCATACCAGGACGAGGAATACAGTTACTTCCTTGAGGCAACTGGAACAGGCCTTAAGTGGTCGCTGGCAGAGCCTGATTCGCTTCCGAAGGGACTGGAACTCACGGAGGACGGCGAGATTACCGGAAGGGTTGACACGAGCAAGGCAACGACGTTCAAGTTCAACGTAGTCGCAACGAACTCAGCAGGCTCTTCAAAGGCAAAGCAGATAAGCCTGAAGGTTGTCGCAAAGACTCCTGAGTTCAAGAGCGATGCTTTGAAAGAAGCGAAGTGGAACAAGAAGTACAGTTTCACGCTGAAAGTGAAAGACATGAAGCCTACGGTTTGGGGAATCGAGGGTGATCTTCCAGACGGAGTGAAGTTCGACAAAGGCAAATTCTCCGGCAAACCGACTGAAGCGGGCGAGTTCGATCTGACGATTTCGGCCAGCAATGGAGCTGTCGAGCTTTCAGAGGAGTTCACGCTGGTTGTCAAGGGAGTAGTGCCGAAGATTAAAGGCTCGTTCAAGAAGGGCACTGAAGGCGAACCGTACAAGTCGGTACTGAAAGCGACGGGTGTAACGCCTCTGACATGGTACTTCGAGGATTTGCCTGACGGTTTGGACTACACGACCAACGAGACGGGCGAGGAATGCACAATCACCGGGACACCTGAGGGAGCGTTCAACAGCAAGATTCAGGTAACAGTCGAGAACGGCTCAGGCGATGACCAGACGGCCGGCAAAGGAATAAAGATGACCATCAAGGCCGTGAAGCCCAAAATCACGACAGCGGTCGGAGATATTCCTGACGGTACTGTCGGCAAAAGGTACTCGTACCAGCTCAAGTTCTCACCGGCGACTGCTGAAGTTTTGTGGTCATACACGGGTGATATGCCTGAGGGTCTTAGGCTTGACGAGGACTCAGGGGTCATTGAGGGAGTGCCCGAAGAAGCTGGGACTAACTTCAAGATCACTGTGAAAGTCGAGAACGTGAACAAGGCTTCCTACAAGAGCACTCGTGTGTTCTACATCACGATAAATCCTGCCGAACCAGCTACGGACAAACCGGAAGAGCCTGAAGAGCCGGAAGCTCCTGAGTTCGAGAACGGTGTGGCCTATCATGAGCGCGGTGAACTCACGGCGGAAACTCTCGCAGTAATCGCCGGCAATGATGAAGTGATTGCGGCTGTTCTTCCTGCATTGGAAGTCGAGGAAGCTGGAATGTATGAGTTCACTGTCTCACTCGATGTGAATGCTCCAGAGGGCGGACTGCTTGTGTGGCATTCGTTCCCGAACGGTGAGGACGATGAGAACGACGCGGAAAATGCGGTGTTCCTTGACGAAGAGGGTGAAACCATCGAGAGAGTGCCTGAGACTTACACGGTAACGGTCTCAGCATGGCTTGAACCGGGCATCATCTACGAGCCGATCGTCGCGGTCAAAATCAAGGACTAGCAGTAACAGAAAACACGGACGGCCTCGCTAAACGGGGTCGTCTTTTTTTGCGGCAAGGACATTAACTGCTCAAATGCCCGTAAAAAGTCTCATGGCCGAATATATGTTTCAGAAAATGATGTTTGTATGTCAGCTTTGAGAAATGAGTATTTTCTTCTACTGCATGAAAAGTTTCAAGGCTCCATTTTTTGTTCAAGAGGCTTTCAAGTTTGTATAGATCGCAATCCACCATAGGCACAGAATCTAAAATGTCTCTGCACTCAGGAAGCTCCGTGTAAGCTATATAAATAGCGTAATCAATCAGGAAATAATCAATCAGGCAAGTTTGAGTTTTCCAGTATTCCAGAAAGAAATTCAGGACGAACTTGCACAAGAGATTTCCCTTCTTGGAGGCGTGCAAAAAGTTTGTCCACTTGTTCTGGACGATGTCGTATTTCCTCTGCAGGAATGGCCGCTTCACAGTGTAATAATCAAGCTCGAAGATATTTTCCGGGATTCCATTCGTAACAAAAATCGTCGAATCCAGCCAAAGCCCTCCATATTCATACAACAGATAGAATCTCACAATGTCCGAAAAATGAGTGAGTGTTATAGCTCCTGAGTTTACTTTCTCAAGAATATAATCCGGCAATTTTATATAGTCGTTGTAATTGTACTTGGTGATAATTTTCAGAGGATGAGAACCCTTGTGATGTTTTATGCTTGCAATGCACATTCTTACGACTTCCGGTAAATTCTGCTCACCCTGCCACCACATAGTCCAGATTACTCCAGAATTCTCAGTCTGGTTCGATGTTTCTGACTTATAATTGGAAATAAAGTCGCTGTAATTCTCCTTGAGATATTTTAAGACCTGTCTTTGCTTCAAGGGAGTTGCTGCACGTTTGAACCTTGATGCTGCCGCAGCACTCCATGCAATTCCCGAACCAAAAATTTTATAAAGCTCTATAAATCGTGAAATCTTCATTTCTTGCTGAAAAGTGTATCGAAATTAACTCTCTCGAATACTTCAAGTTTGCCGCCCCTCGTAGCATTCAAGATTCTAACGCCGTGTTCATCAGCGTAATGCCTGGCAGTAATAAAAGCGTCCGTAGCGAAATCCAACGGGAAAACTACAGCCTCCTCATCTTTCTGACCATTGCCCCAGAAATCATCGGTCTGATAATTTTGAAAGTGATTCTTGATTTTGTTGTTGATTATCATCTTTCCGTCCTTTGTCTTTTCTCTTGCGAATGAGTGATCCACTCCAAGAAGAATTATCTCCTTGAAGCCCATGTATACAGCGCATTAAATGCTGACGTAGGTAACAGTGCCGCCGTCATATACACATTTAGAAATGTCATCGGAAAAGTACCCCCCCCC
>CALGGR010000029.1 GCA_937915755.1 uncultured Fretibacterium sp. | reverse complement strand
GTGGAATAGCGACAAGATACGCTAAAACGACCTTATCTTATTAAAGCGTCAGTACGAATTTGTTGTGTGTTTATGTGGCTTAATATCTTATGATGACACCACCTAGTAAACTTTTTCAATAAAACACTCTTGAAATAATGATTTCAAATTTAATTCATGAATTCTGTAAATAAATTAAGAAGAAGTTACCGCTATCGTTAATTACAAAAATTAGCAAACTTTCTTAAGTAATGGATATTATAAAAACAAAATCATTAATTCGTAACAATAAATTATCAGGCATTTAATTTAATTAAATAATGATATTTTAATTTCAATGAAAAACCAAGAAGTTATAAAATAATAATTAAGAGAATCGAGAATAAATTTTATAGAAAGGATAAAAAATGCCAGACAAAGATATAGTAGGCCAACAAGCACTAGTACTAACACAAGGATTAGATCCAATGATAGATAAAGCGCAGAAGGCGGAACGAACTATGACAAATGACATTCTCGATTTCACAATCTGAACGTATTCTAATCAAAACCTTTGCGATAAGAAATAATCTTACCGTGTCAGATTTAATTCATCGGTGGATAATTGAGAACTGTACGGAATAGCAAACTGCAAAACGTCAGGGGTTAGAAAAATAAATGCAGATGTTGCCAATCGGAATACAGAACTTTGAGAGTTTAAGACGCAGAAATTATCTGTACGTTGATAAGACCGCTGTTCTACAGAAGTTAATAGAGAATGGCGAACGATATTTCCTTTCGCGCCCACGTCGGTTCGGAAAATCTTTGACACTTTCAACCATTGAAACGATGTTTAAGGGAAAATCGGAATTGTTCGAGGGGCTTGCGGCGAAAGAGTGGGTAAGAGAACAATCAAAAAATATCTCGCCTGTAATTAGGTTTGATGTAAGTTCATTAGGGAGTTACGCGAATAGCGAAGAATTAAATCGTTCAATAATACAAAGGCTTGGAGATATTGCAGAGGATAATGACTTACAACTCCAAGCTGAAGATAGAAGCATTGAAATGCTTCGTAAGCTAATTCGCGCTCTTTACAAAAGCTTCGGTTCTGTTGTCGTCCTTATTGATGAATACGATAAACCAATCTTAGATAACATTGGCAATGTAGAAAAAGCTAATGAAGTTCGAGAAGTTCTACGTTCTTTCTACACGACGCTAAAAAGTTGTGATGAATATTTACGTTTTGTGTTTATAACTGGGATTTCAAGGTTCAGCAAAATGGGAGTTTTTTCTGCTATGAATAACCTGCTTGATATATCAATGACGGAGCAATATGCAGATATATGCGGTTACACACAGACCGAATTAGAAAATAACTTTAACGACTGGCTAAGAATAATGGGCGAAAAGAGGCAAATGAGAAAAGAAGAAATCTTAGCACGGTTGAAAGATTACTACGACGGCTTTAGTTTTGACGGAGTAACTAGACTTTACAATCCGTTCTCAATCTTAAGCTGTTTCGGGACAGGCGAATTTGATAATTATTGGTATACATCAGGCTCACCATCTTTCATAGTGGAATGGATGAAAGAACACTCCATCAATGACCCGGAGCAGTACAGGCATATGCAAGTAACAAGTGATTTCACAAGCTCGCAGGAAATCGAGAGAGCTAAACCGACTAGTTTCTTGTATCAAAGCGGCTACCTAACAATTGAGAAGAAGGAAGATCAGTTATTGACCCTGGATTATCCAAATAGAGAAGTTCTTGATTCTCTATCCAGAATGTACCTTGAACTTATATATCAAGTTGAACAGTTTGCATCGCTCGGATCAGAAATCTGGAAAGCATTAAAGGCTTCAAATATGTCTGAAATCGTAAGACTATATAACATTGCGTTAAAAGAAATTCCATACGGTGATTTTTCAAACCGCAACGAGTTCTGGTATCGTTCCCTGTTCCTAATGTTGCTTCGAGGGGCAGGAATAATTGCGTATGCTGAAGTTCAGACATTCAAAGGACGTGCTGATATAGTAATTCAATTAGAAGCGCAGATTATCGTACTAGAATTTAAGTTCGCAGAAAAAAGTTTAGTGGTTGCACAAAAACTGCTTGAGGGACGAAAGCAAATCGAAAGCAGAGAATATGCCGAAAGCTACAAACTTGATAATCGAAAAGTAATCAGCGCGGTTATCGTAGCTGACGATGAGAAACGCCAAGCAGTTTTTTATCAAATCAAGTAGAGGTGAAAGGAATGTTTTTAACAGAGTACGACCAAGAAAAAGTCTTGAAACAAGAGAGATGCGAAGCATTGTATATGACCCATGAACAAGTTGCAAAAGATATGTTAATGGAGAGCTATCCAATATTCGCAATTGAAAATTAGCCGTCTTTCTGAAGATACAATGAATAAAATCTACGGATATTGCCGTATAAGCACTCCGCAGCAGAATATCGAGCGTCAGATAAGGAATATTCTCAAGGAGTATCCAGAAGCAATAATAGTTCAGGAAATCTTTAGTGGCTCAAGATTTCAGGGACGCAAAGAACTTGAGAAACTATTACATTCTAATCAAGCAGGAGACACGATAATATTTTATAGTGTGTCGAGAATGAGCCGTAACGCTGATGAAGGCTTTGCTCTTTATGAACTGCTATATAATCAGGGTGTTAATCTAGTATTTCTCAAAGAGCCACACATAAACACGGACACTTACAGGAAAATTCTGCATGATAAGAAAATCTATCTCAATCTCAAATCAGGAGACAAAGCCACAAATAAGCTTATGCAGTCCATTATCAACGCTCTTAATGATTACATTCTCACTCTGGCCAAGAGACAAATTCAGCTTGCATTCATTCAATCGCAAAAAGAAGTTGATGACCTGCATCAGAGAACTCGTGAAGGCATTGAAACAGCGAGACGAAACGGAAAACAAATAGTCCAACAAAAAGGAAGAATACTGCATATCAGGAAGAAGTCTCCTGTTCAGCAGCTAATTCTGAAGTACAGCAAGAATTTCAACGGTTCTAATTCCGATAGAGAAGTAATAGCAATAATTAACGCATCTCCTAATCCAGAAGATAGATCGCAAAGACTGCATGTATCACTAAATACATACTACAAATAAAATACAAAGCGGAGTTAAAAGAGACATTTTAAGTCTCATCAGAAGTTTCATTGGTTCTGACAGGCAAAAAATAATCGTATCTGGCATAATACTTAAATCTGCAACTGTAAGAGGAGACTCCGTAACGGTTTTTCAAGCAGACTAGCTCAATATCTCTAGGATTAGCGATTTTAGCCTCCTTGACAGCTTCACGTTTAGCTTTGAGTTTAGCTTCCTTGTCGAACAGCTCATCATTCATAATATTCAACTGAAGCCCCCACATGACATCACAAGTATATTCAATACCCCCGCTCTCTTTGAATGAAGAGAAGTCTATCGGTGTCAAGTAGTTCTGGCGGTTAAGCGAAGAGATAACGATAATGACTAAATCATTTTCAGTCTGTAGCTTCTTCAATGCGCGAACATTGTAATCAACAACATCCTTAGTGGTCTGACTGTTATTCACAGGAGCTAAGATTTGCAGATAGTCTAATATGACTATTGGCTTCACTTTGGCTTTTTCGATGTAACTTCTAACAGTCTCAGTAATATTCTCAACATTAGTATCAAAGCCGCATTCAACGATAAATTCATTCTTAGTCTGTGCCGCATACATCTCTCTGGCAATCCGCAGAGCCTCAGATGTAGAACCGCGTCGAATATCCATAGAACTTAAAGCACTTCGAGCATCAGTCTTGAACATCAGACGAGATAATGCTTTGCAAACAAGCTCAAGAGTAGTCTGCTCCAGAGTGAAATATAAGACATGTTCACCAGCACCAGCTAACTGATCAGCAAGCTGACCACAGAAAGTTGTTTTGCCCAGACTGCTTATTGCCCCTAATACATACAAGCCTGGATACAACCTCATCTTTGCGTCTATATTGCTGTACCCGGTCTTCCTGTCCTTGTACTGCTGAAACCTCGTTAAATCACTGTCCAGAGTTGCACCTTCTTCTATACTCTCAACATAGGAGTAAACGTTAGTCAACTTCATAAACGGTATTTTATCAGGTTCGGTTAACGTTTTAGGCTCCTCAGTTGCTACTTGAGCTTCAAAGACAGTATCAGATTTTTCTGAAGTCATCATAAATGATTTATGCTCATTTGTGCGTCTATATCCCTCACCAGCAATCAGAGCCTTTGATATCGTCATAGCTCCGTAGGTCTGTGAACCGTGCTTTTCGTCCCATTTCGGCCTCATCAAAGCAGAATTACGAAACAGAGCATCCATTCTCTCAGCATCATTATTAGTCCAGAAAGCCAGATAGCTACACAATGCTAAATCAGCCCGGCTCTCGTCATCTCCATAGCTTGATATATCACCGTTAAACAGGGAGTGAATTTTCTCTCCATGCTGGGAACTAAACATAGTATCCAGCAGCTTATCATACGAAGGTACACCAAGCTCAGTTTCTCTATGGCTCTCAGACAAACGTAGAAGGCCTTTATTCGCATTATCATTCGTGCTCTTGATAAATACTTGTCATAGATTTTTCGCACTGTCTCCGTCCGTTCTGAGAGGGGTTTTAGTTCACCATAGACATTACCAGTGATAGTAAAATATCTACCGGTGTCATAAATCTCAATCCCAAGCTCGTCATTACGCCTGCGAGAACCGAACTCCAACAAAGGTACATTCAGCTTGAACAGGATATGCAAGCCCTTACCAGACGGAGAATATTCTGTGTAGCTGTCCATCAAGCGGACGACCTCATCAGCAAAGGACTTTAGCGTACCCTCAGAGAGTACAACATCATCAAGGTCAATACCAGCATACCCATCATTATTAAACTCAAAGCCAATGCCCCCTAAGTCGCCCACAAGGCCATGTTCTGAAGCATACCGCACCGCCTCATCATACGTGCCCCAAGTTGAAGCATCATTAGCCTTCGCATTTGTACCATCTCGCGGGTTCAACGGCAATTTATCCGGCTTCCCTTTACGCTCATTCGCAACAATTCGGTATGCGACCCACTGCGGCAATTGTAGCAATTCATGCAACAATTCCGACAATTCACGCGACAATTTCAACAATTTCTCCTCCTTCATCTATCCACAGGGGGGTAGGGCTAGAGGGCTGGGACTTCCTCTTCTTCCTCTCATCGCTCCCGGGGGTCGCTCCTACTTCTTCTACAAAATCCTTTCTTCCTTCATCAAGACTCCCTTCTCGTCCAGGGGTTCGTATACTCGGAATTCTCTCCATCGCTCTTCCTATTACTCCCTTCAACGATTGACTCTTTCTCTACCTACTATTTCCTTAGAACTACTTACTCTGTCAAAAAACACTGCTTGAGCGAATCAAATGAGCGAAAGCAGCACTGTGGATAAGTCTTTTGACTTTAAGCGGGTGTTAGGGGTGGGGGGCGGGACTACAATCTGAGAGTTTTTAACTGAGTTTAACGAAGTTAAAAACTCTTCCTCTTGTCTTTCCTGTGGTTAGAATTTTTTCCCGGGATCTACTCTATAACACAACCATGCGGGGTGTCCACAGGGGACCCCGCCGGTATTAATACATTAGTGTATTAATATATTAGAGAATCAGAAACTCACTATCCATCAGGGTTTATGATGGTTATTTATAACACTTCTCCGCAATTTTTATTTTGAAGAATGTGATATAATCCCTGATTTAGACTAGTTTTTCTTTGTCAAGGGGGTAAGAATTGTATTAAGATAGGTACAATTTACTTTTGCATTGATTTTCTCCCTTTTTTACCCTTGTGTGGAAACTCGAATACAAGTTTATCCAAGTTACTAGGTGTAGGGATAAAGCAAATATCTTCGGGATCAGGGAGTTTGATATCTTCATAAGCCTCAAGCAGATTAGTTTGTTCACGTAGCAATTGCCATGTTCTTTTGAAAACTCTGCTCAACAACTGTAAAGGATTGGTACTTTTGCTAAGTCGCAACTTCAGGATTTCATTACGCTCAACAATGGTACTAGCCTTGATATGAGGAGTGCCAAAGTTTCCAGTCTGCTCAATAACTTGCACAATAATCCGAACGTTATCAACAGCAGCTTTATTGCGTTCTTTAACGATAGTAGATTTGATGAGGAACGAATGATGAGGAGTTAGTCTTGGAAATCTCTTTCTGTTTAGTTTAGGATTACCTTTTTTGTCTAGTTCTCTTGCTTCATCGAATATTTTCCTTACAACATAGATAAGGTAAGGGCTGTAGAAAGAAATTGTGTTTTTCTCTGCATCGTAACCTTCAAAGTTAAGCACAGGAAAATAGCTTTCTTGAGGTCTACCGTTCCTTTTGACGTGCATAATGCCAAGTATATTGTGAAAATCGCTCATTTTCTCCATGATTTTGTGAATATCAGCTCTATGAAGACCGCCGTCTTCGCCAGTTGGAATAATGCCGATAGTTCTTGCAAGTTCTGGGGCATAAACCGTAGTGAGTTGGCTTGTAATTTCTCCAAGTGATTCACCCTTCTGTAGGCGTTCCTGATATTTTGAGAGAATGACGCTGTAGTAGAAGCTGAGGAGTGGAATATCAATCTCTTCGACACCTTCTTTAGTCTGCATATCTTTTAGCTCAATGGTGGAGATAGGTTCAAGAGTACCTTTGAAGAACATTTCACCGTTTTCAAAGGTAAGACCGTCAGTACGTATCTTGAGATGTTTCATGTATGCATTACCTTCCTGATGAAAGCTGAGACTATGTTCGTAACCTGAAAGAGTAGGAGTAGCAAGTTGTGCAGGGCATGGAGTTAAAGGTTTCTCTTTGTCAGCTTCAGCTTCAGCTTTAGTTCTGTAAGGAACAATAGCACTTGTCGACTTGGTTTCATTTTCTTCAGACGTTTTCTTTTTCCCCATAATTATGGTCTGTCCGTCTTCAGCAACACGACCTAAACATTTATGATGAGCTTTCTTTTTTCCGTTTTCATCACGGTAGCTAGTTACTTCATAAGCGTACATAATGCCATTAATTTTGCGGTGTATAATAAACGACATTCTGTAAAACCTCCTATGCTTGAAATTCTTACAACCACTTTTTAGCGGGAGGTTTTATTTTTTACAACCACAAAAAGAATTTTTACCGAAATTTTTACAACCACAAATTTGTATTTTTAGAGTTTCATGAAGAAAAAATAAATTGATGATGTGTAGGAATGCTAGGCAGGTGGTGAGTCTGCCTAGTTATCCTTGATGTTGTAAGGAGTAGGAATAGTGCGCAATAAGTTAAGTTCAACGGCTTTGTACTTGCGTGTCTTGTAGAAATAGAGACTGACTATTTTTCCCTGTTCGTAGAGTTCAAGCAGCACCTTATTCATTCGACAGTTAGTGACAGTGCCTCCGACATAGCAGTTAGACGCAGATATTTTGCCGTAACCGTTATTGAAGCGTTGAGATAGATGTTTAGTCCTGCCGATGTAGAGGATATGTTTATCGAGAACCCAGAGATAAACACCGGAGACATCTTGAACGTCAATATGAAAACGACAGAAAGCACCGCAGCCGAACTTGTGAAGTTTGCGACCTCTTTTTAGCTTCTGAGGATAGAACTTGAGCGCATGACCTAGCGCATCAGTCTCAGGAATGAGCGATTTGATGAATAGAAAATGATAACCGCTCAAGAGTAGAGTATCATTAATGTTATGCGCTTTTGGGTAAGTCTTCATGAGCTTCCGGGTTGCGAATAATCCTGATAAAAGCCCAAGATTTACGTTTCTCGC
>CALGGR010000028.1 GCA_937915755.1 uncultured Fretibacterium sp. | reverse complement strand
ATGATTATGGAACGATTCAAATTGATGGAGAAGAAGAACAAATCGCGGCAACGAATTTAAATCGATTATTAAAGAATAAGAATCGTAGAGTTCGTAAAGCTCTCTGACTTTTGTTCTTCCAGCGTTGAGAAAATCTTGACTTGCTCTGAACACGTTGATAGCGTAAGGCGGTTCGTTTTCAATGACCACGTAGATATAAGCTAAGACTTTAGTACCTGTAATATTCTCGAAGCCGTTAAGGTAGTGCCCAGCCTGAATGTGGTAAAAGTATTTGTAGTAAGCTCTTCTCTGAAATTCTCTAGTTTCAGCGTCCTGAGCAGTTTTGAGGTCAACGATAATGTATCCGTCAGACAGTGTTTTGATGTAGTCGGGGCGACTTTTACACAATATGCTGATGTCCGTATCGAGTGAATAAATGTTCTCGTTCCAGAAAATGGAATGCTCTGCTAGCCCTTCGCTGAATAATTTGCTTGCGACCTCATGATTTCTTATTGAAGATGTCATACTTGTTACTTTATCGTACTCTTCAGGCGTAAGAACGATTTTTCCTGACTGTTCGATTTCCAGCCAAGCTGCTTTGCCTTCCTTAGTTCTGCGGTCAAGATTTCCCGCCTTAATGTACTCTCTTGCGAAACGTTCTGGCTCAAGAATTGCGCAATGTGTAGCTGATCCTAGTTTCAAAGCTGGAGTCTCCTTATGGGGAGTTTTGAGGCTTGTGATGTAGTGGAGTGGAGAACGCATTAATTCACAAAGACCTGTTGCGCTTAAACCGTCTCCTGCATGATAATCTGTGATTTTGACGTTACGGTAAATTCCCGGTTTTATTTCGCTCATAATATCAGCCCTCCTGACTTCAAAAATTATTACAACGTAGAACTTCATCATAGAGTTTCGTAACCTATGAACCTTCTGACTTCGACTGTCTGTGCTGTCAGCTTCTTATTGCTACTTTACCCCATGTGTTCAATTCTGGTTGTTTCTTCAGAAATTCCTTGTAAGTTAAGAAGACAAAAAGATAACTACTACTTACAGTTACGTAAGTTCTCAAGCTCTTATTCGTTAATCTTAAATACAGGGTAATTTTCTCAGAGAAATTTTCGTTGTTTTGTAAACTGGCAGAAATTATATCAATTCCGTGAATCCATGTAAATACTGACATCACACTTCTTTGTGATGTATTTCAAGAGTTAAAAGAGCTATTGTTATCTAAATGCTTTTACTGATTTTGTAATTCTAAGGTTCTCTGTAAATCGGACTTGTATTTGTAATAAACATTACGGCACACATGGAGTTCTGGGGTACTGTTAATGATAGCTATTACTTCTTTATCCTTGAGACTTCCGCCGAATGTTCTGGAGTGTCTCTGAATGATGTCCTTGATTGGCTGTTTTTTCTTGATGTGGAATTTTCTGCCTTTACGCTGGCCGATTTGTTTTCCATTTCGTCTGGCTGTTTCGATTCCTTCACGAGTACGCTGATGAAGATCGTCAACTTCTTTCTGAGCTTGTTGGAATGCTAGTTCGATTTGTCTTTTCGCCAAAGATTTCATGTATTTATTCAGGACTTCGATAATTCCTTTGATAAAATCGTTAGTTATGTCATCGCTGCTGGTAATAGATAAATTTACCTGTTTCTCCAACTCCTGACGATAAGTACACGTATCAATATGGCGTTCCTTGAGGAATACGAGCTCAACGCCTTTGTCATAAAGTTCTTCATATAATTTGAATCCTTCGACAGCATTTCGGCTCATTCTGGAAACACTGTCAAAAACGATAGTATCGCCTGAAGTGATTTTTGCTAAAATTTTCTCAAGTTCACGACGACCTTGATATTTAGTGCCTGAAAAAACTTCACGGACAATGATAGCTTGTGGGAAAAGACTCAAAATATTTCTGACCTGACGCTCTATATTCTGCTTAGGTGTGCTGATTCTGCAATATCCGTAGATTTTGTTCATAATGTAGCTTTACATTACCATTATGCCGAGTGTTTTTGCTAGTTTGTATATGACATCCTCTGTCAACCTGCTATATTTTTTTATTTCATTAAGCGGTTTTCCATCCATAAGCATATCTCTTGCAACACGTCTGCGGTCATCGTTTATGGCCTCGAGTCGCTCCTGCTCTAAAACTTTTTCTTGATTATATTCTGTTAAAAACATACCTTTTACCTCCGCTTTATTAGATAGTAAAAAACTTCTGATTAAAAAGTCTTCGGGCATTTCAGTCAGTGCCGCGTCAATCGCAGCCTCTAAATTTTTCTCTTTATCCTGATGTCGCCTGATAGCATCAACTAACCACGCATATTCGTAAAGTGGTTTACAAGCCTCCATAAGCTGACGGTTTTTCCCGTAATTAATGTTCAGCATTGTTACTTTTACTTCTATATCTGCTTCGCAGTCAAATGCTTTGCTTAATCTGAGAAGTTTTTTCTCAGGCAGGCCTTCAGTCCCATTATAGAAACATATACACTTCGGACAAGGTACTTTTTGAAGTTTGCTACTATAAGGATTGTAATCGCTGGTTGCAATATATTTCTCGTACAGTTTAGCCGCGTAAATAAAAAATCTCATCGGTATATTAGGATTATAACTGCTCTGATGTTCCCATAAACTGAGACTGTTAAGAATTATAAATGAAGCGTCATTTTTCATGCCCAAATACACAGCGTCTTCGATTGTATTGAACTGTATATCGTCGGGATTATCGTAGTTAGAACCGTTTATTGCGTTATATAACGCCAGCGTCCATTCTCGATTCTCTGGATTCCCGAATAAAAACTTAAATACACGATCCTTATATTCCCTGTTTACTGTTGTCAAGTAAAAATCATCTCTTGAATTTTTTGTATATTATATCAGATTAAGTCTTATATATAACGCTCGTCTTTTATAATACTTAACTCAGTACATGTAAAGACGAGCGCATTATCAAATATAATACTTTTTATATGGTGATTAAAAATGATACGATATAAGAATCGTCATAATGCCCTTATTTCAAAATCTTCTGGACTACCGGCTTCTTGCCACTTTCTGAAGAAAGTGTGCACTTTCGCTATTATTTCCTGCTCGCTATGCTCTGGAAAATATGTACGCAGAGCATCAAAGCTGATTTTTTCGCCTTTATTCTCAGGTTCAGAAACACTTCCAGACATGTTTGAGCGTTTCCAATCTTCAACAACATTCTTCAGTTCATCCAGAGTAAGGTCAGGATTATTGTTGAATTTCTTTCTGATCCAGCTCGCTAAAGGAATCGGGATTGAGTTATTGTCATCCTGTAAAAATTGCAGAACAATCTCCTGTTGAGATTTATTCAGTGTGGACAATAATTCGCCAGCTCTCCTAGACAGCTTTAACTTGCCTTCACTATTCCGATAATGAGTTCTACTGTCATTCTCTCCACCGATGAGCCTCAATAATCCATCGTTCAGATTCAAAAGGGCTGAATAACGCTGTACAGTCTTCGCTTTGACATTGAACATTTCACCTACTATATCTGCCGCACTCTTTTCAGACGCTTTCCCCTGATGACGTTTTGCACGATACGTTAAACCACAGGCTTTGATTTGTTCTCTCAACGTTATTTTCTTTCGGTGCATGTTCGAAGTCGTCAATATCTCGATTGCTCTGTCATCATTGCAGTCAGGGATTTCTATTATCGGAAGTTTCATTTCCTCCTCAGATTTTTTTCTTCGTTCTTCATTTATGCTGTCTACTGCTTTTTGTCTCCTGTAGCCCGATAATAATTCATATTTACCGTCTTCCCTTCTGCGTACTAACAGAGGAAACAGAACCCCGTACTCTTCAATACCCTTGCGTAACTCTCTCATATCGGGATCATTGTCATCTGGTACGTCAAAGGGATTGCTCACATTAACGTCTTGTTCATCATCACATTCAGCTTTTATCTTCCCTGAAAACGGGAGCAATTCAGAGCTACTGACATACTTTACAGGACCATCGTAACTAATCTGCTCCAATACCTCTTCGTCAGGTATTTTATCGGTCATTTTCTCTGTTGACATAACAAAATATTCCTTTCCGCAATAAATTGACTTTTATATTGTATCATGCGCGATTAAAATGTAAATACGATACGAGCAAAAATTTTATTTTAACTTCTGGACCAGACTGGAGAAGAACTCCTACGAGAGATAATCTAATCTTAAAAAATAAAATTTCAAAGTTGCAATTTTTTAGAATGCTATGCTAAAATTTTCCGTGTTGTAAAAAATATAATATTTCAGGAGGTAACAAAATGAAAAATTGTCGCAGAAAAGGAAACAGGGTTATAACAGGTGAGGTAGTAATTATAAACAGCGACTTAATGTCTCCGAAAAAGCGTTTCGGAACAAAAAAATACGGAACCACTTTGATCCTTCACAAGAGCGATGAAACAACTACATCGTCTATTCAGGAAGCAATGCGTGTAGCGTTTGAGGAAAAAGCCGTAAATATGTTCGGAAACACGGATACAGAACTCAAGTTCGAGGAATTCATCTCTCCTCTCAAAACACACAGCACCAATGAGGACATATATTACCTACGGACTATGTCGCGTGAAAAACCTGAGGTAATTGACAAACAAAAAACACCCCTCGACAAGAAAACTTCCATCTGTGATGGTGCTCTCGCTAGGGTCTCTATGACCTTCGACTGTGCAAATATCGCCGCAGAACAAAAGAAAATAATCTATGCAATACTAGATAACGTTCAGATTCTCGACAACAACAACCATCTGCGCGACATCGAACTGAAAAAACATAGGTATTCAGCTCTGGAAGATTTCGACGATGATTGTGAGGTTTATGAAGAAGTCTTTGCGGAAAAAGACTTTGCAGAGGAATCCGCGTAGTTTCGTCCGCTAACTAAAGAAGATTTCAGATCTCAATATCGCCAACGTTGAACCTGTTTTCTTCTTTAGCCATTATACGTCAGACTGATAAAGCACGGTATGTTTTTTTTGATATGTTCTATTTTACCACACTTGCCGTGCTTCCGTTTTGTCTTTTTATTTCCAGAAAAGGAGTATAGAACATGATACAGTTTCTATCATCAACCGCTATTATCAATGAACTTGACAGAGAAAACTCCTCTGCTAGAAAAAAACTCTTGTCCGAAGGCTGGCAAGAAAACAAAATGAGAGCTGAAACTTACTGTGCAAGCAAATCGGGTCATGAAGAAGCTAGAGTCTTTACTAGGACTATTTCACTCGATGTTAAATACCCAGAATATTTTGCTAGAAGACACGTTAATAATGTTCAGAAAAACGCCATGCTGAACAATGACGTATCAAACAATCCTAGTGATACAAAGGCTTTAGATACGGGGTCAAAATCCACTATTGGACCGGATGAGAATA
>CALGGR010000027.1 GCA_937915755.1 uncultured Fretibacterium sp. | reverse complement strand
AATGAATGAAGTTAATCTGTTAAATTTATTGATTCTGGATTTCTATTGGTTATGGCAAAATAACTTGATATTCGATTCTGCTCAGGATAGTTGTCTCCGCTGTTCCCCTTGATTACGTGTCCCATTACTTTGCGCCCTATTAATATATCTGTGTCAAATTTCTCGGTGATTTGCTTCTACTTTACTCCACAGGAGAATAACAGGTTTCGGAATAACATTCGGCTTATTCTCTGGGATTGAAAATTTTCCGGATTATATACCGTAAATACTGCTTTTATTTCATATGTCTCATATTCTCCTCTCGATATGTGAAACTTCACTATTATTCGATAACTTTGCCCATTTTGCGCTATTCCTTCATTTACTGAATCTATTTCTAGTTCATATATCCCCTCTGGCACTAGCTCAGGCGTTCTTATCATTTCTATTATTTCTTTCGGTAATCTCATTCTTTATTCGCTCCTTTTAAGATTTCTATGTTAATTTTATGTTCTTTCGGTTTCGCTTCATATCTCACATATCCATATTTCTCTAAGTAACTAATCATCTTCAGGGCTGAGGTCCTCGATATTCCTACCAATTCCAATACTCTCTGAAATATCAGCTCGCCTTTCGTATCGCCTGATAATGCGATCTTCATTCCGTTAAATAACTTTTGATGTGGGGCTGGCACTAATCCACTTTCATATATCTTCTCGTTCCTTGACCCGCGCTTACTTCCTTTCCCCTTCGGCTTGAAGTCGGTTATTACTTTATCATCTGGCATGTCTGTTCGCCTCTTTCTATTAGTTTTCATAGATACTACTTTTTCAGTACTCTCTATCTTCTATTTGTTCTGCTATCTGTTCTTAAACTATGTTTCTTCTTTGAAACATATATTACTAAAGCGAAGATGAGAAAACCTTCACTCTCATCCACTCTCATCTCATTTCATTAAAACATTAAAGGAGGTGATTACTTTGGACTGCCAAAGTGTACTTTACAGATGGGAGGAATATGCAAATAAACTATATCCACTTAGAGACGAAGTTGATGACATCTTCAAGACTAAATGCTTCTACGATGACAGCTCCCACCTGTAAAGAACACTTTGCCAGTCCAAAGTAATCACCCCCTTTCCGAATAAGGCCGAAAGCGTAGCAAGAATCAGTCTTATTCGACTAAGTAATATCTATATCAATGAGGAAACATGCTTGTGGATGAAAATAAGAACAAATAATTGATAGGAAGTATTCAAGGAGTAGTTTTTACCAAATTTATAAAGAGAGGCGAGAATAATTGCCAGAGGAACGAATTATAGAGTATAGGCCGAAACCGAAAGGAAGTAAACGCGGCTCACGCAACGAGAAGATATATGAGTCAGGATTAATGCCAGCGGAGCATCAGAAATTATTAAAAGGATTTATCATGGCATTATCAGGAGAAACGACTGGAGAGCTTATATTTCAACGAGTATTAGAAGAAGTAGGAATATCGAGGCCCTCAGCATTGAAGATGATTAGCTATTTAGAAAGGTATGGATACATGAAATATGAGGCAAAGCCTAGAGAGCATCAAATATATGTAGAAATATTAAAAGGAGCGGAAAGGAAATGAAATTACCAACGGAAATAATAGAAATTTTGAGGGAACCCGAATTAGCGCCTGAAGGTGTATATGAGCTGGAAGTAGAAGGAGTGAATGGAGGAGTATCACAGAACGGACATAGTTATAGGATAGTAGTAGATTTCCAAGTAACGAGTGGAGAATATGAAGGATATAAAATGAAATCAGTGTTTGCGATATACAATCCCGATAATTTTACTTCACAGAGTATAGGTGGAATGTTGTTTAGAAGCATGTTGCTTGCATTGGGAATATCTGAAAGTCAGATAACAGAAGAATTTGATACAGATATATTGATAGGTCGTCGATTGAAAGGATATGTAGTGAAAGAGAAGAGAGTAGTGAATTATCCAGCACACAATCGAGTATCAAGATATATGCCACTAACGGCAAGGTGCGAGCGAGAAATAGATAAAGCAGAATAGAAGAATTAATGAAGGGCGGAGCGTAAAAGCTCCGTCCACCGTTATTTTTGTTTTAAGGCTTCAAGTATACATGCGAAAAAAAGAAAGCGGAAGGTTGAAAAAGCGGCCTTCCACTAAAAGAACGTTCCGAGAGGACAGAGGCACAAAAGCTAACTTCAGGTACTAGAAATCAAGTTTGAGGATGCCTTTGATGTTGCCGACGTTGAAGTTGAAAGTGATGGAGTTATCCGAGCAGTCCGACGTAGCAGAACGAGAGCAGAGGAAGTAATCCAGAGCGACAGCAGCCGCAAGTATAATCAAGCAGATAACGAAGACAAGAGCGAAATTCCGCCAAAGAGAGTTGTGATTACGCATGAAAACATCTCCTTCTATAATGTTAGCCAAGGCTGAAGTAATGTAAGTAAGCTCCGGCTATTGAGAAGATATATATGCGCTTAAAAGGGAACTTGATATTTTTATTTATGTACTCTGCTGAAGCAAATATCGGAAGATGAACCGTCTTTGAAGATTAAGTATGACGAAATGTAGTCAAAATTTTCTTTGTCTGTGTCTATAGAAAAAATCAGATAAGGATCAAAAGGGTCATTTTGATAATAGCGGTCTATATAATCCTGAAAATTTAATATAGTGTCAGGTGAAGCCGTATTAATTCCGTAAACTATATTCTTGATGGAAATTTTCCCTTGAGACCATGATAATAACTTCGGAAAAAAATATACGCTTGTTTTATTATCGAAATTAGTTCTTTTCAGAGCAACCCAAGCGAAGTTAGTATTGAGAATGAATTGCTTGCATAGACTAAAAAATACCTTTCCCATATCAAAAGAGAAGTGCCAAATATTGCTTTCATTATAGTTTGAGTCAAAAAATTTGACCTCAATATTGTGATACCTTTTTGCGGAACATTTATAATTCCATGCTGTAAAGTATTGTTTGTTTGATTAGTAATTAAAGCGGCAGTATGAAAATTGACATCAGGACTTGTACGGTAAAGAAATTCTTTAGCGTCTTTTACATTAGAATTTATCATGAAAGCAATATTATTGTTGTAAAAGACAGAACTTAGGGTAACCTCTGGCCGAAACTCTTGTTTTATAACTTCAGGTTTAATTTTATCAACAGACAAACAACTAGAAGTCCAGAGCATGGAGAATAATAAAGCCCCCGCCGCCAAATCCGAGAGAGAATCAGGAGAGAAATTGCGGCTATGAATGAGTAGGACGGAAATAATCGCAATAATAGCCGGGACAGCAGAGACCCATAGACTAAGTCCGAAGAACCTGCGAAGTTCGAGAATATCCGGAGTGGAGTTATTATCGCCCCTTCTAGGTTGAGAGAAGCGGAGGAGGTATTCATCTTCATATAGGTCAAGCAGGAGGTCAAAGATACTTTCTTCGTAGACGTGAACGACTCTTCCGTTTTGGTTCTTTGTAGTTTGCCTGATTGAGAGCAGGCGAGCACACCAGCCCTCCGAATGTTCAAGTTTATTGATACTCCTAAAGATTTCCTCTGACGCTTTTTGTGCCTGATTCACTGCCTTAAATAAAGCGTTCGGGTCTTCTTTCACTGCTTTCACCCAATAATCCACGTAGGCCGCATGATTATCGAAATGTTACTGTGTCTGTGGGATTCCAGTTTCCGCTGAGACAAACATTGAGGTTATTTCTGCTACTAGCTCCTCTTTCGCGTAAGCCTCTGAGTACATATCGTTTGAGCTTTCTCGGTTTAATCGACTGGGATGGCCTGTCCAGTGGTAGGGTAGGAAAACACCGCCTTGTATCGTTTCCGAATACTGGTTTG
>CALGGR010000026.1 GCA_937915755.1 uncultured Fretibacterium sp. | reverse complement strand
CTATGGACAGGTCTCCGCGGTACTGCGAGGCTTTCCGCAGGAACATGAGTATCTCGTTCTCGATGCAACGCGAAGCATAGGTCGCGAGCTTTATGTTCTTCTCGGGGCTGAATGTGTTCACCGCCTTGATAAGCCCGATAGTCCCGATAGATACCAGATCCTCGATGTTTATGCCCGTGGTCTCGAACTTTTTTGCGATATACACGACCAGCCTGCTGCGTTACTATCGTATCAAAGTCCTGCCTATTGTCGTAACTGTTCTGGTATGACTTCCAGAAGTCATACGCTGGATACAGTCCTGCATAGGCGTTTTCATACGCCTGCGTTGGAATATTCCCTGCTGCCTGAATACCTGATAGTAGCGAGTTCGTATTGTTCTGCGCTGCATTTATCCCCTGCCCCATTCCGCTTAACACTGAGTTATACGCATTTAGATAGTTATTGCTATAGGCATCTGCTGCTGCCTGCGAGAGCTGATTTGTCCCAGTTGTCGTTACTGAACTGTTCAATACTCCTCGACTGGCTAAATCATTCAGCATTGTACCCATTGAACTTTGAAGCCCCTTATTCACTGATGCATTCATATTATCCGTCAATGCACTGGGGATATTTCCCGTCCTCGCTACGTCCATCAGCTCATTCGTCAGGTTCGTACTATTCTCGTAACTCGATGGCAGCTGTGATAGTAAGCTGCTTTGTAAGTTCATTGCGTTATTCGCTGTCTCCTGTGCTTGCTTCCACGAATCGGGGTCGTAGTTGTCTAATCCGGTTGATATTTTCCCTAGTAAATCTGTCCGTAAATTCTTTAATTCTTCAGGTTCTTTCTTTCTTGTCGCTACTCTTTGCGTACTCGTCTTAGTTCCAAATATGTCTAATAATCCCATTAATCTTTCTCCTCTTTCTCTTCTGCCTTGTCATCGTCTTTCTCTGTCGCAAACTGTTCAAAGTGTTTCCTTAATGCTTTCGGGAACGGCACATTCAGTCTAAACGCATTCTCCATTATGGATAGTCCCTCATTCCCTACGAAGAACAGCGCTACAGCAGTCCTTACAGCGTCAGCTCCTCCTAGAAACTGCTTATCTATTAGGTTAGCCACGCCTACAAGTGAGAACATTACGCACTTCTTGATTATTCCGTTGAAGCCTACACGTGAATTTATACTGCGTTCAACGAAGGCTACAGCTACTCCGGTGAAGTAGTCCACTACTGACAATGCTAGCAGGACTTTAACGAAGCCGTCTAAGCCTCCGAAGAACCATGCACTCAAGCCGACAACACTCCCTAGAATAAAATCTATCCATGTCTCCTCCATCACGGCCTAACCTCATAGTTTTTGCTTCTCTTTCCACCGCAGTCTACATGAATGAAGTTCTTGCGTTGGTATAGTATGCAGTAATCCATATCCGGCAATGCTCCATCCTCCTTGAGCTTCTTGACTGTCTCAAACATTTTCACTGCTCCAAGCGAACACGACAAATCTGCCGCAAGCCCTTTAGTGTGGTTACTATTGGGGACTCCTCCAACATTCTTATTGTGCGCTGGACACCTATAGCCTGAATTTACGCGAACTGGAACGCCGAGAAAGTCCCTTATAGTCTGACACATAGTCAAAACGCGTTGGTCAATCTTATTCTCTCCGCAGTGTTTACAGGCAAACTCACTCACCTTGAAGTTCTTTGTATCTTCTGCCATTTCTCTTATCTCCCTTGCTCTTATACGTAACTGTATCTCAAATAAACCGTTGTTGAACCATAAGCATTCGTAAATACCAATGGGTGCGATGTCTGAGGCCTCTTCTTTAAGTCAGTAGTACTAGTAGTAGTTGTTGATGATAGGTTTGTGTATATAGTAAATGTGGTGCCTGACAGCAATAAATTCACCCTTACCTTTGGAGTTGAAGCAGTGCCGCCTGCTGCAGTTGTAGTGGGTCGTATTACTAATCCCATATCGTTCAGGTTGTTGGTGTCCGGCGCAATCTCTAGTGTAGTACCGTCTAATGTTATGCTTGTTATGGTTGATACATTATAGCCAGCTGTGAATGTCTGGTAATCGACTACCGCGTTTTTATAGGTTCCACTTCTTACAACGAGAGTAGGTAACTCAACATCAATATATGTGGTGTTGATAATTGGCGGTTCTCCGATAGTCAGAGTAGTCTGCACTATTGGGCTTCTGTATGGGTTAGCCATTGCATATAGCTGTACTGTATAGTTCCCTGCAGTTGTTGGTGTCCCTGTGATTGCTCCCGTCGAACTATTGAGGCTCAGTCCACTCGGTAATCCTGTCGCATAGTACGTCAATGAACCTGCACCAGACGGAACATTTACCGTTGCAGATAATTGCGTACTGTACGTTTTATTCACAGATCGGAAGAGCGTCGTGTAGGGAAAG
>CALGGR010000025.1 GCA_937915755.1 uncultured Fretibacterium sp. | reverse complement strand
GAGATCTACACTCTTTCCCTACACGACGCTCTTCCGATCTCAATGAGACTGAAATAACGCGGGACAATCCGGACAGCATGATATTCGTCCGCAAAGATGACAGCTACGAGATGTATCTTGCGACGGACTATATCGAGTATGACCGTGCGACATCACAGGCAGCGTTTGTGTCGGTTTGGTTTCCTACGGAGAGGACAAACCGGCAGATGAAGCGGGATCCGAATTTCAGGGCGAGGCAGGGAAAGGATTTCGGACCATGTATATTGCTTTATGCTGTGGATTTTGAGGATAACACGTATCTTCATTTGAGGACGGTGAATTTGTACACGGACGGGAGTATTGCGAGGGATTACGTGAGGCCGCAGAGGGAGTATAAATGGGAGAGGGCTTCGAGGGGGAGCAGGATTGACGAGCTTATTGAGGCGGTGAGAAAATATCTTGACAAGGGGGCGTGAATATGACACCTGAAGAAGCATGTGGATATTTAGGTATATCGCTTGATGGAGAACTTGACATCAACACAATAGAGAGAAACTACAAAGCCAAACTCTCGGAATGCGGGGACGATGCCGAACAGAGAGCTAAAATCGAGGAAGCCTGCAATACTCTGATTGAGGTATACGATGAACTTTACGGCAAGAGTGAGGGTAACACTGTCGTGAAGAAAAATGAAGGTCTGCTGATGAAACTTGCTGTGCTTATGGCGGGGGTATTCCTGCTTGCATCTGCGGGAGTTATGTACTTTGTGTACAAGATTCACACTGAGAGTAAACCTTCCGTGAGTGAAGCTGTATCGTCTGCTGAGTATGAAAGGCTGAGGCGGGAACTTGAGTCTATGCGTAAAAGGCAGGAAGAAACGCCGGCTCCTCAGGCTGTCGTGAGCAATCCTCCGGCGGATTATACGGCACTAGTTGAGCGAGTGATGCCGTCAATGTTGCTGATACGTACTAACAGAGGTTTTGGAAGCGGCTTTTTTGTGAGTCCCAACGGGGATATTTTCACTAATTACCACGTGATAAGTAATGTCGAATACGCTACTGTCCAGACTCAGGACGGAAAGAATCTTGCTGCTATGGTGAAAGATTATGACGCTGATAGGGATATGGCACTTTTGAAGGTAGATACGTCCAATACTGTGCCGTTCCTGACACTCAGCAGTAATCTTCCGAAGCAAGGCGAGGCCGTAATAGCGATAGGGCACCCTAAGGGTTACGGCGGTACTGTATCGAACGGTATTGTTTCGGCACTGAGACAGGACAACAATAACACATGGGTGCAGTTCACAGCTCCTGTGTCTTCAGGCTCAAGCGGCGGAGCGTTGCTCAATTTGAACGGTGAAGTCGTAGGTATGCCGACATGGATTCGAGTGGACACAGATTCGCAAAATCTCAACTTTGCTGTTGCTCCTACAGTATTGAGCCAGTTCCTAAGCCAAGCTATCAACAAACCAGTAAGGGCATTCGCTCAGTCAACACAACCCAAGACAGATTCAAATCTTCAGCCCAAGCCCGCCCTTAAGATTCCCAAAACGCAAGCGAGAACTAACATTCCGGGAGCAAAATTTGTGCGTAAAGATGACAAGTATGAGATGTATATTGATGTTGACACCATAGAATACAACAGGTTTACACATATTGCTTCTTTCATAAGCCTTTGGTGGCCTACAGAAAAAGCGAAGGCAGAAATGCGCAGAGACCCTCACTTTATCATTATGCCGGGTCAGGATTTGGGGGTATGCTTACTTTTGTACACTGTCGATTTCAGCGATAATACATACGTACACTTGAGAACAGTAAATCTTTGTACCGATGGTTCTGTGGCAAGGGATTACCCAAGACCTCCTGACGAAATCATATGGAGGACAGCCAAAAAGGGCAGCAGGATTGAGAGCCTCATGAAAGAAGTGAAGAGGCAGCTGCGAATCAGATAAACAAATTCTCCCCCAACCCATTACCGAGTCAGGGGAGAAATTCTGTCCTACGCTCCGAGATTTATCGTTATCCCATAAACCCACGCATACGCCATCACACTAAGCACCTTTACCTCGTTATGGCTTCTCTAGCTTCCCGCGACTTCTGGATTATCTCCTCGCTGTCCAGTGTAGGATACTCGCCGTTCCTGTAAAGCCATCTTCCGTTGACCATAGTCCCCGAAACATCAGCCGAGCTTCCAGCATAGACCAGATACATCGCCAAATTATCCTCGTTCGCACCGATATACTGAGGCTTGTCGAGATTCACTAGCACCAAGTCAGCGAACCAGCCCTCACGAATCATTCCCTTCTGCGAGAAACCGTATGCCTTCGCGCCCTCATACGTCGCCATTCTGAGCGCGTCAAGTGCCGTAACACACACAGGATTCCTCGTTGCGCCTTTGTGGAGAAGTGCCGCAGTCCTCATTTCCTCCCACATGTCGATGCGGTTATTGCTCGATGCCCCGTCAGTCCCCAACGCTACAGGGAAATCGCGTTCAATCCATTCAGGCAATGGCATTATTCCGCTTCCTAGCTTGAGATTGCTGCAAGGGTTGTGAACGAGTGTTACGTTTTCTGACGGTATATCAGCCTTCGGGTCAAGATATACAGCGTGTGCAAGCGTCAAATACGGAACATCAAGAAGCCCCGTATCCTCAAGGTAATCAACAGGATCAGCACCGAGACTCTGAAGTTCGCCCTCAGTCTCAAGGAAATGGAAATGTACCCCCAGCCCGTGAGACCTCGCAGCCTCCGTAATATCCTTCATAGCCTCAGCGGGAACTGTGTACGGTGCGTGTGGCCCAAGCTGTACGGTAATCATTCCTTCACGGCCATGATACTTTTCCGCAAGCTCAAGGTTATTCTGTATCGAACGCTCGATTTTTCCAGGCTCACCCGCTGTTATTCCCCTGCAAAGTGCAGCCTTCATTCCCGCGCCGAGTACAGCCTCCGCAACCCTGTCCATCTCGAAATACATGTCAGCGAAACATGTTGTACCTGTTGCAAGCATTTCAAGCATGGCCGAAAGTGTTCCCCAGTAAATATAGTCAGGTGTCAATTTCTCCTCGACCGGCCAGATCTTCGTCTGCAGCCACTCCATCAACGGAGCTTCCTCGCCAAGTCCGCGAAGAAGTGTCATTGCCGCGTGTGTGTGTGCGTTTACGAAGCCGGGAATCACTGCCATTTTCCCGCGGCCTGAGATTATTTTGTCTGCTGACGGTGGATTTTCGTGCGCGTCAACAATCCCCGCAATCCTCCCTTTCGACACAAGAAGGTGAACTCTCTCTGCCCTTTCCCTTGAACCGTCAACGATATATACGTCCTTGAATAATGTCGCCATTGTTATTACTCCTGCCAGCTCTTCATGTACTTGCTCTGCTCGTCAGTCATTGTGTCAATCTCAATCCCCAAAGCCGCGAGCTTCGACTCCATTACAGCCCTGTCCGTCTCCATTGGAACTGGGTAAATTCCCGGCTCTTTCGTGAGTTTTCCTGTGAAAATATGCAGCGCGCTCTCAAGCTGTAATGAGAAGCTCAAGTCCATAATCTCAATGGGATGACCGTCAGCGCAAGCGAGGTTAGTGAGCCGTCCTTCACCCAAAAGGTTAATCCTCCGTCCGTCCTTCATGACGTAGGTGTCAATGTTGTCGCGAAGATGCTCAATGTGATCAGACATTGCTGAGAGGTCAGGCTTGCTGATCTCAACGTCAAAATGCCCAGCATTCCCCAAGACCACACCGTTCTTCATTCTTGCGAAATGCTCTCTTCGCAGGACGTGAATATTCCCTGTGAGAGTGAGGAAAACGTCGCCAATTCCCGCAGCTTCCTCCATGCTCATGACTCTGAAGCCGTCCATCAAAGCCTCGCAAGCCTTGTGTGGGTCAACCTCAGTAACGATGACATGCGCACCCATTCCCTGCGCCCTCATTGCGACACCTCGGCCGCACCATCCGTAACCCGCAACGACGACTGTCTTTCCTGCAACTATCATGTTTGTTGTGCGAATGAAGCCGTCCCAAACGGATTGCCCTGTCCCGTAACGGTTGTCGAAGAGGTACTTGCTTAGAGCGTCATTAACTGCGATCATGGGGAATTTCAGGACACCTTGCGAGTTCATGGCCTTGAGACGCTTAACGCCTGACGTAGTTTCCTCAGAGCCACCGAGAATGTTGGGGATTAAGTCTGGACGCTCCTGATGGATTGTTGCGATGAGGTCAGCACCGTCGTCGATTATTACGTTGGGCTTGTAGGCGAGGACTTTGCGGACGTATGAAAAATATTCGTCTGTTGACATACCGCGATGAGAGTATACGTGAATACCGTTTTCGGCGAGTGCAGCGCATATATCGTCCTGAGTTGAGAGTGGATTGCTTCCGCAGGCGACGACTCTGGCTCCTAACTTTTTGAGGGTGATGAGGAGGTTTGCGGTTTTTGCCTCAAGGTGAAGACATGCTGCGATTGTTGCGCCTTTGAAGGGCTGAGATTCTCTGTACTTGTTGTAGCTGAATTGCAACGAGGGCATGTACTGCCACGCCCAGTTGATTTTGTTACGGCCATGTTCGGCCAGGTTGATGTCTTTGATTTCGTAGTCTGCCATAAAGTTTTTTGCCTCCTGTGAAAATTATCGTTGCTTCTTGGGGGAATAGTATAGCAAATGCGGTCTTCAATTATTATAATTGAGCAAATGAAAGGAGATTTTAGTGTGAACATTGACATTCTATCGACGAAAAAAGCACCCAGCCATACCGCTCTTAAACTCTCTGTTGTGAACAAAGCAGATAAACTCGAATATGCGTCAACAGAAGAAGCGTTAACGTCAGCAAATAAAATCATGAATATTTATGATGAGGCTTTCAGAGAACTTGCCAAATGATTTGCCTGAAACGCGAGGAAATTCTCCTTATTCACGAAAAACTCATTGAAAGATACGGCGGTTCATACGGCATAAGAGACGAAAATTTGCTTGATTAAACGCCGCCGCACACTCGTGACTTAAGTAATGAGTTAGGCGGCCTGCT
>CALGGR010000024.1 GCA_937915755.1 uncultured Fretibacterium sp. | reverse complement strand
GATGCTGTGCCTTTGCTCCGGCCTCAACCCATATCTGACCGTGCCACTTTCCCGAAATCCTGTACGTTCCGGCTTTTGTGATGTGGAGTACGGGGTTGTTGTAAGCGTCCGAAGCCGAGTGAGTCATCGTTGAAACAGCCGCTATCGAGCTGTCAGCCGCCGTACTCATCGCAGGCATTCTCGTATCACCGCTGGGAGGTGTGGGCATGTTCCCGCTCTGCATGTTGGGAGGAGTTCCGCCGGGCATATCACCACTTGGCATTCCGTTACCGCCATCGGGAGGAGTTCCGCCGGGTGTGCCGCCCATTCCACCGTTCTGCATCGGGAGAGTAGCGAAGATGTACTTGTCCGTGCTGTATGCCGAGCCGTAAGTCGTCCCCAATGCCTTGATAGCCTCAGCCACTGCCGACGATGAAGTGTCATAGTAGACGACATACTCAGTATCCTCGTCCTTCTTGGCCGTATTTGACGTTGAGAAGTCCAGAGTGTTCGGAGTGTAGCGGACATCGCGGGCAATATAGAGGCCGTTGTTGGTGCTGGTTATTGCCGCTTCGTATGCATCAGCGTCAAGCTCAGTCGTCCCATCAGTTCCGAGCGTCCAGTATTCCGCAGGGTGCTGAGGGTCAGCGTGCCAAACGTAATTGTACACAGGAACTACAGAGCCGCTTGCTGTTGCCGTTCCGTCTGAGTTAAGAACGACATCAATAGCATCATCTTCATCGAGTTCAACTGATGAGCCTGTGAGCGTCAAGTTCGAGTACGAGAGCTGCTGGCTTCTCTCATTGCCTGAACGGTAAACGCTTTCTGTTGTCGTATCAGTGCCTGTGCCTTTGGGGTTGTAGTAGAAAAGCACCTTGTAGCCATCTTCCTCTGTTATCATGAACGGAAGATCCTGGCTCAGCGCGCTGTCGAACTCAAGGTTCATCGTGATGCTCTCATTACCGAGAGTTACAGGCGCAAGGTAGTACTTCGAGGTTATTCCCTCCATTGTGCTGACTTTGTCCCCACGGAAAAGGTTATAGCTTCCGCCCTTCTTGAGAGCTTTTGACGTGAACACCATTCTCTTGCTCTGCGCTGACTGAGTGGTTGAACCGCCCCCGCTGCTGCTGCTTCCTCCGCATCCTGACATCGTTAGAACTAACAATGCCATGATGAGGAGATATACTGTGAAACAAACTTTCTTCATACTGCATTACCTCCTGAAATAGTTTCTTGCATTGCATTTTAGCATGAGTTTCGGTTGTGACGTATAATATATTAACATTCAGGGGAGCTGATTTTTGCTGAGAGGGTGCAAAAACGCACCGACCCTTTGAACCTGAAGCGGGTAATTCCGTCGAAGGAAGAACCAGATTTCCCCCGCAAAATTTCATATTCACAGGAGGAATATCAATGCCTTCAAGACACACAAACACCGTAGCAATGGTAGAGTGCGCGCTCTGCATAGCCCTCTCCTTCGTCCTGACAAAAGTCAACCTCTTCACGATGCCTCAGGGCGGATCTGTTGACTTCGAGCTTGTACCCCTGATTCTCTTCACGTACCGACGCGGCTGGAAATGGGGACTCATCGCGGGAACTATGGAGGGTGTCCTGAGAATACTTCTCGGAGCGTACTTCCTCAACGTTGCTCAGGTGATCCTCGACTATCCTCTCGCGTATTCGTTCGTCGGACTGACTGACCTTCACCCCTTCTGGCTCGGACTGATAGCGGCATGGGCGGGAATGACAGCTTCAAGCGTCGTATCAGGCGCAATATTCTTCGCACAGTACGCCCCCGAAGGTCAGAATCCTTGGGTCTACTCGCTCTTCTACAATGCTCCAGTTCTCGGCGCAAAGTACATCGTCTCAGGGATAGCTGCCTTCATTCTCTGGAAGATTCTTGAACGCGATTTGACCGTGTGAAAAGAATAATCATTGCCGGAGCTTCAAGCCGTTCAGGTAAGACAACGATAACCTGCGCGCTTCTTTCGACATTGAGGAGGCGAGGGCTTAAGGTCATAGCATACAAGACCGGGCCGGATTACATTGACACGGAATACTTGAGGCTTTCGGGAAAATGTGAAGCCTACAACCTCGACACATGGCTAATGAATGAGACCCGCACCCTTGAGCTTTTCGCAGAGACTTCACTCGACCATGACATAGCAATCATCGAGGGAGCAATGGGACTCTATGACGGGGGCGCAAACAGTACGGCAAGAATCGCAAAACTTCTTGACGCTCCCGTCCTTCTTGTGATTAACGCGCGTTCGATGGGGGAGAGTGCTGCGGCGGTTGCGCTGGGATTCCGCGAGTATGGTGATGTGAATATCGCGGGCGTGATCCTGAACTTCACAGGCTCGGAATACCACGAGGAAATCATATCGTCGGCACTTGAGGAGAAGGGCATGAAGTTTCTCGGAGCTTTGAGGCGTGATGATGGCTTTGCGATTCCTGAGCGTCATTTGGGACTTTTGCAGGCACGGGAAAATGTGGGCTTCGACATTTCGAGGCTCGCGGAAAAGTTCGAGGCTTCCGTTGATGTTGATGAGATACTCAGGATTGCCGGAAACGTCAGCAAACTCCGGCCATGCAGTATGGTTATACCGTTCAGGAAGTATGATGTCAAAATTGGAGTCGCAAGAGACGAGGCTTTCACGTTCGTATACCCTGAGAGTCTTGGAGTTCTTGAGAGAATGGGAGCGGAGATTATCCCTTTCAGCCCTCTTCACGATGAGAGTCTTTCTGATTCTGACGGCTATATATTCTGCGGAGGTTATCCTGAGATTTTCGCGGAAGGACTCGCAATGAATACCCCGATGCTCGAAAGTGTCAGAAATTGCAGCAAGCCTATACTCGCTGAATGCGGGGGAATGATGTACCTTTGCCGAAGCCTCAAGGACAATGACGGCAGGAAGTTCGACATGGCCGGAGTGATCCCGTTCGAGTCATACATGGCCGGGCGCGCTGTTATGGGTTACATGACGGGTGTCGCACTCAGGGATAACATCATCTGCCGGAAAGGTGAGAGCGTTCGTGGACATGAGTACCACTATTCGAGGGTTGAGCCTGAAATTTCGGGGGAGGATTGCGCATTCGAGCTTACCAGACGGAACACAGGGGCGAGGCATTACGGAGGCTACGCAAAGGGGAATGTCTTGGCTTCATATCTTCATATAAATTTCTTCGGGAATGAGAATCTTGCGGAAAATTTCTTGAGTATGTTGACTTCAAGCAAGGTTTAACGGATTATACTTACCGTAACAATTTTCACAGGAGGAATCTTAATGCGTACACTAATTCTCGCATTAGCAATCGTAATCACACTGTCATTCTCGGCAGGAGCAGAGGCAAAGAGTCTCATCATCGTATTCTCACGAGCTGATGAAAATTACAGCGTCGGAAACATCACAACAGGCAACACCATGAAACTCGCCCAGATTATCGCAGGCAAAACAGGCGCGGAACTCTTCGAGGTCAAACCCGCAAAGGAATACCCAGCGAACTATGACGAATGCACCGATGTCGCAAAGAAAGAGCAGAACGCAGGCGCACGTCCCGCAATCCTTGAGGACAAGGACATCTCAGGCTATGACACGATATATTTCGGCTATCCGATTTGGTGGGGAGATATTCCGATGTGCATGTACACGTTCATCGAGGCTCACGATTGGAGCGGGAAGACCGTGATTCCTTTCTGCACGCACGAGGGTTCAGGGGCAGGAAGGACTGATAGGACTCTGAACTCAAAGATGAAGGGCGCGAACGTCAGGAGGGTTACGGCGGTTCGAGGGTCAACAGCACAGAACGATCCTTCGGCATCAGAGAGGGCGTTGGCAGGAATGCTGAAGTAGGACGGTTTGAAATTGGCAGGGTGTCTCGGTGAACGGGGCACTCTGTTTTTTTGCGCAAAATTATGTTATACTTCACGAAATCCATACTATACTCTGCGTCAGGATAGAGGCGATTTGCTTGATTGTTCGTTAGGAAGGTCAATACGCGCTCAAGGTCGTAACACAAAATAAATATGTAACAGGGAAAACAAAAGGAGGATAATTTCATGAAGCACAGAAAGAAAATCATGTGTTCGTTTCTCGTGATGCTCCTCGCTCTTCTGTCGGTAACATCTGCTTATGCCGCGTACTATGATGAAGGGTACAACGGCATGACTGAGGATAAGGCGTACAGGATTAACACGCTCGATGACCTCAAGACGCTTCGGGACAGGGTGAACGCAGGGACAGAGCCGGGAGACAGGTACTATAAGCTGACTCAGGACATCACAACAAATGCCTTATGGTACAACCAATCTATAGGACAGGAAGAAGCAAAGCCTTTCACAGGACACTTCAATGGCAACGGGAATACTATTAGCATTTCGACTGGCAGCCCTGTATTCGGAGTTATTGACAGCGATGGGACAGCAGTGAAGTATCTTAATGTCAAGGGAGCTGTAGGCTGGCACTCCGCGTACACCAGCGACAACAACCGCATTATAGGAGGAATTGCAGGCAGGCTGAAATCAGGAACTATTGAAAACTGCAATTTCAGTGGCCAATCAGTAATGGGCAACTACTCCGGCAAATTTACAGCAGGCGGTATTGTCGGAATGGTCAACGCAGACGGCAAAGTTATAAACTGCAGGGTGTCAGGCGATGTAAGCGCAGGTAGTGTATATACCAGTGAAAACTATATTGGTTATGCCGGAGGAATCGTTGGTATTCTTGAAGGCGGTACAATCGAGAAATGCCGCGTAACCATCAATGACTCGATATACGCTTTCTCAGGCGGTTCAGGTGGTCAGGAGGTTAACCTGTCACATGCTGGAGGTATCGCCGGCTACGTCTCAGGCGAATCCAGCAAGGTCAACAACTGCGTCGTCAAGGGCATCGTTAGAAGCAAGCAGTACGCGGGCGGAATCGTCGGCTACATGCAGGCAGGTACTCTCACAAACTGCTACGTTCTCGGTGACTCGGCAGTCGAAGGCAACTACATCTCCGGCAGTATTGCGGGCTATCTCGGCGGTGATGCTATGGCCGACACGAACATGATCGAGCTTGACTCCCAAGTGTCAGCAGTCAGTGAGGCAGTCGGCGGAGTCATCGGTCATCTCAACTCAGGGACAGTAACCAACAACAGGGCTTACACCCGCGTCAAAGGCCGTGCGCAGTACAAGGGCACAATCATCGGAAAGGCTACAGGCTCGCCGAACATCATCAGCGACAACTACTACTATTCCGACAGCGGTGCTTCCAGCGTCATCGGCTTCGACAACTCGATACTCGGCCCGAACGATAACGGCGGTACGACTCACACGGAAGAGATTTCCGATGTCATCGACCCAGTTGACCCCGATCCTCTCAACCCTTCACCCTTCAAGCCGAATCCGCCTGTCATAACGATTACGATTGACACGGACGCGATTCTTCCGTCGGGTACGGTTGCGATAGCCTACAGCCAGACACTCAGCGCGACTCCGTCGGCAGTAACATGGGCGGTTGAAAGCGGTTCATTGCCTAACGGTCTTGAACTCAGCACAGCGGGAGTAATCTCGGGAACACCGACGCTTGCGGGGAGCTTCAAGTTCACGGTGAGGGCAACGTCAACAAACGGCGTAAATTCCGTGTCGAAAGAGTTCACGCTGGCAATATCACCGACACCGACGCCAGTGCTTCCGCTGACAATAGCACCCGAAACAGCTATGGTGAACGTAACAGCCGGAGCATCTGCCGATGTTTCATTCACCGCCGCGAACAACAACGGAGATGTAACATGGGAGGTAGGGCCAGTTCCGACAGGCATAATGATTGAGCCTTCAACGACTGTAGCATACGCGACTCAGTACAACACTGTGATGGTCTACACGGTAACAGCTCCGATTGCTGTAGCAGGGACATACAACGTAACGGTAACTGCGTTTGATGAGTCAGGAAACAGCGCAACGGCTACATTGAATGTAGAGGTCTCCGCGCCAATCGTAGCAGCTCCGGTAATTACGACCGAATCGCTTGCTTCTGCGGATGTCGGAAAGGAATACTCAGCGACAATCGAGGCAACGGGCGATGAGCCGATGATCTGGATGGCTGAGGGGCTTCCTGAAGGTCTGACGTTCGATTCCGGGACAATCTCAGGAACTCCGACAACTGCCGGGACGTACATTGTGAAGGTAAGTGTCTCGAATCCGGGCGGATATATCAGTGAGAGCTTCACGCTTGAAGTTGTTGGCGGCGGTTATGACCCTGACCCAATAGTTGCTCCGACAATCACGACATCTGAGGACTTGGGGTCGTACACAGCCGGCTATAGCGTGTCAATCAAACTTGAGGCCACAGGCACAGAACCGTTGACGTGGGCAGCTGAGGGACTTCCTGAGGGCTTGAGCATCACTAACGACGGACTGCTTTTCGGCACGGTTGAGAGCGATGACACATACTCATTCACAGCCACAGTGTCGAACTCGGCGGGCAAGGACAGCAAGAACTTCACGATCGTGATGAAAAAGCACATCTTCATCAATCCGGCGGAGGTAACGACATCTACTGACTTAGGCGAGTTCAAGGCTGGCGAAAAGATCTCAATCCAGATTAAGGCAACCGGCACAGCTCCTCTGACGTGGATGGCTGAGAATCTTCCTGACGGCTTGAACATGAGCAGTGCGGGGCTTGTCTATGGTGCGGCTATGACGACAGGCACATACTCGTTCACGGTTGCAGTGTCGAACGCGGGCGGCGAAGTCTCTCGTACATTCACGCTGACTATAATACCGGCTGTTATACCTCCGTCAATAACGACAGCTCAGGACTTGGGCACGTATGGTTACGACGAGGGCATTGAAAGGACGATTGATGCGACTGGTACTGAGCCGATCACTTGGAGCGCGAGCGGACTTCCTTCATGGCTTGCTCTTGATTCCGAGACGGGCAGCCTTTCCGGCATAACACCCTCGAAGAGAGCCGATGCTTCATTCACGGTAACAGCCGCAAATTCTGCCGGGAAAGACTCTCGCAAGTTCACGCTGACAGTGAGGGGCAATCCTGCGCCTGCAATACCTCCGACGATAAGCACGGACGCTCTCCTGAAAGGCACGGTGGGAACAGCTTATAACTTCACGCTTTACGCTGGCGGAACAACGCCGATCACTTGGACGGCAGAGGGGCTTCCGGATGGTTTCACTCTGAATCCTTCGGGGAAAATCTCAGGTTCGCCGCAAAAAAGAGGGACGTTCGAGGTTAAGATAACGGCTGCAAACTCAGCTGGCAGTGACAGCAAGATGTTCACGCTTGAGATTGAGCAAAACACCGACAAACTTCCGCCGAAGATTCTGACCAAGACGCTCCCGGACGCAAAAGTGGGGCAGGGATACTCATTCCCGATGGGTGCAGAAGGCGAGAATATAACGTGGACAGCAACGTTCAAGACTCTCACAGGCTTCAGTATAACGAGTGATGGAGTACTCACAGGAACGCCGGAAAGCTCAGGAACGTACAATATCGTTGTGAAAGCGAAGAATGCTGTGGGAACGGACTACGCGAACTTGACGCTGAAGGTGAACCCTGCGGACGATAATGCGGAAGTCCCTGTAGTGAAGTCGTCGAAGATTCCTGACGCTTATCAGGGTGAGGAGTACAGCTATTTCCTTGAGGCTGCAGGAACATCACCAATGACGTGGACGCTGGAAGAGGCTAACTCGCTTCCAAAGGGATTGGAGCTCACTCCTGACGGCGAGATCACTGGAGAAGTTGACACGAGCAAGGCCACAACCTTCAAGTTCAATGTAATCGCAACGAACTCTGCAGGCTCATCAAAGGCTAAGCCGATCACCCTGAAAGTTGTAGCAAAGACTCCTACGTTCAAGAGTGATGCACTGAAGGAAGCAACGTGGAACAAGAAGTACAGTTTCACGCTCAAAGTTCAGAACATGAAGCCGACCATGTGGGGGATCGAGGGCGATTTGCCTGATGGAGTGAAGTTCGACAAGGGCAAGTTCTCCGGAAAGCCGACAGAAGCGGGCGAGTTCGACCTGACTATTTCAGCGAGCAATGGAGCTGTTGAGATTTCTCAGGAGTTCACTCTGAATGTGAAGGGAGTAACGCCGAAGATCAAAGGCTCGTTCAAGAAGGGAACAGAAGGTGAGGCGTACAAGTCAATACTGAAAGCGACGGGAGTAACGCCGATAACGTGGTACTTCGAGGATTTGCCGGAAGGTCTTGACTTCACTACGGACGAAACGGGCGAGGTCTGCACAATCGAGGGTACGCCTGAGGGAGCGTTCAACAGCAAGATTCAGGTAACAGTCGAGAACGGTTCAGGCGATGACCAGTCGTACAGCAAGGGAATGAAGATGACCATCAAGGCCTTGAAACCGAAAATCAAGACGGAAGTCAGAGATGTTCCCGACGGAGTTGTTGGCCAAAGGTACACCTGCCAGCTTGAGCTTTCGACGAAGAACGCTGAAGTGATATGGTCGTACACTGGGAACATGCCCGAGGGCCTGAGGCTTGACGAGGACACTGGACTGATTGAAGGAGTACCCGAAGAAGCAGGAGAGAACTTCAAGATCACGGTGAAAGTTGAGAACGCGAACAAGGCTTCCAGCAAGAATACGAAGGTTCTCTACATAACGATTCACCCCGAAGGAACGGAGCTTCAAGAGAAGCGGATTGATGAATCGGAAGAGCCTGAAGGTCCAGAGTTCGTGAACGGCGTTGCGTACTACGAGCGCGGAGAACTCACCACTGAGATGCTTGCGCGTGTGGCAAACGCGGACGAGATGATCGCGGCTGTGCTTCCTGCGATTGAGGTCGAGGAAGAGGGAATGTATGAGTTCACAGTCTCGCTCGATGTGAACGCACCAGAGGGCGGATTGTTAGTGTGGCATTCGTTCCCATATGGTGAGGACGACGATGGTGATTCGGACAAGGCAGTATTCCTTGATGAGACGAATGATGTCATCGAGAGAGTGCCTGAGACATACTCGGTAACGGTATCGGCATGGCTCGAACCTGGTATCATCTACGAGCCGGTCATAGCGGTAAAGATCAGTGAGCAGCAGTAACGTCTGAAACACATTGCCCCTCGAGAGATTCGGGGGGCTTTTATTTTTGCTTTTACTTTTTCACTGCGATTGCCGGCGAATAAATGACACCTTCATTGATCCATATTGAGACTGAGAATCTTCGGCTTTCGGGAACGACTGAGATTTCGCCAGTGTCGTCAAAGAACTCTGCAATCTCGTCATCATAGGAAGGATTGTCAGAATTTGCAAGGTACAACAACTCCGCGCCCACTGGAACGTCATCACTCAATGCGATTCCAAAGTCATACATTCCTGAAACGTCAACCGAAATCTCAGGAAGTACTGCTACAACGACATAACCATCTGAATTTGCGAGCGTCAATTCATCAGGAAGCACTGAATATTCAGCGAATGAGTACGATTCCTTGCCTATTTCCAACATTGCAGGAAGCTGTGTGTCAGATGCCGCGATGACTTTGAGGGTTACGGTCTTTTTGGCGGACTTCACGGGATTCATGGCTGTGAGTTTCACCTTGTAGGACTTTGCTGCTGCCGTAGGAGTGCCGGAAATCGTGTCGCCGTTAAGAGTGAGACCTTCGGGAAGATTCTCGACATTCCATGTGATTGGCTGGCTTCCTGTGGCGGTTAGGGTAGCTGTGTAAGGTTGCCCTGCTGTAGCATTCGGCAGGCTGGCTGTGATTTTAGGCTTTGTGCCTTTGACCTCGAGCTTTACGGATTTCGACTTCTCTCCTGCACCGTTCGAGGCTGTAATCTTCAGCTTGAAGCCCGAACTCTTGTACGATGCCGGAGTTCCCGAGATTACTCCCGTTGAGGCGTTGAATACTAGTCCATCAGGAAGCTCCCCCATAATGCTCCAAGTTATAGGCAGACTTCCCCTTGTGAGCTTCAGGCCGGATTCGTAGTATTCACCCAATTCAGCCTTTGCGAGAGCCCCTGAGAGTTTCGGCGGGATTCCCTTAATGATGAGCTTGAGTTCCTTTGTGGCATTGCCTGCGCCGTTCGAGACTGTAATTTTCACGTTGAACGTCCCAAACGCTGTAGGCTTGCCGGAAATTTTCCCCTTCTCGCTGATTTTGAGGCCGCTGGGGAGTCCTGTAGCCGACCATGTAAGGGGCTTTGTGCCTTTGCCTTTGAGGGTTACGCTGTAGGATTTGTTGATTGTTCCAGTTTTGAGGCTCGTTGTCGTGATGCTTACGGGGGCGAGAACCTGAAGCGTGAACGTGCGCGAGTCTGTGCCTACTGAGTTCGTGGCTGTAACCGTGAAGGTTGAACTTCCGGCTTTCGCTGGAGTTCCTGAGATTAGCCCTGATTCGCTGAGTGTGAGGCCATCGGGAAGGCTGCCCGTGTGCGTCCATGTTATCGAGGTCGTCCCT
Source organism: uncultured Fretibacterium sp. (assembly GCA_937915755.1). Lineage (GTDB taxonomy): Bacteria > Synergistota > Synergistia > Synergistales > Aminobacteriaceae > JAFUXM01. The sequence goes on along the minus strand of CALGGR010000024.1, from coordinate 26,126 downwards.
GATGCCGTGATCTGATAAGTATATGCTTGTCCTGTTATTCCGTTAGGTAGCGCGTCGACAGTGATTTCAGGAGGCGTATTATCATCAGGTTTCTCTTCATCATCGAAGTCATCAGAATAAGAAAATTCCAAAGTATTCGATATGTAGAGATTCCCTTTATTGCTTGGAGCATAGCAGTATGCAGTCATTGCACCCTCATCTCCGCTCTTAAACACCAGAATTGACTCGAATGTATCCCCGTTCACTGCGAACATCGGGAAAATTCTGTCGAGGCCGTCTTTTTGAACGACAAGGTTCACATCTCCGCTGGCTTTGATGTTGGCATTGGCAATAAATTTTAACGCGGTTGTGCCATCACCAAAAACCTGCTGACTGCTCTTTCTGATGGTCAGACCGAAATTGTTGACGTAAAAATTATCGAAGTCTATCTCTATGTCAGAGTCTGCACCGTCAGAAGTCGCTTTCATTGTTTTTGAGAAAGAGTCAGCAGTACCCGGAAGCGGAACTGATTCCTTGAGTACAGCAAATTCGCTTAGAGGCGCGCTCTTGAGAAGATACCCGACAAACTCGGCAACACCAGCTTGATGACAAATCTCACCATACTTGAAATGCCAGAGGTCAAATATTCCGGGCGTTACGGGAAAGCCTGTTGAGTATTCCGGGAAAGCCGCTATTGCACTCCACTTTGGAACAAAGAGATCATGAGGCTGGCCTGAGAAAATCACGTCTTGTATCGCGAAATATAAATCAACCGTAAAAGTCTTCAGCAAGCCGATACCCCCTCCCATAGCAACACCAGCAATCTGCATAAGTTTCGTAAAATCTGGGGATTGGGCGAACATCTCAATAAATGACATGCCAGTTTGGGCAACTGATAGCTGAGCTTTCAAAAATTCCTGAAGACGAAGCATATTGTTCCTATCGAGAAGCTTGCTCACAGCGTTGAATGTAGTCTCATCCATAACATTGTCCTCTAAAATTGCACGAGTGAAAATTTTTTCTAACGGTGCAGCGGCCTCCTCCAATTCATCTATTCTTCCCGGCAAGTCTTTCAACGTCTTTGCAAGGTCTGCGAGATTCTTCAGCAGGAACAAGACATCTTTTACTTTTTCCAGCCCGCCAAGAGAAGACGTTATATCACCGTAGATGAAGTGCATAGGAACATTTGCGGGAAATGGAAGACTCACAACCTCACTGCCGAGAGCCAAATCTTTCCATTGAGATTGAGAGCCAACTATTTCGTTGCAAAAGACACGCCAAATTTTGAGTATACAATACGCAAGGTTCTTCATCCCCCAATCGCCGTTTATCATGCTTGTATCTCCGAGCTTTACGTTCGCCAACGGTGTGCCTCTGTGAGGAACTGAGATATTCACGACTCTGTGAATCATTCCCTGTCTGTATGAGATTGCCGACCAGTTATTAAAACTGTAATACGGGCTGTCCTTGTCTGCTTCATCTAGGTACTGGCGTACGAGAAGCCCTCCCAGACCGTGAGCTACAACATCAGCTTTTGTGCAGACAATACCCTCATCAGCATAAGCCCCAAACATAGCTTTCAGAACGTCATAAAGAACGTATTTCTGATTCTTTAGGTTCGTTGTGTTGTAATCAACTAAGGCGATATGCTCTTTCTTGAAGCCTATATCCAATAATTCGCGCCAAATGCCCGAATTGTTGTTATGGCCGAAAGTGCGATCTGCATCGCCCCAGCTTGTTAGGAACCAGCCATGCGAATCCATCTCTCCGGGAATCAATATCACAGGAGCAGCCTCAATCTTCAGCTCCAGATCGTCCTCTGTGATTTCCCCGTCCTCGTCCGTGAACTTCACGTGAACCTTGAACATGTCCGACGGAAAATCCTTCTCCTTCGGAAAAGTCTCAGGTGCAACGAGTACAGCTGAGACTTGATATGTCTCAAGTAGCGGATCATATCCGAAGAGTTTGGTTGTACTGAGTCCATCTGACGCTGAGAGTTCTGCGCGTGATGTGAGAGATTCGAGTTTCGCGCCTACATCATCATTTATGCTGAATGACGCTATTCCGGGTTTATCAGTCTCGACACGAAGGATAATGCGTGAATCTCCGTCTGCTGCCAGTCCTAATTCTCCGTAGTCGTTGTAGCTGTAGTTATGTATTGCTGACTCTGTGAGCTGGTTTCCATTTTCGTCCAAGTAACTATTATCAGTCATATTGCAGATTATGCCGTATGTCTCTGAGCCATAGCGTTCAATGGGAGTAATACTTAAAGCATTAGTTACTTTAACAGGCATAATTATACTTTTAAGACCAGTATTATACCCGTAGCCTATCGAAGCAATAGGACAGCCAACAGTGGCAATTCCCGTTCCCTTGTTGTAATCAATATCAGCATACTCTATATACTCAAGGCGGGAAACGTAATCTTTCATATTAATCTCATAATGACCTTCCGAAGTTTTCTTTAACTTCAAATCCCTCGCTTTCTGCCATAAACAACCGCCAGAATTGTAATTAAAACGGAGAGCTTTATTTTTACTTAAATCAAGCTCAGTTATATGATTATTGGCACATTGCAGGTACTCTAAAGCAGTACAGTCACTCAAATTAAGCTCGGTCAGTTGGTTATTGTAGCAATCCAAATCAGCTAAGGCAGAGCATTCGTTCACATCAAGTTTAGTTAGCTGATTATTGGGACAATTCAAATATGTTAATGCTTTAAGATTACTAACATCAAGCTCTTCCAACTGATTATTGGAACAGTGCAACTGCATTAAAGCTGTGCAGTTACTAACATTGAGTTTTTTCAGTTGGCTGTAGTAGCAGTATAGATGCGTTAAAGATGTACAGCCACTTGCATTAAGTAGGTTCATCTCGCTCTTATTACTGTAGCAATGTAGCAACTCTAAAGCAGTGCAACCACTTACATCAAGTTCTCTTAGCTGGTTTTCTTGGCAATCCAAGTATTTTAAGGCAGTACAACCGCTTACATCAAGTTCTACCAACTGGCTATCTTGGCACTCCAGTCTTTCTAAAGTAGTACAACCGCTTACATTAAGTTTAGTCATCTTTGTACTACGGCATCGTAAGTCTTCCAGAGATGTAAGATACTTGATACCATCCAGTGATGTTACCGACCCCAAAGATAGGAACGTTATTCTCTCTATCTCTTTATCACCCAAAATACCATCATCTCGGCCTACTGTATACAGCTCGCCATTTGAATCGTACTCCCCCCATCCGCTGTCGTACCGCTTGAGTTCTTCACGGAACACAGGATCAGGAAACGCATTAAGGCTGACACTTCCCCACGCACACCCAACACTTCCCATAACTAACGCAATCATCATCATTAGGATACTCGACTTCTTAATCAATGCTCTCTCAACTCCTTCATGAATTTCTAGTCTGGATTTATCAGGATATAAGAATTGTATCATAATTCGCAAGAAGACTCCCAGCCCTTTAGGTTAGAGATGAATTGCGCTAATTAAGTCGGGTGTGCTAATGCTAACATGAACTTTTCATGATTCTTCCGGATACTAAACGAGACAATCTGACATATCAGGAGTCGGCATAGGTTCAGCGTCGAGCATCTTTACGAAATTCTCAACCCTTCTATCCTGAACGTTTTGAATATGCTTGACGTTGCCATGAATTAACACATTCCTTTTGTCCGATTTATAACATGAAGTACAATACGCAGGGAGGATACACTCATGAATGAAGTATACATATTCAACACAGCACAATTAGCCGTAAAATCAATAATTCTCACAGCCTCAGTCTACCCTAAGCCCGGGCTGATCACCCCGCTCGACGAAAAGGCTCTTGACGGTACGGATTTTCCCACGCTTCTCAATTCGGCCATGTCATTGTTCCAGTGCTTCATAAATTTTGCCTCGGCAGGAGCAGACACCGAATCTCTAAAGCCCACAGATGCTTTCACGATATTGAAATCACCCGGTAAAATCGGCATCAACGACTCTCTCACAGCAACTCGCGGAAAACTTTCAATGAAAGGTCATATCCTTTGCATGGGATTGATTTGCGCCGCCGCAGGAAGACTCCTCGCACAGAAGCGCATCCTCACTCCCGGAGCTTTGGCTCTAACAGCGTCATCGTTCGCTCAAGGTTTGACTGCCCGGGAATTATGGCCGCTCACGGATTCTGGGAGGCTCAAAGTTCTAACGCCCGGTGAACGCGCTTATGTCTCATACGGCCTTGAAGGCTGCAGGGGCGAAGTTGAGCACGGTTATGTTCAGACCATGAAAGCTGTTGAGACTCTCAGGAAACTTGAGGCGACTCAGGGTCATCTCTATCTCAGGGAAAGGCTCACTCACACTCTCATAACGATAATGGCGGAAAATCAAGACACCAGTCTTGCGGCAAACAGCGGAATCGGCGAACTAATGCGCGTTCAGGACGAAGCAAAGAAAGCTCTTGAGGCCGGAGGAATGATAACCCCTCTTGGTACTGCGGCTGTCCTTGATATGGACAAGGCAATACGTTCAAGGGGTTCGTCTCCAAGCGGAAGTGAAGTAATTCTCGCGTGTGCCGTTCTCATTCCTGAGCTTGTGAACATGAGGCTTACACGTTCGGGCTACGAGGAGTGATTACGAGTTCAGGGGTTCAAGCCTCCTGAATAATTCCTCCTTGTCATGGCCGAGTATAAGCGTAAGTGATACTGCTCTCTTGTCGGGCTGTACAAGGCGTTCGTTCTTTATCCCGCAGAGTTCAGCAAGTGCCATAGCTCCCTGCCTCCCTGAATCATCATCGCTCGGCGGGTAGATTATGCTCGATGCCCTGTAGTCGTAGTGCCTGGCATTCCCAGTATAAGGAACCTCAATCCCAATCCTCTGGAATATCTGCGCGGCACGTTTACCGATTCCTTTCTCACCGTCGCCGTTGAGGATTCTTATGCTGAGTATCTGGTCGCGGAGTTCAGCAATCTTCTCGCTGTCGAAGCCTGACATGTTCACGGGTTCGGGCGTGAAGTCAAGCTCAACATTCTCAGCACCCTCAACTGTCGCGTTTTCTGAGGGCGGCAATTTTGCGGCAAGCTGAAGCGAGAACGCATGGTTGTCCAGTATCCAGTAGCTTATGTTCTTGCTTGACCCTGTTCGTCCGGGTGCCATGAACATCTTTATGCGGTCAGGCGATAGTGATGTTACGAACTGAACCAGCTTGAACGCCTCAAGAGGTGCGAGGTCAGTGTCAATCGCGTCGTAGATCTCCGTGAATATCGCCGGAAGTTTGGGAAGTATCGCGGGAGTCCTTATCTTGTTCATCATTATGTCGATGAACTTCTGCTGACGCTTCACCCTCCCGATGTCGCCGAGCGGGTCATGCCTGAAGCGGACGTATCCGAGCGCGGTCTTCCCGTCCATGTGCTGCTGGCCGGCGGCAATGTTGATGAAAAGTTTTCCCGAATAGTCGTTGTAATGCAGCCTCTTCTCGACGTAAATGTCAACTCCTCCCAAGATGTCAACGATTCGCGGGAAGCTCTTGTAGTTCACCTTGATGAAGTAGTCCACCGGCATACCCGTAAGGTTGACCAGAGTCTCTCTGAGAAGATTGATGCCCCCATAGACGTAGGCGTGGTTGATCTTGTCCCAGCTTCTTCCGGGAATGTAGACGCGTGAGTCTCGCGGTATTGATGCAATCCTGAGAGCTTTGTTCTCTGCGTCGAATATTGCGAGTGCGATTGCGTCCGTCCTTGAGCCTCCTTCAACATTATCCAGTCCGACAACAAGAACGTTGACTGTGCTTCGTGCAACACTGTCGGGCTTCTGTGTCTCGCTGACTGCAAGCTCCGATGAAACTGATGCGCTCTCTGGTGAAGACTGCATAATCTGCGGAGGAAGCTCGGCTTTCTTCTGTGATGCCTGCGGAATTGGGAGCGGATTCGGGTCGTTGAGGAGTTCCATCAGGCGCAATGCTGCCCCTCCCACTGCAGAGGCTGTTACCATGAATATTATCCCTATAATCTTCAGCATTCTCATATAAAACGTTTCACCTCGTCATAGATTTTTGTAGAGATTATTGGACTCTATGTATATTTCGACAAGATGAGGAACAAGAAATCTTATACCCCTCCTGTCTCTTGTGCGTTCGCGAATCTCTGTGCTCGATATTGCGAACTGCGGAATCTCTATATATTTTAGCTTATTACGTATAAATTCAGGCAAGGTTTCTATTCCGCTTACTGGATAGCCCGGTCTTCTTGCTGTTACAAGGGTGCAAAGCTCCGGGATATTCTCGTACTCGAACCATGATGTTATCGAGAGCATTGCATCAAGCCCCGTGATGAAGTATAAATCTTCCGGCCTTATCCCCGACTCGATGAACGACCTCAAAGTGTCAACCGTGTGAGTCTCTTCCGTTCTGTCAATCTCAATCCGTGAGACCGAATACTCAAGAACGCCAGCCGTAGCGAGAAGAGTCATCGCGTACCTGTCCTCAGCGGGAGTGATATTCCTGTTATGCTTGTGAGGCGGGTCTCCTGTAGGAACGAAAATCAGCCTGTCGATGCCGAGATTTATGCGAGCTTCCTCAGCAGCCAGCAAGTGCCCGTAATGTATCGGGTCGAAAGTTCCGCCCATTATTCCTGTCTTCATGGCCTATGCTACCGTATCAGGCTCGAAGTCGAACTCGACATCGCCTATGTAAACCTTGTCGCCTTCCCTTGCGCCCGCTGCCTCAAGTGCTTCCTCAACGCTGAGGACTTTCAACAATCCCGCGAATTTCTGGAGAGCGTCCTCATGCTCGAAGTTGATCCTTGCGACTGACTTCTCGAAGTTTTCATGTTCAACCCTGAATGAGCCGTCGGACTGCCGGATTATCTTGACGGGTTCACGCAATGACTTTCCTGTCGATTTCCTCATTGGAAGCTCTATTATTTCGGGTGATGAAACTTGCGGCTGAGTTACGGGAGTTTTGCGGACTAATTCGGCGATGGCCCTTATAAGTTCGGGAATGTTAGTGCCGAATACCGCGCTGACGGCCATGTATGGGAGCGACAATCTTTCGGCCTCCGCTTTGAGTGCCTGAGAATTAGCGTCCGTTCCTGCGATGTCGATTTTATTACCGACGACGATTGACGGCCTTGTGTCCAAACCTGCGCCGTACTCCCTGAACTCGCCCAGAAGTGCGCGGAATGTTGCCACCGGGTCAGGCTGTGAGAGGTCGATAACGTGGACTAAGATTCGCGTCCTTTCGACATGCCTCAGGAATTGCAGTCCGAGTCCCTTTCCCTCATGCGCTCCTTCAATTAGGCCTGGCAAATCTGCAATTACGACCTGAGCGTCATCAACTGCGAGAACTCCGAGATTAGGCGTGAGTGTGGTGAAGGGGTAGCCTGCGACTTTGGGCTTTGCTCCGCTGATGGCTGAGAGTATGCTTGACTTTCCAGCGTTCGGGAAACCTGCGAGTCCAACGTCAGCAATCAGCTTCAACTCCAGCGACAACGCCCTCTCCTCGCCCGGGTCTCCTTTCTCCGCGAATTTCGGAGCGCGTCTTGAGGAACTTGCAAAGTGAGAATTTCCGCGCCCGCCCTTTCCGCCGTGTGCAGCAATGAATCTCTGCCCGGGTTCTGTGAGGTCAGCAAGGATTTTATCGTCCCCAGATTCTCGTATCAATGTCCCGCAAGGTACGTGAATGATTAGGTCATCGCCGTCTTTCCCGGAGCGCAAAGCACCGCCGCCGTGTCCCGCGTGTCCTGCCTGAAACCGTCTGTCATACTCGAAGTCAGCGAGGGTAACTATTCCTCCGACAGCCTCGATCACGACATCGCCGCCACTTCCGCCGTCTCCGCCATCTGGGCCGCCTTTGGGTACGAATTTCTCGCGCCTGAAGCTGAGTGCGCCGTTTCCGCCTCGTCCTGCCTTAACGTAAATTTCTGCTGTGTCTGTGAATTTCATTGTCCTTATAAAAAAATTTGCCCCATATCTCAGGGGCGTTCGTGGATTTCTCTACACTGACTGCGAAGGCTCAACCGATACGAACTTGCGGCCGAGCTTCTTGTGGTAGTTCACTTTTCCGGGAACGAGCGCGAAAAGCGTGAAGTCGCGTCCAAGTCCTACATGCTTTCCGGCGTGAACCTTTGTCCCGCACTGACGGACGAGAATGCTTCCTGCTGTTACTGTCTGACCCGCGTAAACTTTTATGCCTCTGTACTTAGGCTGACTGTCGCGACCGTTGGTTGAACTTCCTTGACCTTTCTTATGTGCCATGAGTGATTTTCCTCCCTTATGCCTCTATGTTGCGGATTACTACTTCGGTGAAATACTGACGGTGCCCGCGCATTTTGCGGATATTCTTCTTGCTCTTGTACTTGAACACAAGAACTTTGTCGGCGCGCCCCTGCTTTACGATTTCGGCTGTAACTCTTGCGCCCGCGATGTAGGGATTTCCGAAGCGTGCCTCTCCGTCTCCGCCTACTGCGATTACTTTGTCGAAGATTATCTCTGTGCTTGTTTCGCCGGAGAGCTTCTCGACCCTGAACTTGTCGCCGACGTTTGCGCGGTACTGCTTTCCGCCTGTCTCGATTACTGCGTACATGTGTGAAATTTTCCTCCTTACGCTGACATTGAGGCCGTGAGTTCACGTTTGGAGCCTCAGTCATGCGAGATGTGAAAGATTATAGCATAAGAGTTTCGGGGGAGTCATTATGTTAAAATTTGTTGCAAATATTTTAAGGAGGAGATTCTTATGAGGAAAGTTTGCGTTGCTTTGGCGATTTTAATGTTGACGAGTACGGTGTGTTACGGTGCTGCGTCTGAGGATATGAGCGTTTATGTTCGTAAAGATGTTTTTGAGGCTCATATGCAGCGGATTGAAGATAAGCTGGATATGATACTGGAGAAGCAGAAGGAAATGCAGGAAGAACTGAAATCGCAGAAGCAGGAAATTAAGGATCTAAGGCAGGATATGAATGAATTGGCAAGAGCGATCTCAATACTTTCAACTCGCGTCGATGGCCTTGAAGCAAGAATGGGAGACCTGAGGAATGATATATATCTTGGGCTGGTGATACTGGGGATCGTCGTTGGGCTTCCGGCAGTTCAGAAGATGCTTCAGAACCGGGCAAGTCATCAGCCGTCAATAACTCTTGACGATGTGAGAAGGCTCATACAGGAAGAATTAAGAAAGACGTCGCCTGTGTAAGCCTCTCATCTCACTCATCACCTGTGCGAGAGTATCTCTGTGTCATTCAGAACGTTCTGGTCATTTTCGTAAAACTCTTCCATAGACCTCAAACCGTCCCGGTCAGCTTTTCCGCGATTCTTCTTCAAGATATACTCTTCCAGCGATTTAGTGAAGTAATGATTGATTCGTACTTTGTCGAAAGTTATTTTCTTTGATACAGAGCCTTGCACTTTTTCGCCGTTTTCGTCGAGATTGAAAAAAAACTTGAAGTATATGGGATAGTGAGGATCATCCACAAAAAAACGTACTTTCAGCGGGTCACAAATAGTTTTTACAAACCTGTTATTCTCAAAATCTTTTTCTGTGGACATAGTGTAATTCTCAAGGATTCCGCCCTTAGGTTTTGTTTTGTGTCCGTTTGAACCGAATACAAGCCAATGCACAGCGAGTCCTCCTGCGTTCTCGTGGGACTTCATGAAGTCGTCAACAAAATCGTAAAGGTTGAATCCCCTATCCCTATAGCTTTCATCACGTACAAACACAAACTCGTCAGCGTCAAGGAATGCCATGTACCTGAATTTACGCCCATAAGTGTGAATAGCTTTGTTATAGGCATCAATCTGCCTTCGCCTTCCCTTGAGCAAACGGTAAGTTACAAGCCCGCGCTCAATGTAAGGCATTAAGACTTCACGCAGGTTGTCCTCGCTTTCATTGTCATAAATAAAGAAGTGAGAGACCCCTTGCTTGTGATGAAATTTTATCCATTCTTCAATGTACGGAGCTTCATTCTTAGCAATCAGCACAAATGCTAATCCTTCCCGCCCATTGACAGAGATACGTCTACGGAAAACAGTTCTAAGATATTCAAACGGCGCAACTATCGTTTTTACATAACTACGTATACGCTCGTTCTGCGTGTATTCCCTAACGTTGTACACAATAGGGTTACGTTCCGCACATTGTATCCTACCGAGAATGGATTTCCTGATTTTTTGCCACATAAAATTTCCTCCTTAACAAAAACAAGCCGCGCAGTTTCCCGCACAGCTTGCTCAAAATTCTTACGCAGCTTCTATCTTGCTGACATCATATCCGGCCTCGTCAACCGCCGCGATTATCGCCGTGTCGGCAACATCTTCCGTCAGCGTGATCACCGCCGTGTTCGTCTCAAGGCTCACATCAGCACCCGAAACACCGTCAAGACCTTCAAGAGCTTCCTTGACGTGCTTCACGCAGTTCTGACAACCCATTCCTTCAACGTGTACAACCTTCTTCATGGCCGTTACGCTTTCTTCGACTCAGGTGAGTATACCCTCACCCAGTAAATTGCGAAGAACACCATCGCAACAGCTACACCGATTCCGTAAGCGAGAGTCCTGTCAAGCATGAGGTAGCACTCAGGGGCAATGCAGAAGTACGTTACGCTGACCGCCGACATGAACGTTGCAGGGATTGCCGCGATGAATCCCTTTCCTGCGCCGACGTTCCTGCAAAGGTAAACCGCGCCCGCCCACAAAGCTATCATTGCAAGCGTCTGGTTCGACCATGAGAAGTAACGCCATACGATACCGTACTCAAGGAACGAAATCGCGTATCCTGCCGCCAATAACGGAAGTGCAAGAACAAGTCTCGGTGCAAACCCCTTCTGGTCAATCTTGAACCAGTCAGCGAGGGTAAGCCTTGCGCTCCTGAATGCCGTATCACCTGACGTAATCGGGCACGCAACAACGCCGAGAAGTGCCAAGATGCTCCCTATAGGCCCAAGAAGTCCCACTGAAATCTGGTAGACGCTCGTTGAGTTTCCGCCGCCGACCGCGAGAAGTCCAGCCGTTGAGAATCCGCCATCAGTAGCATTGTAGAACGCTATACCTGCGCTTGCCCAAATCAAAGCGATGATACCCTCAGCAACCATTGCGCCGTAGAACACGAACCTTCCCTGACGCTCTGAGGTCAAGCATCTCGCCATCATAGGGGATTGCGTGGCATGGAAGCCCGAAATAGCTCCGCAGGCAACCGTGATGAACATCAACGGCCATATAGGCATCGTGTCAGCCTTAGGGTGCATGTTGTAGAGACCTTCCCAAAGCTCGATCATAGGCTTCGTCCCCTGAAGGTGATTGTAGACGGTCATTCCGCCGATTCCTATTGCCATGAAGATCAAGCAGAGGCCGAAAACGGGATAGATCTTGCCGATTACCTTGTCGATCGGAAGGAGCGTTGCGAGGAAGTAGTAGACAAGAATTACGACCGTGAGAATCTTCGTCCATTCACCCGCGCTGTAGCCCATGAACGTCGCAGGAGCACCAGCCGCAGCACCTACCGCGCCGCTTGTTCCCTGAGTGATCATGAGAGCGAGCAATCCGGCCGGCCCTACCATGAAGACAACGCCGACCATCACGAGGAGCACGACCGAGAACAGTCTCATGACCTGAAGCATGAAGCCTCCGAGATATTTTCCGGTGATCTCTGAGACGCTTGCTCCGTCGTTCCTGATCGAGAGCATTCCAACGAGGTAATCATGGACAGCACCCGCGAAGATTGTTCCGAAGACTATCCAGAGATAGACCTGAGGCCCCCAGATTGCGCCGGTCAAAGCACCGAATATAGGCCCAAGACCCGCAATGTTGAGGAGCTGAATGAGGAAAGCCCTTCCCGCCGAAATGGGTACGAAGTCAACGCCGTCCGGGTGCTCAACGCAGGGTGTCTTCCTGTCGTCAGGCCCGAATACCTTGTTGACTATCGCGCCGTAAATCATGTAGCCGAGTATGAGAAGTACAAGGCCGCCAATAAATGAATACATGAAGTTTTTTCTCCCTTCTGCAAAAATATGATAGTATGTGTAAAATTTTAATCTATCCCAAAATATAATCAAGTGTAAATTTTGAAGGAGGTAATTTTCATGTCAGCACGTCCGTTAAAAACACTCGGAGTTCTCGGAGGAATGGGCCCTGCAGCCTGCGCCGAATTTCTCCGCATATTAGCCCGCGACTGCCCCGCCGAAAACGACTCACAGCACCCCAAAATCATCATGCTCTCTGACCCTGAGACCCCCGACAGAAGTGACGGCCTTATGGGAATTGGCCCTGATCCTCTCCCTGTTATACGCCGTAATCTCTTCAAGCTCGCGGAATGGGGAGCAGACGTCCTCGCCGTACCATGCAACACTGCTCACTACTTCATCGACAGGTTCAGGGACGAACTTCCTGTGCCGCTGATTCACATCGTCGAGTCTACTGTTGAGGCGGCAAAGGAATTGAGCAAGGGGAATTGCTCGTGGCTTCTTGCAACTGACGGTACACAGAAGAGCATGATCTACCCCGCGTGTGCTGAGAAGATGCAGTACCACTTCCTCAAGCCTTCGCCGGAACAGCAGGAAAGAGTCCAGTTGTGCGTCAGGAGAGTGAAAGCCGGGGACATGGCCGAAGCAGGAGGAATTATGCGCGAAGTTGTCGGGGAACTTTGGAAGGAGCGCGACGTTCCTGTTACGATGGGCTGCACAGAATTGCCGCTCGCTTACGAGGCTTCAGGGCTTCCGCTTGAGAGGCAGGTATCGAGCTTGAAGGCACTGAGTGATGCGTGTATCCGTGTGCTTTATGGCCTGTAATGATATAATTCAGCAAAAAAATCTCAGTGAAAGGATTTGATTCACACATGCCTCAAAATCGTTATGATGACGAAGTGGAGATAGACCTCTTTGAAGTGTGCCAAGTTTTGTGGAAAAGAAAGGGCTTCATATTCTTCATTACGTTCATCTTCATCGCAATATTTACGACATACGCATTCATGGCACCATTCATCTACAGGGGCGAATGCAGGATACTTCCTCTTGGTGCAGGAAGCGGTAGTGGCAGACTTAGCTCGATGCTTGGAGGACTTGGAGGACTCGCGGGAATGGCCGGTCTTCCAACAAATGCAACAAGCGGAGGAATGGTCATAGGAATCCTCAAGGGCGACACAGTAGTTGACGCTATCATTGACAAGTTCAATCTCATGGAGGAATATGAGCAGGAAATACGTCTCAATGCAAGGAAAGCCGTTCTTGAAAATCTTGAGGCCAACGAGGACACTCATAGCGGAATCCTCAGCGTAGCATACCTTGACAAAGACGCACAGAAGGCCGCCGACATTGCCAACGAATTTGTGAACCAGCTGCAAGTGAAGATTAGGGATATGTCATTCATTGACGCGCAGGAGAAGCGGACATTCTTCGAGAACCAGCTCATGCAAGCACAGCAGGAACTAAGCGACGCGGAAAATGCAATGATGAAGTACCAGCAGAACAGTGGAGTATTGGCACTAGGCTCACAGACGGCAGCACTTCTCGGCTCAATAGCAAGCCTAAGAAGCCAGATAGCCGCAAAAAACGTCGAGATATCCTCACTGTCGAGCTATGCAAGGAAGGATAACCCCCGCCTTAAACTCGCAAATTCCCAGCTCGAGGCAATGACGAGGGAGCTTCGCAGGCTTGAGGAGGAGCAGAGGAAGACGGAACAGAGGCAGGGTCAAGTTTTCTCCGGCGATATACTGTCATCGTTGGGGAACGTCCCGGAGCTCAGCGTTGAATACATGCGTTACGAGAGGGCAATAAGATTCGCGAACGCAAAGTACGAACGTATGCTGAGTCAGTACGAGACTGCAAAACTCTCCGAGGCAAGCGACCTTTCAACGATCCAGATAGTCGACCCTGCTACACCTCCCGACTATAAGTATAAGCCAAGCCGCGCAAGGATCATGCTTACGGGTGCGTTCTTGGGATTCTTCCTGTCAGCAGGCTGGGTGTTCTTCAAAGAGCAGATACTCGCAAAGAGAGAAGCTCGCAGTGAATACTACGACGACTAAAAACGAATCCCCTCGTCAAGTTCATGGCGGGGGGAATTTTTCTGTCTACCTTTCGTTTCTCTGACGGTACATCAATGCTTCGGCAACGTGCTTCTTCTGAATGCTCTCCTCGCCCAGAAGGTCAGCAATCGTCCTCGCAACTTTGAGGACGCGGCTTAGTCCTCTTCCTGACAAGTTGATTTTTGATGCCATCGTCGCAAGATATGAGCGGGTGTCATCGTCGAGAGTCAGGCATTTCTTGACGAGCTTTTCGGGGATTTCGGCGTTGCATGTGAGGCCGTATTCCCGCCAACGTTCTAGCTGAATCTTTCGCGCGCGGATTACACGTTCCCGGATTACTGCGCTGGTTTCGGGGGGCTTTCCGTTTTCGTCAATCCTCAATAATTCCTGCGGCGTTAATCTTGGGACTGCAATTTGGAGGTCAATTCTGTCCATGATGGGGCCTGAGAGCTTTCTATTGTAGCGTTCTATTTCTGTAGCTGAACACTTGCAGGGTGTTACCGGGTCTCCGAGATAACCGCAGGCGCATGGATTGGCCGCGAGAACTAGAAGCACCCTCGACGGATATACCACCGAACCCATAGCACGGCTTATATGGATTTCACCGTCCTCAATTGGTGCGCGTAAACTCTCCGTAACGTCCCTCCTGAACTCCGTGTACTCATCGAGGAACAGCACTCCCCTGTGCGCAAGAGAAACTTCACCCGGCCTCAAGTCAGCACCTCCGCCACATACTGAGACAGTGCTTGCCGTGAAGTGAACTATCCTGAAAGGCCTCTCACGTCCCGGCTTTGTTTCCATTCCCAATGTACTGCGTATCATCATTGTCTCAACAAGTTCATCATCAGTCAGAGGCGGCAAAATTCCAGCCATAGCTTTGGCGATCATGGTCTTTCCGCTTCCCGGCGAACCAACGAGAAGGAGGTTGTGATGCCCGGCAGCTGCGATTTCTGCGGCACGTTTGGCCTGAATCTGCCCCTTTATGTCCGCAAAATCAGTCTCAACGTTAGCGAGTATATCAGGGACGTAAGCGGGAGGCAATGGCCTTGAGGATTCTTCACCTCTCAGCATCATGACGAGTTCGGCGAGATTGTCCGCGCAATACGCCTCGACTCCCTGAACTAATGCGACTTCCTCAGCGTTTGCCGAAGGAACGTAGAGCGGTATCCCCATCTTCCTCGCAAGAAACGCCGCCGGAACAGCTCCCCTGACCCTCCGCAATCTTCCGTCAAGTGCAAGCTCGCCCATGTAGAGAGCTTTGGGACATTCCTTGAGCGCTCCCGTTGCCTTAATCATTCCGAGCGCGATGGGAAGGTCAAGAAGCGCGCCCTCTTTGGGAACGTCAGCAGGAGCAAGATTGACGGCGATTTTGCCCTTAAGGTTGAGGCCGAGAGAACGCAAGGCAGCCTTCACTCGTTCACGCGACTCACGGACGGCAACATCGGGCATTCCAACAATCGAAATTGCGAAAAGCCCTCCCGTAATTACAACTTCAACTTCGACAGGAAGAGCCTCCATTCCTCTAAGCGTTACGCTAGGAATACCACTCATGATTTCCTCCGTCTCCTGAGTATGAGTATGTACCCTCCGGCAATCACTACGGCAAGAGCAACGCAGCCAAGTGTTATGACGTGGAGATATTCCTTCAGCAAGTTCTGGTGTTCACCGAGTATGTAGCCCGCAAAAGTTAGGACGACTACCCACGCCCCTGCTCCGATTGTCGTGAAGAGCATGAAAGTTTTCATTGGCATACGTGCAATTCCGGCGGGTAACGAGATGTATTGACGTATTACGGGAAGAAGTCTGCCAACGAGGGTGCTTACATGGCCGTGCTTCGAGAAAAAGTCATCAGCCTTGTTGATTGATTCGGGCGAGACGAAGAAATATTTTCCGTATTTCAGGAGGAACGGGCGGCCTAATTTCACCGCAAGCCAGTAATTGAACAGCGCGCCCAAGAGACTGCCGGCAATTCCTGAGATTAAGACGAGGGGAAGGGACATTTCGCCTTTCCACGCGAGATAGCCCGCAGGAGGCATCACGACCTCGCTGGGGAAAGGGAAGAACGATGACTCAAGGAACATCAGCGAGACGATTCCTGTGTAACCCATACGGCCGATTGTGTCGACCAGCCATTGAGTGAGCGCGCTGATTATGTGCATTAGAGACCAAGCTCCTCCTTCACTGACGGGTCATAGGCGATGTTTCCGCCCATCTCCTCAAGTTTTTTCTGTGAATGTGTCGCCGATATGAATCTGATTGTCCCTGAGCTGCTTCTCATGCAGAGCGAGTTAGTCTCAATGTGAGCTCCGTGATAGTGTACGCCCCTGAGAAGGTCTCCGTCAGAGCCTCCTGCCGCCGCGAAGAATACGTTGTCGCTCTTAACGAGGTCGTCAATCGTAAGCACTGTATCACGTGTCAATCCTCGCTCCTTTGCACGTGCCTCGTCGTCCTCGTTCCTGAAGTAAGGCTGACACTGCATGTTAGCATCGAGACATTTCATAGCGCAGGCAGTGATTACAGCTTCGGGAGAGCCACCGATGCCGAGAAGAATATCCGCTGTCTCATGTCCTGGAAGACTCGTCATCAATGCGCCCGCGACATCTCCGTCGCCTATGAGCCTTACCCTTGCGCCCATTGCACGGACTTTCTGGAGAATTTCGGCGTTACGGGGACGGTCAAGCATTACGACGGTCGTCTCCTCGATTTTCTTGCCCTTTGCCTTTGCGACGATTCTTACGTTGAACTCGATGGGGGCCTGAATGTCAATGTAGCCTGCTGCTTCCGGGCCTGTAACGATCTTGTTGAGGTAGAAGAGATTATCGGGGCTGAACATTGAGCCTCTCGGTGCCGCCGCGATTACGCTGATTGCTCCGTCCTGACCCTGAGCCATAAGCCTTGTTCCGTCGATTGGGTCAACCGCTATGTCAACTTCCGGGCCTTCACCTGTTCCGACATTCTCGCCGTTGAAGAGCATGGGTGCTTCGTCCTTTTCGCCCTCACCGATTACGACGACACCCTTCATGTCAACGCCGTGAAGAACGTACCTCATGGCCTCGACAGCGGCGCGGTCAACCTCATTCTTGTCTCCGAGACCGAACCATCTTCCTGATGCCATGACTGCGGCTTCCGCTGAACGAACGAGTTCCATAGCAAGATTCTTGTCCTGTGCGAACAGTGCCATAACAAATTTACCTCCCCTGAAATTTTGTGTACATGTGATTTATGATGAGATTATACCGTAAAGTCGGCAAAAAAACAGGGCGGGAGTTTGCTTTCCTCCTGCCCCATATTGCTAGTCCAAGCCGTACTGTTTCAGCAACTGCCTGTAACGCTGCTCAACCTCACTAAGCTGTGGTTCTTGACGCTTTGGGGCTGGTGCTGAAGGTCTTGGCACAGCCGCATTCGTTGCCGGAGCACTGACCTGCTGAGTTGCTGGAGCTGACTCTTCGGCCGGCTGCGATGATGACTTCTTCTTTCCGCCGGAATCGCCAGGCTCGGAGTATCTTCGCGCAAGGTACGTGTCATCCTGTTCAACGAGGAACAATCTCGGCCCTCTTGGGTCATTGTCGGCGGCTCTGTAGCTTCCTCCGTGAACGGGGCATGACGCGGTGGGCGACCTTCCTTTGGGGAAGTAAAGCGGGACTGCCTGACAGCCTGCCCTTGCCCTGTAACCTGTAGCGCGGCATATTGAGACCTTGTCGACCTCAACCCATGAAGGAGGGTTCTCAAAGTTTGCCGGAGTATTCTGTTCCTGAACCGCGTAGGTCATGAACTTCTTCCACACTGGAGCGGCCATAGTTCCGCCGAATGCTCGTTTTCCCATCGACTTGTGGTCATCACGCCCGACGTAAACCACCGCTGTAAGTCCCGGAACTCCACCGCAGAACCAAGCATCAATGAAATCGTTTGACGTTCCAGTTTTGCCGAAGACGTTGACCTTCGAGATTGCGGCGGGCTTTCCTGTTCCTGCACGAACTGCGTCCTGCATCATCGAGCGCAGTGCATAGGCTGTCTCCGGTCTCATTGCCTGAGATTCTGCGGTCTGGCGGTGTTCGATGACGTTTCCGTCCCTGTCCTTAATCTCACGTATCATGAGCGGGACGATCCTCTTTCCTCCGTTGTTGAAGCAGTTGAAGGCCACAGCCATTTCGAGAGGCGTCAAGCTCGCAGAACCAAGCGCAACCGACAAGTCATTGGGGAGGTATTTCGTCTCAATCCCCATGTTTCGAGCCATCTTAACGATCGTGTCTGTACCGATATATGCCGCCACCCTCACAGCGACGGTGTTGTAGGAACTCGTCAATGCGCGCTGGAGCGTAACCTCACCCGAGTAACCTCCGCCGGAATTGTGGGGAGACCAGCCTTTCCCTTTACCGCCCTTCTGCTTGAACGTTATGGGCGCGTCAAGGAAATGGTCGCTGGGCATGACGTCCTCCTCCATTGCTGCGGCATAAACTATCGGCTTGAAGCTCGAACCGGGCTGTCTGACGGCCTGAGTTGCTCGGTTGAATTTACTGTCCTTGAAGTCTTTTCCTCCGACGAGCGCGAGAACTTCACCAGTCTCAGACTCTATGCAGACCAACGCTCCCATCACGCTCTTGTTGAGACCCTGAATGCACTCCCTAGCCTTCTCCTGCAATTTGAGGTCAAGCGTCGTGTAAATCTGCATTCCTCCGCTGTAAACTTCATCTTTGCCGTACTTTGGAAGGAGGTCGTTGAAGAGTAAGTGTGAGACGAAGTAGGGAGCCATGTTGAACTCCTCGATTTTGTTGACCCTGCTTCGGAACTCAAGCTCCTCATTGTAGGCGGTCTGCCTCTGTTCCGGCGTAATCCACCCTAGCGTCTCCATTCTTCCAAGAACGTAATTCTGCCTTGCCTTTGCGTTGCTTATGCTTGACTGAGGATTGTAGCGTCCCGGATTTGCGATTAGTCCTGCGAGTATTGCCGACTGCGCGAGGTCTAAATCTCTTGCTGACTTGTCGAAGTATGTCCGCGCGGCCGTCTCGACACCCCAAGCACCATGGCCAAAGTTTATCGTGTTCAGGTAAAGCTCAAGTATCTTGTCCTTCGGGAAAAGTTTTTCGAGCCTCATCGCTATGATGATTTCTTTGGCCTTACGGGTTATGCTCTTCTCGTGGGTAAGGAACAAGTTTCGCGCAAGCTGCTGAGTTATTGTGCTTGCTCCCTGAACCTTTCCGCCTTCAACAACGTCCGTCCATAATGCCCTCATTATTGAGCCGAGTCGTATTCCTCCGTGCTGGTAGAACGCCGAGTCCTCAGCCGCCAGTACAGCCCTCACTATGTTGGGCGACATCTCGTGAAGCTCAAGCGGTGTCCTGTTCTCGATGAATAGTCGCGCAATTACCTCACCGTTCCTGTCATACATTATTGAAGGCAAACTATTTTTAGGGTTCGCTAGGTCAACCATGCTCGGAAGATCCTCCG
The DNA here is from genome assembly GCA_937915755.1 of uncultured Fretibacterium sp. Taxonomy (GTDB): domain Bacteria; phylum Synergistota; class Synergistia; order Synergistales; family Aminobacteriaceae; genus JAFUXM01. Next base: position 6,713 of record CALGGR010000024.1, on the reverse strand, counting down.
AAAGTTTCACGACATACCATGCTACTCCCGCGCTCAATGCCCCAGTCGAAAGCAGCACAACCAAGAGAATCGTCATCAGGATTATCTTCATGATTGATACTCTCTTACGCTTTCGAGGCTTCTGTGGTTTTCTGGGACGCGGGGGTTCCTGCTCCTGCCTCATTGCTTGCTGCCTCTGCCGGTTCCTCAAGAGTAATTCGTCAAGATCTATGCGGTAATTTATGTTGTTGTTATTCCCTCGAGGTCGGTTAGGGCGGTTTCTCTCATTCATGCAAAAATCTACCCCTTTGCTTTATGCTTTAACCAATCATATCACACGCGCGTGGTTATACGTATCAATCCGCCCCGTCGTTCGTAACCTGTCTCGTAAATATCCCTCAGTCCGAACCATTGGTACTCGCCGTAAGTTACCGTGAGGATCTTTGCGTCGCCCTCCAAGTCATAGCCCGCGAGGTTGAACCAGTGCCACTGGAAATCGTCGAGCTTGGGATTCTTATGATGAAGAAGAAGGAAGGGTACGGGAATATCCCTGTCGAGCTGATCCATTATTGCCCCGGCGAAAATTTCATAGGGAACGTTTGCGGAGATACCTTCGAGGATCAGTCGGTTATTCTTAGCGTCGGCCATGTAGTCATAGAGTCCGCAGATGTAAGTCTCAAGGAAGTCTATCCCGTGATAGCGCGGCGAAAGGTAGGGCTTCATGATTGACGCGAACTTTATGAAGTCGGAGCGTGAAAGCTTTTCGGGGTTGAAGGGGTAGAGGGAGCGGTATTCGTCCTTCCGTGAGAGGAATATGCACGTGTCGCAGGCCGTAACAGCAGCACAGCCCCCCATGTTCATCTCCCATTCTGGAAGCCAGTCCTGATTTCCTCCGGGTGCTCCCTCAATCGTGAAGTAGCCGAGAACTTTTCTGTTTGTCAACGAAAAATCACCTTCTGTGAAAATTTACCGCCAATATTCTACACGCTCATATGTTATTATTCTGAAAATTCATTGATGCAGGGAAGTGTAATTTTATGGAACTGGCAAAGAAATTCAGCGAGTCAAAACCTTCGGGAATGGTACGGGTCTTTCAGGCCATCGAGAAAATGCAGGGTGTCCTCAACCTCAGCATAGGCGAACCCGATTTCGTCACCGAGCCTGATATTGTTGACGTGGCGGCAAAAGCTGCAAAAGACGGCTTCACACATTACCCGCCGTTGCAGGGGTATCTTGATGTCCGTGAGGCTGCCTGCGCTTACTGGGAACGTCATCACGGCCTTAAGTCCTCGCCCGATAACGTATATATCTCAGTGGGAGGGCTTCATATCCCGTGGCTTGCGTTCGGAGCGCTTCTCAATCCCGGCGATGAAGTCATGCTGATTGAGCCATACTTCACACCGTACGAGGCTCAGATTCGCGGGAACAGCGGAGTCCCCGTAACCATAAAGACGCGCGAGGAGAATAATTTTGCCCCCACTATCGACGAACTTAGGGCAGCAGCTACCCCTCGCACTCGCGGAATTATCCTCAACTATCCCGGCAATCCTTCAGGAAGAGTTGCAACACTCAAGCAGCTTGAGGAGATCGCAAAATTCGTCGAGGAACGTGACATGTTTGTCCTAAGTGACGAAATTTACGAATCTATGGTCTTCAACGGTGAGCATGTATGCTTCGCTAATATTCCGGGAATGAAGGAACGCACCCTCCTGGCTTCCGGAGTATCAAAGAGCCACTGCATGACCGGCTGGAGAGTTGGGTATCTTTTCGCGCCGCAGAATGTCATCAACACGATGTGCGTACTCTCATCATTCCAGACTTACGGGGTGAACTCGCTCTCACAAAAAGCCGCAGCCTACGCAATGAACACTCAGGATACAAAAGTGAAGGAACGTGCTAAAATTTTCGGTGAGCGTATGAAGTTTGTTGCCTCAAAATTGAACTCAATGAAGGGAGTGAAGTGCCACCCAGCGGAGGGAGCGTTCTATCTTTTCCCGGACATTTCTGGTACTGGCTTGATGAGCGAAGATTTCACGTGGCAACTCCTCAACACCGCTAAAGTTGCCGTACTGCCCGGTAGCGCATTCGGTCAGACTGGAGAAGGGTATATCCGCATTGCCTGCACCCAGTCTATGGAGACTCTTATTGAGTCAATGGACAAAATGGAAGAATTTTGCAGGAGGTTGTGATAATGAAAGCAGGAAAGTTTTGGCTTTGCATTGTGGTTATGTGCATGATTGCTTTTGCAGTCATGGGGTCGAGCTGTGGAGGCTCAAGCAGCTCAAATTTCAGTGAGCCAGACCAAGATGGAAGGGACGCGGAAACTCAGGCACTTGTCGACGAGATAATAGCAGAGGGCGGACTAACAGCTGATGAAACACTCCCGGACAACGCGGTGAACTACAACACCAGCAGCGCAACGAAATCACTCTCGAAGACGGCAACGACTCAGGTCACACAGGGTGAAGCTCTAAGCCCTGTAACATTGTCACCGGCGTTCGACACAGAAATCTGGAGGGTGTATATCAATGATGATCTCGCTGCTTCGGCATATTCACCCGGCGTTTCAGGCGGTGAGTTCAGCGGGTCAGCAAACGGCGTAACTATCACGGCAAGTTCGTCATCATCGGCTCAAATCACATTCAGCACATCTGCCATGAGTACTGGGAGCAATCAGATCGAAGCGTCATTTGTCCCCAATGCCTCAAAGCCGACGCAGGAAATAGGCAGGACTGTTCTCGGACTCGTCAGCGTTTCTTCAGGCAGCAGCAATAACAACAACGGCAACAGCACTGAAGGCAATACTGGCGGTAACAGTGGCGGAGACAATACCAGCAACATCACGAGCGATGACAACGTCCCGGACAAACCAGCAAGCGGCGACAACGTCCCGGACAGACCAACCAGCGGCGACAACGTCCCGGACAAACCAACCAGCGGCGATAACGTCCCGGACGCACCAACCAGCGGCGACAACGTCCCCGACGCACCAACCAGTGGTGATAATGTCCCCGACGCACCTACTAGCGGCGACAATGTCCCAGACACCCCCACGAGTGATGACCAGACTTCGGACGACAACACCGACACGACCAGCGACGACCAGACCGGCACAACAACGGGTGAGACTTACTCGTCAACGACAGCAAGCACTCACGCATTGTCCCTGACGTCAGGTTCAGCCACTTACAGCAACATCACCGTGACAAAGACGGGCGACGCTACAGGCTCAAGCGATGGCACAAGCGGCTACGACTGGACAGGCTCAAACGCGGCAGTATTTGCGAGCGGCGGCGGCACTCTCACCATCACGAGTGCGGACATTTCGAGCAGCGCTGTCGGAGGAAACGCGGTCTTCTCTTACGGCGGGAATCTCAATGGCAGCAATTCCGGCAATGGAACGACGATAAAGATTTCCGGCTCTACGATCACGACAACGAAGAACAATTCCGGCGGCATCATGGCCACAGGCGGCGGTGTAATCAATGCTGAAAATCTCACGATTACGACAGCAGGCGGCTCGTCAGCGGCGATACGTTCGGACAGAGGCGGCGGAACTATCACGGTGTCGGGCGGAACTTACACGGCAAACGGTCAGGGGTCCCCAGCGATATACTCAACGGCGGAGATTACAGGCTCGGACGTAACTCTAAATTCTGGAATCGCGCAGGTCGTTGTAATCGAGGGCGGAAACTCCGTAACCCTCACTAACTCCACGCTCAATGCCAATCACACCAGCTTAAACGGCAATGACTCGTACTATCAGGCGGTGCTGATCTACCAGTCAATGTCGGGCGACGCTTCTGACGGCTCTTCATCATTCACGATGACTGACGGAAGCCTCACGAATGCAAACGGCGATATATTCCACGTTACGAACACAACGACAACGATAGCTCTCTCAGGCGTGAGCATAACCAACAATGACTCGTCCGGCAATTTCCTCAGGGCATCGTCAGGTAAATGGGGAAGCTCAGGAAGTAACGGCGGAAAAGTTACCCTTAATGCGTCAGGTCAGGACATGGCCGGGAATATTATCGTCGACAGCTCATCAACTCTCGCACTAAGCCTGAAGGATTCCTCGACGTTCAACGGCGCGATAAATTCTTCGGGGCAGGCAGGAACAGTCAGCGTTACAATTGAAGCCGGGTCAACATGGACTCTCACAGGAAATTCCTACGTAACGAGCCTCAGCAACAGCGGCACAATCACGAAGGGAAGCTACACTCTCTATGTGAACGGGACGGCGCAGTGATAAAATATACACATTCACTAAAAACCAAAAAATTTGCACAGGAGGCAAAAATTTCATGACAGGCTTCGACTATTCAAATGCAATGAAGTTCGTCCGTTCCCACGAAATCGACAGCATGAAGGCAATAACGCTTTCGGCCGCCGAGCTTCTGAAGTCCCGTAAAGGCGCGGGCAATGACTTTCTCGGCTGGATTGACCTTCCCGTGAACTACGACAAGGAAGAGTTCGGCCGCATCAAAATGGCCGCAAAGAAAATCCAGAGCGACTCGGAGATTCTTCTCGTTGCCGGAATCGGTGGATCATATCTCGGCGCAAGGGCAGCGATCGAGTTCCTTAGGCACGGCTTCTACAACGACCTAGCCCCTGAAGTCCGAAAGACCCCGCGAATCTACTACATCGGCAACAGCATGAACAGCACGTACATTCAGGACGTTATCGACCTTCTTGAAGGGCACGACTTCTCGGTCAACGTAATCTCAAAGTCAGGCAAAACGACAGAGACTGCCATCGCTTTCAGAGTGTTCAGAGACCTCCTCATCAAAAAGTACGGTGCGAAAGAGGCAGCCAAGAGAATTTACGCAACAACCGACAAGGCGCGCGGGGCACTTAAGACTCTTGCTGACACTGAGGGCTACGAGTCATTCGTGATTCCTGACGATGTGGGCGGAAGGTTCTCGGTTCTCACGGCTGTCGGACTTCTTCCGATTGCTGCTTCAGGTGCTGACATTGACGCACTCATGGCCGGAGCTGCGGCGGGTCGTGAAGTAGCGCTCAACAAGGCATTCGAGGAGAACCCTGCGCTGCAGTACGCGGCAATCCGCAACATTCTTCACCGCAAGGGAAAGACCGTAGAGATTCTCGCGAACTACGAGCCTTCAATGCACTACATCTCGGAATGGTGGAAACAGCTTTACGGAGAGTCAGAAGGCAAGGATCAGAGGGGAATTTTCCCGGCATCTGTTGACCTCACGACTGACCTTCACTCAATGGGGCAGTTCATTCAGGACGGCGACAGGATAATGTTCGAGACAGTACTCAACATTGAGAAGGCAAGAAAGGACTTCACCCTCACGTCGCAGGACAATGACCTTGACGGCCTGAACTACCTTGCGGGGAAGAACATGAGCTGGGTGAACCAGTGCGCAATGCAGGGGACTATAGCGGCTCATGTTGACGGCGGAGTTCCGAACATGATGGTGAAGATTCCGGCACAGGACGAGAAATCACTCGGTGAACTGTTCTACTTCTTCGAGTTTGCCTGCGGCGTGTCGGGTTACATCAGCGGCATCAATCCGTTCAACCAGCCCGGCGTTGAGTTCTACAAGGCCAATATGTTCAAGCTTCTCGGAAAGCCCGGAAAGTAAAATTGCGATGATTGCCCCCGATGATGAGTCGGGGGATTTTTGTTTTATGACAAACCACCTCGTGAAATCACCATGAAAATCTTTGACCTAACCAATTCGAGGAGAGTGCACACTAAATAGACGATGAGGATTACTGCGACCGAGTAAGGTATCAAGTAAGAACTGTCTTGGAATGAGGCGTTTCGGAAAACTTCATGCCAAAGGAACGGCCTGACAAGATTACTGTCATGAATGAGATATACCCCAAATGTTGCCGAAGCTATAGTGTTGATTAGCTTGCTGTATGGGATATTGAGACCTCTGAAACCTGCAAGCAAGCACAATGCCGCCGCAATCGTGAAAGGCCTCATCATAGGGTGTAAGTACAGTGCCCCTTTCGCTGCAATAGCAATTTTCAGGCCTATCAAGTCGAAAAATATTGTTGACATGAAATTTATCCATATGAAGCCGAGAGCATAGAGTAGATATTTTCTTCCACGTAAGTCTACCCCGTAAAGCCTCAAATATCCGGCAATGGAATACACACATATGAAGTTGATAGTATCATTAGCCCCAAAATCTGACTTTGTCAACATTGGTATTATGCACCAGTAAATCATAACTGACAGAAGGAATTTCCTGTACTCTTCGCGTGTGAAGCTGTGAAGTAATCTGTTTACATACGGATGGACAAGGTACATCACGAAATATGTGCTTGCGAACCACCACTGCGAACGAGTTACCGGCATGAAAGCTCTTAGTGCCGACCTAAAGCTGAAAGGAACAATACCTGAGTATACAAATGCACAGAATATCACTACCGACCAGAAAAATATTCTCGTCCAAAGATTGAGCAGTTTGCGGAGACTTATGCCTTCCGACGCGATGAGAAAATACCCTGACAGCATAACAAATATACAGTTCCCGAGTCCGCCTCCCATATATATGAATTGTTGCCACAAATGATTGATTGTAATCGAACTTGCGGGAAAGTTAAAGCCTCCATGATTTGTGTGGCACGCAACTATTATCACCATTCCTATGATTCTCAGCAATTCTAGCGATGAATTTCGGGCAATAAGCTGGTCTGGTCTGGTCTGGTCTGGTCTGGTCTGGTCTGGTCTGGTCTGGTCTGGT
>CALGGR010000023.1 GCA_937915755.1 uncultured Fretibacterium sp. | reverse complement strand
AGCCGTCGAAGGCATTAATGCCGTCTAAAGCTAAAGTGAAGGGTAGGAGGTCAAGTCGTACCCTTGTGAAAGAACCTGAACACATAACGGATACTCCGGCTGTTGCGGCTGTGCCGACTGAGCCGGTGAAAGTCATTGAGCCGGCCGAACGTAAGGCAGAGAGAACTGTATCTGCCAAGCCGGCGGGATCAGCCCAACCGGTGGGATCAGCCAAGTTGCCGGAAAGAAGTGAAGCGTTGATTGACAGACAGTCGCTCATTATCGAGAATGCAATTCTGAAGGAAAGGATTTCAGCACTGAACGCCGAGATAGAAAAACTGCGAGCGGCATTGACGAGCCTGATGTGAGTATTTGCTCAAGTGCACCCGTTCGTGCCCGCCCCTATATTCAAGTCACAGAATGAAGCAGAGTCCGCAGGATAGAGCAAAGTCCGTCTGAATGCGGTGAAGTTCCGTAATGAAGGGAATCCTCGAATAGGTATCGAGGACCTTCGAAGAAAGCCCCTTCGAAACGAATTAGGCTATTTACTGCATGGGCAGACAGCTTCAATAGCCTTTAACCATCTTCGGGCACATTCTGGCACGTATTAAGCACTATGTTGAGCAGAGCAATGCGTTTTAGCTAAAATTCAGCTCTCCCCTTCAAGAGCGTCGTAAATACTAGAAAACTAACGTCAAAGATAAGCTGCATAAGAAGAGGGGATATAGTCAAAAAACAGCATTTCTTTTTCGTCGTAAGAAAGTTTTATGGTGCCTTCCGGTCTCAGGCAGTTGTCAGTTCTTCAGGCAGTTGCGGCTGAGCACGGTTACGGCTTAGCCTGTGATCCTTTCGACAAGTCGGTTGAAAAGTTCATAGCCCTTCTCAGTGGCAGGGAGTTTTATTCTCAGTTCTCCCTTTTCAAAGACGAGCGCATTGCTGTTCGGAACAGCCTGGCTGACCGGCTTATTCTCCGAAACAAGACTCTCAGGCTCAACCTGAAGAATCTTTGCGAGTTCAACGATCCTTGTGCCTGTTGGGGCGGTCTCGCCTGCTTCCCAGCGTCTGAATGTGGCGATGGAGACCCCGAGAGCTTTTGCAACGTCGATCTGTGTGAGATCAGCTTTCTTGCGAAGAATACGAATGTTGCTCGATATTGGCATTTTTGAGTTCACCTTTCATGAAATCTAGAAGTTTTGATATATTATACTAGAGAATATATCTTTTATGCAAGTAGGGCATTATTTAGAAGCTGTTGTGTTGCTGAAAGCAGATAGTTAAGTGAAATTTGCTAAATATGAAAAATATAAAAACTCCCCAAATAAACTGGGGAGTTCGGTGTTCTTAGTACTAGAAGCTCTTAGTACCAGAAATCTGTTTGGCAGTACTGTATTTCGCCATCAATGAGCGTCATTTGCGGAACGAGCAGAATATCTCCGATAAGCTCATCGTCTTTGAAGTCCTTGTGCATAATCTTAACCTGCTTTGACTTCATGATTGTTACGTTGGCAAAAGCTCCGACTTTCAGAGTGCCGATTTTGCCCTCAAGTCCCATGATCTTTGCAGGAGTTTCCGTAACGCATCTGACAATATCGGTGAGGTCCATGCCCAGCGTAACATACTTCGAGAGCAACGTCGGAAGGTTCTTGCAGTATGGCGGCATGTTGAACTTATCAACAGTTAAGTCTGTGCTGATAATATCCGGTTTAAAGCCTGCCGCTAATGCTTTTTCGGCAGTCCTAACACCGAAGTTGCCCTTGCCATTTGCTGAGTCGAAAATGACTCCGCGCTTTCTCGCTTCAATGATTCCTGCGTCTATGCGGCCGTCTTCAAGAACGATAGTGTTTCCAGCGCCCTGGAAGCAATGACAGAATATGTCTCCTGCTCTTAATGCACTGGCGAGTTCTCCGGCACTCATCGGCGAGTTTGTAGTGTGAACACAAACTCGCAAATGGCGGCCAACTTTTTCTCCGATTGTGTTCGCGGCATCTACAACGGCTTTCAGATAATCCATGCCCTTGTCATCAGGTACAACGCCACGTGAGATTCTGACTTTGAATCCCAGCAAATCGTCAGTGTGTTTTTCGACAATTCGCTCGATTTTATCAAAGTTGTACAGCTTAGGATTGAAGTCCTCAAGCAATTTCGGATCAAGCTGACCCCCAGCGTATAACGTCAGGAAGGCCTTAACTCTTATCATTGATTGTGCGATTACGGACTTGTAAAACGCTTCGTAAGTAGCACTTCCTGCACTGCCTGCATCGACTGCCGCTGTCGTCCCCTGAGCTACCATCATGTCGGGATCAATGCAAATATTGCTGCCTTCTCTGAAAAGGTGCGTGTGGAAATCTATCCAGCCAGGAGTAACAATGCAGCCTTCTGCGTCAATAATGTGCTCACATTCAGCAGTTTCGCCGTTGGGAAGCGAGACTACTCTCGAATTTCTGATGTAAATATCTTGAACAGCGTCAAGATTTTGGGATGGATCGATGATCCGCCCGTTTTTGATGATGTAATCGAATCTCATCTTAGATTATCCCCATAGTTCCGATCACGCATGCGAGAATCGCACAGCAGAAAGGCATTATCGCGCAGGTTATGAAGACGTGAATGTAAGTGTCTCTCTGTGAGGTTCTAGCTATCTGGTTGCAGACGACCATTCCAGAGGCATGAGGCATTGCGTCAAAACCTGACGAAGCGATGCAGACAACACGATGAAGCATCGAAAGGTCTAATCCTGTGCTTACGAGATATTCGCCCATGCTTGACAGGAAAATATTCAAGCCACCAGCCGATGAACCAGTGATTGCAGCAATGACATTTATTGCGATCAAAGCTGTCCCCAAAGGTCCTACGTCAAGTCCCAGTAGTGCCTTTGTAACGACTTCATAAGCCGGTGATGCAGAGACAGTGCTTCCGAAACCCATGATTGCACTTGTCGCAATCAATGCACCAAGTCCGCCAGAAGCCCCATCGTTAATGGCTTTCCTCGCATCGAATTTATCGCGGTACAGCCAGCAGCCTAAGAGAATGGCCAGCGTCATAGCGCACGACACAGCATAGTTTGCAGGCATTGTCGTCAATTTTTGAAGCCCGAACATAGCAACTAAAAGCACGACAATCGGAGCATAGCAACTGCTGACAGAAGGCGTTTTGCCATTATCGGCTTCGCTGAGATCCATAATAGCCTCGCCCTCTGAAGGAACAAAATGTTCACCTTTACGACGCGCCCGTGCGATCTGCCAATTCAGATATAAATATGCCGCGAAGAACATGATGATTGAGCATATTACACCGATTTTTGCGCCAGCGTAGGCCGTTGTATTGAAATATGTCGTGGGCAACAAATTCTGAGTTGAAGGTGAACCAGGAAGCATTGCCATGCAGACAGTAACCGGACATACCATGATGGTAGCGACGATTAGCTTCTTTGGGATGTCGGCTCTCTGGAACAAAGCGACAGCGATAGGATAAACGGAAAAGGCAATGATGAACGTTCCTATTCCGCCGTAAGAAAGTACGAGTCCAGTCAACATAATGACAAGGACGACGGACTTATCACCGAGCTTTTTGAGAAGGTGATTAGCGATTCCGACTGATGCGCCTGAATCACCCATGACTTTTCCGAAAATTGCTCCCAGCATGAAAAGCAAGAACCAGTTTCCTGCAAAGGCACTCATGCCTTCCATGAAGTTAGTTGTAATAGCCGTGACGGGATTCATTCCGTTGAAAGCAATTACAATAAAAGCACCGATTAACGAGACGATAGCCATATGCCAATTCTTCCAAATAAGGAAGATAACGCATATAACGGCCAAAATTAAGCCCGCGATACCCATTTGAAAATACCCTCCTATGGAGAAAATATTATTTGATTAACTATATATTATAATTAAAAAATACTTTTAAGTAAAATTTTTATTCTGAGGAACCTTATAATTACTAGTAAATATAACCTAAATGTAAACATGCAAATTGCTAAAGTTTATATTCTCCGTTGCTCTGACGGGAGTCTCTATTGCGGCTGGACGAAAGACCTGGAGCGCCGGCTTGCCGCTCACAACTCCGGCAAGGGAGCAAAGTTCACAAGAAGCAGACGGCCGGTTGAGCTGGTTTACTGGGAAGAATGTGAGAGCAAGAGTTCGGCGATGAAACGAGAGTGCGAGCTCAAACAACTCAGCCGAGCGGAGAAGCTGGGGTTAATTTCACAATACTCACATTCCAAACTCTTCACATAAATTCTTCACACAGCTTCTGGAAGCGTTCGCGCTCCTTCTCTTTGACAGCTTTGGATAAGTCCTTCATGCAATGATCTATGACGTCAGCGTCTTTCAGAGCTTCATCAGTCGGACTGTCAATGACCAACTTGTCGTCATAGTGATAGATTGCCGAACAGATAATTTCTGTCTCAGATTCATCAGTTAGTTTCAGCTCTTTCAGAATTTCCCTTGCCAGTTCAGCCCCCTTGTGCGCATGATCCTCATAGGAGCCAGTCTTATAGGCGTGAAGGTCATGAAGCATAGCCGCCATTGAAAGAAGCTCAGGATCGAGCTTCCTTTTCTTGGCTATTATCGTAGCCGCCAAAGAAACGCCGTAAAGATGAGCGATAGCACTCGTCCTTTTGTCGGCATCTGTGATTTTGTTAATTTCCGTGTCAACGTAGGTTCGTAGTTCTTTGAGTCTGCTCATGAGTTTTTCTCCAACCATTTCTTCGCGTAGGAGCAAGTAGCCTGAACCTTGCCGCCGCGCTTCTTGATCTCATCAACTGCCGCCTGCACCAGCTTTGATGCCATGCCTTGACCCCTGAGACTTTCGTCGACGAAGGTGTGGTCAATAACGAAGACGCCTGGCGAAGTCTCAGGGAATGTTATCTCTGCTAAGATTTTGCCGGTCTCGTCTTTTTGTAGGATTCTGTTTGCTTTAAGATCGTTTACTTCAAACTCCATTTGTATCATCCTCAATGTCTTTTATCTTCCTAGCCGGAACACCAGCCACGACACAGTTGTCCGGCACATCTTTAGTAACGACAGCACCAGCGGCGACAACAACATTATTCCCGATAGTAACCCCTGGCAGAATAGTAACATTGCCGCCGATCCAGACATCGTTGCCGATATGAATGGGCTTAGCTACTCCAATGTGTTTCCGTCTGCCCATAGGCGAGAGTGGGTGCCCTACCGTTGTAATGATTGTGTTAGGGCCAATCATTACGTTGTCGCCAATATAGACTTCTTTTATGTCTAGAATGGTGAGATTGTAGTTCCCAGTGAAATTATTCCCGATGAAAATTTTCTTGCCGTTGTCGCAGTTGAAAGTCTTGCCGATCCAGACATCTCTACCGATACTTCCGAGCATAGCCTGAAGCTGCGCGTACTGAGCATCATAGTCTGAATCGTCAATAACGTTGTACTTCTTGCATTGAATAATGGCATTTTCTTTTCGAGCGACGACTGCTGGATCATCGTAGCAGTACTCAAGGCCAGCTTCCAGCTTTTCAATTTCAGTCATTGTGTTCAAGTCCTTCAGCTAACATTATTAACCAGCCAGTCAGGTTTTTCACCGCTTAGCACCTTATGAATTTGAGACGCAGCTTGAACAGCCATTAACGCCATACATTCTTCAGTGTTAGATGCTATGTGGGGCGTTGCACTGACGTTTTTGAGTTTTAACAAAGGGTTGTCAGCTTCAGGTGGTTCAGGTGAATAAACATCAACGAATGCTCCTGCAATTTCCCCAGATTCAATAGCTTTCGCGAGTTCATGTTCTTTGACTAACTCACCCCGCGCACAGTTGACGAAAAAGGCAGTGTTTTTCATCATTGCAAATTCCTTTGCCCCGAAGCAACCCATATTACTTTCATTGGCAGGCATGTGTAGAGAAACCACGTCTGCAGTAGATAAAGCCTCTTCCCAGCTTACGCTTTTGACATAATCAGGAATATTGTCATGAGTATTGTTTTCGGGGGTATTGTGTGGAGTATAGGCAATAATGTTCATTTCTAATCCGAAATGAGCTTTTCTGGCGACACAACGTCCGATTCTTCCGAAGCCAATGATAGCGAGTGTACGACCTTGAAGGTCAATACCCTTATGAGAGTTTCTATAGGAGAAGTTTCCGTCCAGCAACGCTCTATTCATTAGGAAGGTTCTCTTCGTTACTGCGATGATTGCGCCTAGTGTAAATTCTGCTACGGAATTTGTAGTTGCATCGGGCGTATTTGTAACATATATTCTCAACTCTGACGCGGCCTGGAGATCGACATTATCATAACCCGCACCGTGCCGAGCGACTATCTTTAGATTTTTTCCAGCTTCAAGAACTTTACGGGTAATTTTTGCTGTCCGCAGGAGAATAGCATCGCAGTCAGCAACATCTCGAATCAAGTCTGCTTCAGTTGTGCCATTGCCCATTTTGATTTCGTAGCCACGTTCAGTCAAATACTTTTTGCCTTCTATTGCGACATCTTGCGGTATAAAAACCCTTTTCATATTTTTCTCCCTAGCCTTAATTGATAGTTACCACAGCTCAACCGCCCCAGTCTCTTTTCCTTTAACCCAATAAGCCTTGCCCTCGTCAGCTCTGACGTAAATCTTATCAACAACTCCGACTTTATTAGCAGCGCTGACTTTATCCTTGATCTCTTTCGGTGTTATCTCTTGCCCTGACGGGGACTGGATAATGATCGGCTCGTAATATCTCTTCCACGAAGAGAGAGTCTGCCACGCAAAGCCGTAAGCCTTAGCAACAGGCTGGACGCCAACTTCAGCGGCTTTGGCGACGAGAGTTGCCTTCTCTTCAGGGGAATAGGTCTTTTTCTTTGGCGGCAGACCGTTCTGTCCTGGTATTAGTTCCATAATTGAGTAAACACTTTCCTTTCTGTAAAACGCGGATATATTATCACATCGGTATCTGGAACAAAATTCCGTGTATAATTAAATCCATGAAGAAAAATATTTCGACTCCATACGATGACAGCTTCCGGACGCTAATGAATGACTGCAGCCAGCTCCTTATCCCTCTAATCAACGAGATTTTTGGGAAAAATTACAAAGGCGATGAGAAAATAATCCAGCATCCGAATGAGCATTTTATCAATCAGCAGGATGGGAAGTCACAGAAGAGAATTACCGACAGCTCGTTCACAATCATAGACAGTTCTGGGAATGAAGCTCATTTCATCATAGAAGTTCAATCAACGCCTGATAGCACCATGATTATCAGGATTTTTGAGTATGCGACCCAGGTTGCTCTTGATTCCGCTGCTCTTGAGAACAACAGGTTGACAGTTACGATCCCCAATGCGTCGGTAATATTCTTGAGAAGCGATAGGTCAACGCCAGATGAAATGATCATCGAAATTATCACTCCTGGCGGCAATGTGAACTTCAAGGTTCCTGTGATGAAGGTTAAAACCTATTCCCTGCGTGAAATTTTTAGGAAAGAGCTGTATTTCTTGCTCCCGTTTTATATCTTTAATAAAGAAGAAGATTTTCCTGTTTATGAGAAAGACCCCAGCAAGCTGAAAGAGGAGTACAATGACTTTGTGGCAGGGATCGACAAAGCGGTGGATGATAAGAAAATCTCTGTCTATTACAGACGTGTGATTCTTGACATGAGCAAAAAAGTTCTCGAAAATATAGCACGGAAATATAAGAATGTGAGAAAAGGAGTAGGTGAGATTATGGGCGGAAGAGTGCTTGAACATGAAGGAAAGAAGATATTTAATGAGGGGCGTAAGGAAGGTATGGCAGTCGGTGAAGTTCGTGGTCGTTCTGAAGGCCGCTCCGAAACACTGAATGCAGCAATAGATTTCATGCGTTCAAACGGAATGAGCAACGAGCAAATTAACCGCTTCAGAAATTCAATATTGAACTCATGACGGCATCTATCGATAGTAGGTGTTCGGACTGACGTGCAGTTCTCCGGAGTTGCTCACAGTAATAACTTCCCTGTCCTTCAACGTGCCGGCAGAATCTCTTTCACCGACCTTGCTAGGCTGATGACTGCTGTTCTCACACGCCCCCATTACGCTGACGATCGAACTCTTCCCGTTCCTGTTCCTGCTTTTTTGCAAACTCCAACTCAGCCGCTTTGCTGTCGATATACATTTTCAACGCACGGTTCACGAGTTCGGTTATTTTGATGTTCTCATGCCTAGCTAAGAGCTTCATATCGCGGTCAACTTCGTCAGAGAGATATACGCTTATTTTTGCTGCCATTCCAGTTTTGTCTCCTTTCTCTGTGTCTACATTTCTTCTGTGTCTACAAGAATATAGCATCACTAATCATATTTTCACATGAACTGTTTATCCTGTCTACCGTGTGAGAGTAAATCTGCGTTGTAGTAATGTTGGTATGCCGAGCAAAAGCCTGAACGTCCGCCAAGTCAGCGCCTGCTAATAATGAGAGCGTAACAGCGGAATGCCGCAAACTGTGAGCACTAAGGCGCGGCGAGTCAAAGCCAGCCTTTCTCATAGCCCGCTTCGCGATCCCTGATATGGTTCGAGTGGTCAGGCGGCCGTTCCTGTGGCGGTT
>CALGGR010000022.1 GCA_937915755.1 uncultured Fretibacterium sp. | reverse complement strand
GACCGCAAAGACCACCCATCAGAACTCAACTTCTGTCAGGAGTTCTTCAACGGAGAACATGTGAACCTCGACCTCACGGCGAAGATACTCTATGGCGATGGGCAGGGAGACATCATCAGCCAGTATGTGACGTTCTGTCATGTACTTGACGAGCAGTATCGGAAGTTCGGTCGCACTGCCGAGGCTGTGCGTGAGGCCATAAGAATCTGCAAGGACATGAATATCCTTAAAAAATACCTTGAGGAACGAGAGAAAGAGGTCATCGACATCATGCTCACATTATTCGACCAGGAGACCGCAACGAAAAACTATGTAGCTTCAGAGGTAAAAGAAGCTAGGAGAAATGAGTGTTTAATGAACATCAAGAATCTAATGGAGACATTAAAACTCTCTGCTATCGAGGCTATGAACGCTCTAAAAATTCCAACAGACCAGCAGGCTGTGTACGCCGCGCAGTTGTAAGCGTCAGAAAATCTCTGAGGTTATTGTTCTGCCGCCGGAGAAGACGAAGCCGCCATGCCCCACGTTGGACAGCGCCAGCACAACGGCGTCCGCCCTGTCCGGGGAGTGGCCTAGTCTCTTCTTCATCTCGTCCTTCGCCTCAATCTGAATCGCCCCTCGCGGCGTTATCCTGTACTTCACCGCCGCGAGTTCGGCCAACAGATCGTCGTCCGGCGGCAGGGCGATGGGGTCCGGGTTGTTGGCGGGGTCAGGGTCGAGTCTGTCTCTCAGGTTCCACCAGAGTTCCGCCCGCAGGTTATGGAATCGGTCGGGATCGGAGGCACGCTCCGCCACGTTGATTCCGATGTCCTCAAACCCCTCTTCTTCGAGGCTGTCCACCACGCCGCGTCCTACGCCAATCTCGTCGACCTTAACCATCTTCGCACTGTACTCGCCCGCTATGCGCCTCGTTAAACCAGCCGTCTCCCGCGTGCTCTTCTGACTGTACACGTTCAACGGCTCAATGCGTTGTCCACGCCGGACAGCGATAACCGTCTTGTCGGAGCCAAAGGCCGCGACATCGACGCCCAGCTGGACGGGTTTGCCGGGTTCCGTTTCCTCCCAGCGCTCCATCGCCAGCTCAATCCAGAGCAGGGGTATTAACGTGTCCTCGCCCTGTTCCGGGAAATTCCCCATAACCCTGACCTGATACGGAGGACTCTCAGGCCCCCAGGCGGCGTACCTGTCCGCCACCCACGCGGGAGTAATCAAACGGGGATAAAGCGTCTCCCCGTGTACTTTTTCCTTCCACTCGCCCGTCTCAATGTCCTCCGGCGTGATGTTCGCCGCCGTGAAGTTCGGCGTGTCGAAAGCGCTGATGTGAAAGGTCTTGAAACCCGGCTTGGTGAAGGCGTCATAGAACGGACCGCCTATCGCTGTCGGGTTGCCTATGAGGAGCAGACGAGCGCCGGAGCTGGTCAGAATACCCTCGATACCCTCGAAGATGTCAACATTCACACCAGCCGCCTCGTCCACCACGACAAGAATGAACTCCTCATGATACCCTTGAAACTTGTCAGGGTCGTTTGTGCTGAGACCCGCCGATGACGATAGGTAAGCCTTTGATACAATCTCCGACTTTTCCCCCGTCCCACACCGTGCAAGCGGCTTTCACCGCACACGGCGTTCCATCGTGAATCAGTCCTTAGCACTTATACAGTCAGCCATCGAAGAATCTCGCTTGCTCCTGCTTATAGCAATTTCGTCAAGTCCTGCCATAACCCGTAGCTTGTTGATCTTTTTTACCTGCTCCTGGTCGAGACGGATACGTTCCGTATACGCCTGGATGGTGTTCTTGTCGTTAGCGTGTATGAGCGTATGCACTTCTTTTAGTACCAAAACGAGATTTTGGTAGTTATCACCACCACCTAGAGATTTTGGAACTTTGTGATGACAGTGAATCTCGTCAGTGCTTATAAAGTCTACACCTGTAACAGCACATTTGCCCCATTGAGCAGAGAATAGAGATATGCGATTGTCCGCATATTCGATGCTTCTGTCGTGAAGCGGTTGCAACATCAGGTCATTTAGAAGGCCGGTGCTTATGCGGAGGTTGTGGTGGATTTCTGCCCTACCTTCTGTGGTGTAGTTGTTTATGCTGCGTTTTTTCATCATAGGGTTTTTGTGCTGCACATATCCAATAGGGTAAACCGGCTGCGGTTCTTTATAGCCAACAACATAACGCATCATTGCTGACTTGCCGTATCTTTCCCTCTCGAATGGTGTTAAGGCTCGTCCAGTTTTTCTCAGTCTGCCCTCCTTTCCGGCACCTAATCTATTGGTCATGACGGTCATAACCGTTCGCTTCAGTTTGGCGCAGTCGAGGTTGACGTTTGTTGCAATTCTGTAGTAATTCTGGATTCCAGTTACCATAGAATTGTAGAGTTTTATCTCTTCCAATAACGTTTTCCCGCGATTTGGTTTTGCTATGCGCTTCACTTGTTCGGTTAGTTTTTGGCATTCCCTGTCTAATTGCTTTTTGCCGATATGCGATTTGACTACGTCCTTTGTTCCTTTTTTGTGAACCTTGATTTTAAAGCCCAGAAATTCAGAATACTTGCGTTTTACGTTGACAACTCTTGTTTTTTCTGGCGATACCTCCAACCTCAGCCTTTCCCTGAGCCATTGGATAACGGCTTCTTTTGTTTTGTTTGCCTGAGTTTTGGTACGGCAGAAGATTCTAAAGTCATCGGCGTATCGTACAATATGCATTTCCTTTAGTCTCGTTCCTCTCATTGCCCTGTAGCCAGGGCTCCGATTTTCACAACCGTTTAGGGCAGTTCCACTTTTGTATTTTTTGGTAATAGGGTTTTCTTGCCATTGACTATCCACCCATTGATCAAGTTCGTTAAGCACAATGTTGGCCAGCAAGGGCGATATGATTCCGCCTTGTGGTGTGCCCTTGGTTGGATATACGGTTGTTCCATCTGGCATCAAAATCGGTGCCTTCAGGATTTGTCGAATAACGTAAAGGAGATGCTTATCCCTTATTCCCAGTGCCCATATCTGACGAATCAGCTTTGAATGGTCAACGTTGTCAAAGAACCCTTTAACGTCAAATTCTATGACGTAATGCAAGTGTGATAGTTGCATAAGTTTGTAGACTGCGGCGATTGCATTTTCCGTTGAACGGTTTGGTCGGAATCCGTAACTGTTGTTGCTGAATTTCGCCTCACATATGGGTTCCATTACTTGCCTAATACATTGCTGTATCAGACGATCCCAGATACAGGGTATCCCAAGAGGTCTGGTCTTTGTAGGATCGTAGGGTTTGGGTATATCCTTTCTCCGTACTGCTTTTGGACTGTAGTCTTTGCTTTGCCCCATGATGATATTGCGAATTCTATCAACGACATTTTCAGGTGTGAGGCAGGCAATGTCCTTGATAGTCTCCTTGTCAGTTCCGGGCGTGTTACTGCCCTTGTTACTCTTGATGTTCCTGTACGCCAAGAGAACATTTTCACGGCTGAGGATAATGCTCATGAGGTCCGTGAAGTTTTCTCCCCGTTTACTTCTTGCGTAAAGGTTATCGAAAGTATTTTGCATCTCGTAATATTCCGCGTGACGCAAATCATCAACACAGAGCGTTTTCCCTTTCTTCGTTGGCATAAGGCATCACCCCCTTCGGTTAATTTGGGTGACTCCTTTTTGTCCTACCCGAAATCCTTATCGCGACTGTATAGTCTTTGTTATCTTATTTACGACTTGAGGCCATTCCTCCTGTTCCCATTACAGGAACTGTCAACGGTTCGACCTCTACTTGTTCAGTGTCGGTTCGGTTGCTTATATGCTTCGTCAACCTGCTCTTGCGCCCGACACCTTTCTCCGTTCCGATAGCTCTATCTTTGCATATACCCTTAGGTCCCTGCTCTAAGCCTGTCAGCTTTGGATGCGCCTGTAACGCACCAGGGAATTTCATAGGTATGATTTTTACTCTTCCCCTTCTGACTTGCCCCTAAAGGCAAGACACACATTTCTATGTGCCCGAATTTTAGACCCGTTCATTCGCAGGTTCGTCAGACCGTTATTTTCGGCCATTCTGACCATAGGTATTTTATAGACCCCCGGCCTATAGTCGGCACCGTCCGCCTCTGGACAGCTTTCGTGATGTTCTTTACGGCCGCTCTCAGCCGACTTCACCGAGCTTCTGACACGGATTCCCGCGCCAGTCGGAGTATTAGGGAGGCCCTTCAGGGCGTTACCCCTTCATTTGACCTTTCAAGCTACCAGTTCGCCGAATTAGTTGCTTCCGGCGCCACAGCTTTTCACTGTGGAACGAATCGCACCGTACCATTCATCGTGAATCAGGTGCAGCTCCGGGCTCTTCGGCATGAGGCTCCCGCCCAGAGGGACGGCGGATTCGCGGTAGGCGGAACGGATTTCCTTCCACACAAGTTTTTCAACCTGCCTCCAGGTCGGGGCTGTGCTGAGAACGATGGAGCGCTTATGGCTGTACAGAAACCACAGGATGCACATCGCCGCCGTGAAGGTCTTGCCTATGCCGTGGCAGGAGCGGACCGCCGTCCTTGGGTTGTCGCGGACGGAGTTCAATATCGCCATCTGAACAGGCCAGAGCCGCTTGCCGAGGACGCGCGACGTGAAGTATTCAGGATTTTGGAGCCGGAGTTTCAGTCGGGCCTTGGCTTCATCTACCGGAATAATCTGTTTGGGAACCTTACGTGTCCTTGTCCGCGCCATTGGCTGCCTCTCCTGTCTCGTCCTCCATCATCAGGTCGGCGATAGTCTCGATCCCAACCTTGCCGCTCAACTCAACATCCTGTTTGTCCGTCTGGCCCAGATAGTTCTTTCCCAGGAATATGGCTAACGCGGCGGACTTTTTGGCAAGTTTCCATTGCATACGCCTCAGTGAAACCTTGCCTCGTGCCTTTTTCTCCTCAAATACCAGAGAGAAAGTCTTGCCATACTCACGTTTGCACCACTTCTCCAAAGTATCGACACAGCATCCAAAACATAGCGCAATCTCGTCCCTCGTGCACTGGAGGCCGCAGAGGTTCTCGAAGAGCTGCTTGTCTATCTCAATCCTTGGGCGTCCTGTCCTTGCCATGCGGCCTCACCTCCCTTGTCCTTCGCCGCTACAGCTCGATAAACCGTTCCAGTCCCTGCCCTCTCCCCACCGCCAGATAGAGGAACGGCGTGTCGCAGAGCCCGACAATCGCCTCAATGACGCTGACGGAGAACGCGACCTGCATACACTGGCCGAAGTCGTATATCCCGTAGAAGCCGAACAGGATGAAAAAGAAGTTCTCCAGGCAGTTGCAGGTGATGGTCGCCACGTTGTTCCGCAGCCACATCTTCCTGCCCCGCGTTTTTATCCGCAGCCGGTCATAGACAAAAATATCCGCCATATTCGCTATGAAGTACATCACCACGCTCGACAGGCTGATACGGAGGTTCATGGCGAACAGCGTGGTCATGGCCCCGTTCGCGTAGTCGATTGCGCTTGGAATATACGCCAGCGCGATCTGTGAGGACACGATGAACACCAGAGCGCCGAACAGTCCCAGCAGGACGCCTTTTCGTGCCTCCCTTGCTCCGTAGCACTCCGTCAGGATGTCCGTCGCCAGGAACGTGGAGGCGAACATGACGCAGCCTATGGCCGTGTTCAGGCCAAAGACCGTCGCGTTCTTCGCCGTGATGACGTTGGCGATGATTGTCGCTATGGGTATCCACGCCATGACCCCAGCCTTGCCAAAGAATTTTTTGGCGAGCAGGAGCAGGGAGAAGACGCTTACAAGCTCAATCAGGATAAGTTTCTCATTCATACTGCGTCACTCCTTACTTCGTGACCGTCACAGGGAAGTGCCCCGCGTCGTCAACGTGGGATTTCACCTCAAGCGACATTGGCTCGTAGGTCTCAGACAGATAGTCATAGAGCTGATCCACCGCGTCCTCAATGATGTGTGGATGGCCGTCGATATTGTCCTCAATCCATGCCTGAACGTCGCAGTAGTCGGGGAAGAACCTGTCCGGCCTCATCGTCACCTTAAACTGGTTGTGATACCAGTCCTTACCCAGCGGACAGTAGCACAGCGCGGTGGGGTACATGACGATCTCTCGTATGCCCTGCGCGTTCTCAAGCATATCTGTTCCGCGAATTTCCTTAACCATTGTGACCACTCGCTTTCAAAGATGGTTTAATGCGTACTGCTGAAACTTCACCCACTCGATGAAGTTGTACTTGTCGAGATTCCTTGAATCCCCGACCCGTTTCCCTGCCCGCTTCCCGACCGAGGTCAACCCGCGCCCGTTGAAGCGGTATGTCGTCCCGTACCGGCCTCCCGAAGTCCATGACGTGCTGTCTACGCTGTCGAAGTGGAACTTACCCAGCATCGCCAGATTCGTGAACCCCAGCGCGTGAAGCTGACAGCCCCGTTTATGCGCCTCGCGGATAAGGTAGGGGAAATACTTGTACTCGTCCCGCCGGATGTGCTTCACGGCGATGCCTCCGACAGCAACGGTTCTGTATTCCTCGCAAAGCCTCAAAAATTCCTCTTTGCCTCTCGACTTGTGCCAGACGGGGATACAGGGCTGCCCCGTGAGACG
>CALGGR010000021.1 GCA_937915755.1 uncultured Fretibacterium sp. | reverse complement strand
TCAGCACGTCCTTCAGCACGTCCTTCAGCACGTCCTTCAGCACGTCCTTCAGCACGTCCTTCAGCACGTCCTTCTTCTAGACCTTGTTCACGCCCTTCTTCACGTCCTTCCTCGCGCCCTTCCCTGAGCATTCGTAGGCGTTCCTTCTCTTCATCGTATTCCGTGAGATACATACCTTTCACCTCAGCTTTGTGGGCAATCAGAAACCTCTTCAGCAGAAAGTTGTCAGGCATTTCCGCAATTGTAGCGTCAACTGCCTCGTCAACATTGCCCATATTCTTCTGATTCACCCTTATACTGTCGATAAGCCACGCATATTCCTCAAGAGACTTGCAGGCTTCCATCAGGCTCTTGTTACGGCCATAATTGATGTTCAGCATCCTGACCGTAACCTCAATATCACCGTCATCAGCTCCGAAAGCATCACTAAGTCGCAGTACCTTCTCTTCCGGCTGGCTTCCAGTTCCGTTGTAGAAGCATATACACTTTGGCTTCGGAAGTTTGTTCAGCCTCCTGCCGTACCTGTATATATCCTTCTCGGTCATATACTTGTCATACAACTGCCCGGCATACACCAGAAAGCGCACAGGAAGATTCGGATTGAACGACGATTGCTGCTCCCAAAGCTCCATCGTTGAATCAATCATTACGAGCAGTGAGACATCATTCTTCGTACCCATGTAGATTACGTCATCTATAGTCGTGAACTCGATAACCTCCGGGTCTGTGTAATTAGAGCCGTTAAGCGCGTTATACAGGCTCAATGTCCATTCTTTATGCTCTTCGTTACCGAATATGAACTTGAACAGCCTGTCCTTGTGCTTCTTGTTAGTCTGACTCATTCCCTAGAACTGGACAAACGCAGGTGTATCCGCCGGCGCATCAAGATACTTCTTCAGTTCATCATCGAGTTTCAGAAGCGTTACCGAGAAGCCTTCCATGTCGAGCGATGTCATATAATTCCCGACGATCGTCTTCGCGACTTTCAGACCACGACCCTCAACTACCGCCTTCACGTGCTTGTTCGCAACAAGAAGCTCCATCAATGGAGTACCGCCCATTCCGTTCACGAGAACAGCAACCTCATCGCCCTTCGCGTAAATCCCTTCCGCAAATATCTTCTCAAGGAGTTTATCCGCGATGTTGTTCACGTCCGAAATTTTCTCCCTGTGCGTCCCGGGTTCGCCGTGAATACCGATTCCGATTTCCACCTCATCGCCGGCAAGCTCAAAGCTTGGTTTCCCGGCCGCGGGGACTGTGCAGGCATTTACGGCCATTCCCATTGAGCGGACGTTTGCAATTACTTTTTCGGCAACTCTCTTGACCTCAGAAAGTTCAGCCCCAGACTCAGCGCATGCTCCAGCGATTTTGTGGACGAGTACAGTTCCGGCAATTCCTCTGCGCCCAGTCGTCCATGTCGAATTTTCAACAGCAACATCGTCAGCAACTATCACATGCTCCACCGTTATTCCCTCGTCTGCAGCCATTTCTTCAGCCATCTCGAAGTTCATGACATCGCCCGTGTAGTTCTTGATAACGAGAAGGACACCCTTTCCGCCGTTCACTGCTTTTACAGCCTCATAGACCTGATCCGGTGTCGGAGACGTGAATACCTCACCCGCAACTGCACCGTCAAGCATTCCGCGCCCCACAAATCCGCCGTGTGATGGTTCATGCCCCGAACCGCCGCCCGATACAAGCGCAACTTTCGGTGTAGCACCCTTCGCACGAACAAGGACGTTGAGACCCTCAAGCCTCTTCACGTACTGGGGGTAAGCTGCCGTCATTCCGTCAAGCATCTCGTCCACTATGCTGTCTACCTTGTTGATTAACTTCTTCATGATTCTTCCTCCTTATAATTTGCTTGCCTCGCGGGACTCTTCAGCCGCCGTCAGGACACTGTCAACATTTCCGCCGCCTGCTGCCTCAACTACCGCGCAAACCGCCCCTTCAACAATCGGAGCATCAGCAATCACCGCGTTAATCTCGCGGCCCTCGTCCTCCAAAATCTCAATCGCTGACTCCGCACTCATTATCGCGCTTCCAATATCGGCAAGTATCACAACACCGTCGCCACTATCAGCCTCTACGATAGCGTCCGCAATTCTCTGAGCGTCCGTTCCCGTTGAACCATCCTCAAGTCCGCCGACAGGTATGATTTTGTCATGACCCTGTGCCATTTCGCGAGCCAAATCGCAGACCCCCTCAGCAATCTTCCAGCTATGTGAGACTATAACTATTCCGACCATGTTATGCCCCCTTGAAAAAGTCCCGGATTGCCTCAAGAGTAATCATGGCCGATGTTGCGCCTGGATCCTGATGGCCTATGCTGCGTTCACCGAGATAGCTTGCGCGTCCTTTTGTGGCGATTATGGTCTTGGTGTACTCGACTCCTTCTTTTGCCGACTCACATGCTGCCTCCAATGCTCCGGCCATGTCCGAGCCTTCAGAAATTTTTGACGAGAAAGTTTCAGCCGCCGGAATTATCGCGTCAAGCATCGTCTTTTCGCCGCGAACAGCCTTCCCGCGCTTCTGTATTCCCGCGATTGCTGCCTCAAGTACAGCCTTCATATCTTCGGGAGTTAGATCGGTCTTTCCGAGTGTGATTTTCCCGGCCTCCATGTAAGCCGTACCATAGAGAGGCCCTGAAGCTCCGCCGACTTTCGAGAGCAACGTCATTCCCGTCTTCTTGAGTGTTGCGCCTATGTCCGTGTCATCGGGTGATAGCTTCTCCATTACCGCCTGAAATCCGCGAGCCATATTGATGCCGTGATCCGAATCGCCGATTTCGCGGTCTAACTCGGTGAGGAAATCCTTGTTGGCCGTTATTCGCTCTGCTATTATCGAGAGGCATTTGTAGATTCCGCCCTGCAATTTCGTAACCTCCTGCTTGAAAAAATTTGTGTTATGATGTGAAGAATATTACACCAAAATTCGCTCACATGCCATGTATTTTCACGCACAAAAAAAGCCGGGAACTCAAATTGCTCCCGACTCTGTTATTCTCGTTATGTTGGTCGGGGCGAGAGGATTCGAACCTCCGACCTCATGGTCCCGAACCATGCGCGCTAAACCAGACTGCGCTACGCCCCGTACTACATTGAGCATTCTACCACGCAAGGATTACTACGTCAAACGCCCAGCTTCTCCCCCTCGCTCGAAGCAACTACAGCGCAGACCGCAGTATCGCCCGCAACGTTGAGGCAAGTCCTCGCAGCATCAAGGATCACATCGATTCCAGCAACGAGTGCAATGCCCTCAATCGGAAGCCCAACGCTCGTCAAAACCATCGTCAGCATTATCAGACCCGCTCCCGGAACTCCGGCAGTACCAACCGAAGCAAGCGTCGCGGTAACGACAATCCCTATCTGCATCTGAAGCGTCAAAGGAATGTTGAACGCCTGTGCCACGAAAAGCGCGCATACTCCCTGATACAACGCCGTGCCGTCCATGTTGATTGTTGCGCCAAGAGGAAGGACGAATGAGCTTACACCTTCAGAGACGCCGAGATTGTCGCGGACGTTTGCGAGTGTTACAGGGAGTGTCCCGGAGCTTGAGCGCGTAACGAATGCCGTAATGCAGGCTTCCTGTACACCCTTGAAGTACCACGCCGGAGACTTCCTGCAAAATGCGACTATCATTCCTGAGTACACTATGAGAGCATGGAGTATGCAGCCAATGTAGACAGCAAAGATGACTTTCGCGAAAGGTGCAAGGATTGAGAGGCCGAACTTCGCGGCTGTCCCTGCAATCAATGCGAAGACACCGTAAGGCGCAACCCCCATAACCATGTGAGTAACCGAGTACATTACTTCGGCAACGTTCTCGAAGAAATCAGAGACCTTCTTTCCTTTTTCGCCCGCAAGAATGCAAGCTACCCCGAAGAATAATGCGAACACTATTATCTGGAGCATGTTGGCATTCACCATTGAAGCAATCGGGTTCGTCGGGAAGATGTCAAGTATAACGTCTAGGAGTGGCTTTGCTTCTTTTGCCGAAGCCTGAAGGTTTCCGGGAATGTTGAGACCGACTCCGGCTTGGAAGATGTTTCCGCAAGCAAGGCCGATTATTATCGCAATCGCTGTCGTTATGAGGTAGAGCGCGAGGGTCTTGATTCCGATTCGTCCGAGCTTCTTTACGTCACCAACTGAGGCTGCTCCCGCAACGAGTGATGCAAATACGAGCGGGACGATGAGCATCATCAGGAGACGAAGGAAGACCTTTCCGATGAGGTCAATGAACGGCATAACGTAACCACTCAGGATCGGGGACGTTGGGACTGTCGGGCCTATCGCGAAGCCGAATATTATTCCCAAGAAGAATCCGATTGAGATTTTTCAGAGGAGAGAGATGCGCTTCTTTGTGCCATTTTCCGCCATGAAAATTCACTCCTTAAATCGCAAAATTTTCGTACAATTATATCTTACCCAAAACAGCCAGAAAACCCCCAGCTTTAGCTATGGAGATAAATGGCTTAATATAAGTAGTGTTGTGTGATTCTCTCTATGTTTTTATAATGCACACATACAGGTTATACGGTAAATATCTTGATAAATCTAAGCTCCAAAAGCATTTAGTGAAGCTGAAGAAGCACAGGAATTTTGCTTATAATTCGGAGAAATGGCAGTACATGATGTAACTGACAGAGATAAAAGCTGAGTTGCATGCAAATCGTTGATTCAACAAGGTAAATCAAACTGAAATAATTATGGGCAATTCTGTAGATACCATAGGTGAGATAATAAATAATAAAATAAAGGAGCCTGAAACCGAATTAAAACTAAAGATGATTAAAGCATGTGATGTCAAAAGTTTTCTGCCTGCGTGTGTTTATTTTTGGCAATGTTGGTGATATTTGAATTTCCATTGTAGAAAGCCTTATTATGTACTATTTGCATATTCACTGAGAATATCCAATCTATCTTCAGGCAGGATAGCTTCAAAAAGAGTGCGGGTAAACGCAGCAGTACTACTTTCTGACCGTATCACTATTCCAAGCCTGTTAGCAAATTCACTAAAAGTCATAGCTTCCACTTTATCTGTACCCTTTCTCTATCCTATCCTGCCTGATCCTACCCTAAGCAACCCAGTTATACAAACCTCTTTCCCTATACTGCATTTGTTTTTAGAAAAGGGGCTGCGAAGAGTTTTGATTCTTAGTATAAATTTTATCATAACCCGCAAGAAAACTCCCACCTCTTTAGGTGTGAGATGAATTGCGCCGTATAGTATAATCATTTTAGTGATAAATATGACAGAAGCAGAGAGATTGGAGAAAAATAACCGAATACGTGAGAAGGGGAAAGAGACCAGAGAAAAACGAAAGTCTCAAGTTTGTCACGTATATCGGGTGAAAATCGACTTCTCTCATCTCAATGAAGCACAAAGGGAACACCTAAAGATGCTCTTTGTCGAGGCTAAATGGCTGTACAATGACGCTTTGACTTTCATGAACGATTATGATATAAGCGATTATGATACAAAGATAGTAACAGTTCACGGCTTGGATAAAGACAGAAATCCCGTACTTCGTCCTTCGGTAACGCATGACTTGCAGTACATCTCATCACAAATGAGGCAGTCAGTGATACAGAGTATAAAGTCTAGCCTCAAAGCACTGTCCTCACTGAAAAAGAATAACCATAAAGTTGGTGGACTGCGTTACAAGTCAGATTATGTGTCGATAAATCTTCAGCAACATAAGATAACGTATAGATTCAATGATGACAAGCACATAGGACTTCAGGGCTTTAGCAAGAGCTTAAAAATTCGAGGAGCAAAGCAGTTCTGGAATATTCCGAACCTTGAGTTTGCGAACGCTAAGCTGTTAAATTTGCCCGATGGCTACTATCTGGCAATAACGACGTATCATGACAAGGGAGGTGAGAAGAAAAAGTATAAGCCTGAAATCGGAATAGATATGGGAATTAAGACGACGATAACGACCTCAGACGGCCGGAAATTCAAGGTATTGATTGGAGAAAGTGAACGGTTAAAGAAGTGCCAGCGGTTAATAGCCAGACGTAAGAAAGGTTCAAGCAACCGATACCGTGCCCGGAAGTTAATGAGGAAGTCATACCAGAAATTAGGCAACAAGAAGCGTGATGCGGCCAATAAGATAACGCATGAGCTGCTAGAACATGAGGTAGTGTACATGCAGGATGAGAACTTGAAGGGCTGGCATAAAGGACTGTTCGGAAGGGCAGTGCAGCACTCGGTGTTAGGACTAGTGAAGACGAAGCTGAAGAACAGTGAGCGGGTAATAGTTCTGCCGAAGAGTATGCCAACGACAAAATATTGCCCTAAATGCGGAAATCTCAAGAAAGACATAAAACTCTCAGACCGAGTGTATGAATGCCCATGTGGGTATAAGGAAGACAGGGACATCCATGCGGCACGAAACATGATATTGTTGTCTAAGCAAACTATTGTAGAACGAAGTACCTGTGGGACACAGGGAAGTAACGCCTTTGGAGAGGACGTGAGACGGAAACAGAAATGTTGCAACGCTGACCTCGATGAATTAGGAAGCCACCGCTTCTATAAGCGGGGGTAGTTCACATTTTCACACAATATCATCTGATACAATCTCTATCGTAAATCTCACACAGGAGGGATAAATCGTGTTCATCATTCTCGTACTCATAGCCATGCTCACATTAACACCTGCTTATGCCTTGAACATTCAGGATCACTACGACATCATCGTAGCCGGAGCAGGAACAGGCGGAATCTCAGCGGCAATTCAGGCGGCCTCAATGGGTGCTGAAGTCCTCGTTGTCGAACCTTCAAACATGCTAGGAGGCCAGGCAGTCGCGGCAGGAGTCCCCAACATGGACGACCTCAGCAATCAGTCAAGCGGAATCTATGCCGACTTCATAGGAAGAGTTGAGGAGTATTACCTTGCTCGAGGAAAATCAATCAACACAAGCTACTGGAGTACCAGCTTCAAAGCCTTCGAGCCTCACATCGGCAACAAGATTCTTCAGGACATGGCAAGAGGCGAGGACGCTCCTGATATTCTCTACAAGTCGGAAATCATCGGTGTCGGAAAAGAGGAAGTAATCTCAGTCAACAACGACAGCGTAAGCAATGCCCCTCGAATAAACAGCGTAATCGTCCGAACACCAGAAGGTCTCAGGAACATAACCTGCAAAGTCCTCATTGACGCGACAGAATACGGCGACATTCTCCCATTGGCAGGAGCAGATTACAGAGCCGGAAACTCAATCACCCCCGCAATCAACCCTGACGCAATGATTCAGGACATCACATGGACAGCGGTAATCCGAAAGTACCCGAACGGTGTACCTGAACACCTCCGTCCGAAAAATCCGCTTCCAGGCTACGACATGGCGAGGCTGAATTACGCGGATTACGTTACTCGCAACGGCTCTGACTTCGAGGGAGTATATCCCGTGAAACTCCCCGTGAATTTCGTCTCTCACAACGCGTACAGGGGCATTCCCGACTCTTTCACGCCCGGAAATTACGACTCCTCACGCGAAAACTGGCACTTGTTCACGAAATGCGCGGTGAATTGGGGCAATGATTTTCCCGGCCAGCAGAGATTAGGCGCAAAGTACGGCCTCCCTGTCTCATACCTTGAGGACAGAAACCTCCGCAAACGCCTCGAACGTGATGCGCTCATCAAGACACTGCACTTCATCTACTACGTTCAAAACGAACTCGGCGAGGACTGGTCTGTTGATGAGAATGAATACGGTGAACTTCCGGAAGCCGCAAAGGATCTCCCGGACGAATGGAAGGTTATTGCCCGCCATTGCCCGCCCGTGCCTTACGTGAGGGAGTCGAGAAGGGGAGTCGGTGAATACACACTGACATCAAGAGAGCTTCACGAAAACTCGCTGAGCTACAAGGACGGAAGGAAGAGTCTTGAGTTTCAGGACGCAATAGCGATAGGTCGTTACCACCTTGACCTTCATCACACGGACATTGATGCTGATATGGAGAGCGATATTCAGGAGAAAGCGGTTTACATTGAGGAGCACAGGCCGATGGGAAATTTCCAGGTGCCAATGAGAACGTTAATACCGCGAAATATCGACGGCCTCATTCTCGCGGAAAAGAACCTCTCAATGTCGCGGCTTGTTTCGGGAGCGTTGAGGCTTCAGCCCATAACGATGATGACCGGGCAGGCGGCTGGAGCTTTGGCGGCAATCGCTGTAACACGAAACGTTCAGCCCAGATACGTCAACGCGATACATGTTCAGTCTGCACTTCTCAAAGCGGGGGTGAACTTGTCGCTCTGCGCGTATTCAGATGTACCGCCGGAACACAAGCACAACCGAAATATTCAGCTCTCGAATCTCTACGGCCTCCTTGAGCCGAAGGAATATCCCAGCAATGAGACTCATGGAATCCCAACGATAATGGAGGTTACAGGGGACTTGAACGCCGGGAGGTTCGGGGTTGATGAGCCTCTGAGCGATGAGGAAAGGCAGAAACTTTCGGCTCGTGTGAAGGAACTGACTGGCACGGAGCTTTCACTTCCTGAAGGTGAGATCACGAGGGGCGATGCTGTTGATCTTGCGGTCAAAGCTATGGAGAAAATGTAGCTGTATAATTCTCAGGCATAAGAATTTCACAGGAGGTCTTAACGTGAAGAGAATAATAACAATCCTCGCATTACTTGCGCTGTCATCAATCGCCAATGCTTCACCGGCGAAGATTGGTGTTCTTGCTCCAATAGGGCAGGACGAGAAGGACGTGATCCGCTGGACTGAGAACGTTGCTGGAGCTGAGGGAAAGTCAGAAATGTTCAGGAACACGAACACGATCGTGATATTCGACGACATGAACTCGATGATCATGGCACTTAGGGCTGGACAGATCGACCGTTTCGCTGCCGGAATGTACACCGCCGAATACATCACAGCCCGCAACAAAGATTTTAACCTCATCGACAACAAGCACAACGCAATACTCGGCTTATCGCTGGCATTGCGTGAGGAAGACAAAGCGAAAATGCTTGCCATAAACCTCGCAATCAACGACATGAAAGCTGACGGTACTCTCGAACGCCTCATACGCGATAACATCATCGAACTCGGAGACAATGACCCCGTAGCCGTCGATATGCCGAAGATTGAGGGCGCGGAAACGATGAAGGTAGCTGTTACCGGAGACATTCCTCCGATGGACTGCATACTTTCGGACGGGAGACCTGCGGGTTTCAACACTGCATTTCTCGCGGAGCTTTCAAGACGGACCGGGCGGAACATTGAGCTTGTGAGCCTTAGTGCTGGAGCAAGACAGACGGCAATATCATCGGGGCGAGTTGATGCTGTTTTCTGGACGCGCAACGCCTACAACCTGAAGCGTGAATTGCTGCCTTACCCTCTCGACAAGATGGCAGGAGTAGTGATTTCTGAGCCTTATCTTTTCGAGAGCCGTGGAGCTGTTGAGATGGAAAAATGAAGATAGGGAGCTGACTTCATGCAGGACACAGATATTCTCACTGTAGAAGCAGAATATACTCACGTTGCCGGGAAGTGTATTGACGATCTTCGTCGTTACATGGGCAGGGGAGATAAGATGTTTGACGGTGATGCTCAGGAATATATAAGGGAGCTTAGGGACTGTGATAGAAATTAACAGGCTTTTTCTTGACACAGCCCCGCTGATATATTTTCTTGACGACGATGAAAACTACGCGGACAAGATGAGGGATATATTCTATGAGCTGCTGACTTCGGGCGTAAAAATTATCACCTCAGCTGTAACCGTAACAGAATATTTGACTTTCCCATGCAGGACTGGAAACGTCGAAAAGATAAATGTATTCTTCGAGTTTATCAATGACGCAGGGATTGAGACCGCACCAATCGACAACCGAACCGCTGTTAAAGCCGCCCAAATTAGAGCGGAATATCCGGCCTTCAAGACTATGGACGCATTACAGTTGGCCTCAGCATGTGTCAATTTCTGCGATATATTCCTGACTAATGACAAACAGCTCTGCCAGTTTCGGGAAATCCGTTGCGAAACGGTTGAACAGTTTTCAATGTGGCTATGTCAATGAAGAACGATTACGCTATAATTAACCACAAAATTTCACAGGGAGGATTTTACTTACCATGAAGAAAGTTTTTGCGTTGATGTTGGTAGTTGCGTTGTGTTCGTGTGCTTTTGCTGACGGCGGAAAGCTCAAATCCCCGTCCGACCTCAAAGGTGAAAGACTTGCGGCACAGCGTGGAACAACAGGGCAGTACATCGCTGAGGACTTGCTCGGCGACAAGAAGGGCGAACTCCTCACAACCTACGAGAAGTACGTTGACGCAGTAGCGGCTCTCAGGCAGGAGAAAATCCGCGCAATCGTAATGGACGAGATGCCTGCGAAAAGATTCCTGAACGAAGTCGAAGGACTCGCCATCATGGACGAGGCACTCAGCGAGGAAAGCTACGCAATCGGCTTCAAGAAGGGGAACACGGAGCTTGTTGAAAAGGTCAACAAAGCACTCTCAGAGATGAAGGCTGACGGAACTATGTCTGCAATCTTTGCGAAGTACATCGACGGGGACTATTCAGCAGTCAAACCGAGCGATATCGACTTCAACAAGGGTGCTGAGGACGGAAAGCTCTACGTCGGAACAGAGGCAGGATTCGCGCCCTATGAGCTGAAAGTCGGGAACGGATTCATCGGCATCGACATCGAGATGTGCGCCAACATCGCCAAGAAGCTCAACAAGGAACTCGTAATCATCAACATGAACTTCGATGCTCTCCCCACAGCCGTGTCAACCGGAAAAGTCGACATGATCTGCGCGGGTATCACCGTGAACGAGGAGCGCAAAGAGAACATGGACTTCTCGGACAACTACGTTGACGGCGTGAGGCAGGTTGCACTTGTTCGGGCAAATGACTATGAGAAGTAAGCGTTACGAGGGCGCAGGTCGCGGCGATATACTTCTTGGATTTGTAGGCGCGTTCCTGCTTTATGCGCTGTGGGAATCCGGGTTCTTCACGGCTGAGGCATGGGCTGACTTCAATCGGAGGTTCTATCAGAATTTCGTGAAGGACGACCGTTACATGATGCTTGTTGACGGCCTGAAGTCAACGATCTTCATGACATCTGGCGCAACGATAATCGGCGTAATCGTCGGGCTTATACTCAGCGTCATACGAGTTGCCTACAACGGCGGAATGCACATTCCCGTCCTCAACAAACTCGCTGAGACATACATCACGGTTCTTCGCGGGACTCCTGCGATGGTTCAGCTCCTGATCTGGAACTTCACGATATTCGCGTCAGCAAGAGACCTCAACACCGAGTACATTGCAATCCTGGCATTCGGCTTGAACTCAGGGGCATATGTCGCGGAAATCTTCAGGGGCGGAATTGAGTCGATTGACCCCGGACAGATGGAGGCGGCAAGATCATTGGGGCTTACTTACGGCTCATCAATGAGGCATGTCATACTCCCGCAGGCTTTGCGTAACGTCGTTCCAATGCTCTTCAACGAGTTCATAGCGCTTCTGAAAGAGACATCAATCGCCGGATACATAGGTATTGACGATTTGACGAGGGCCGGGCAGAACATTCAGGCGTTGACGCTCGAACACTCACAGCCGCTTGTGATGGTAGCGATAATCTATCTCATAATGGTGATGGTGCTGACCAAGCTCGTGAAGAAGCTCGAACAGTGGCTCAGTCGCGGACGAAGGGGGTAACGGCCATGAATGACGACATGATTCTTACGGTGAAGGATTTGCACAAGACGTTTCGGCTTCAAGATGGCCGGACATTGAGTGTCCTCAACGGAATATCAACGGGAATCCATAAGGGCGAGAAGATCGCTGTAATCGGGCCTTCTGGTTCTGGGAAATCAACCTTTCTTCGTTGCCTCAACCGAATGGAGGAGCCTACATCGGGCGTAATCACGTTCAAGGGCGAGGATATTACGTCTCCAAAGTGCGACATTAACCTCGTGAGGCGTAAGATGGGAATGGTGTTCCAGCATTTCTATCTTTTCCCGCATTTGACGGTTAGGAAGAACTTGACGCTTGCACCTGTTGACCAGAAGATTATGACTCAGGACGAGGCCGACGCTAAGGCTAAGGAACTTCTTGCGCGTGTCGGGCTTGCGGACAAAATCGATGAGTGGCCTGACAGGTTATCGGGCGGACAGAAACAGAGGGTTGCGATTGCGCGGGCTATGGCAATGAGTCCTGATGTTCTTCTTTTCGACGAGCCTACAAGTGCGCTTGACCCAGAAATGATCGGCGAAGTTCTTGATGTCATGAAGGAGCTTGCTGACGACGGAATGACTATGTACCTTGTTACGCATGAGATGGGATTTGCCCACAAGATTGCGGACAGGGTGCTATTCATCGACAAGGGAGTAATAAGCGAGGAAGGTACGCCCGAAGAAGTCTTTGACCACCCACAACAGCCGCGAACGATAGAGTTTCTCTCGAAAGTTTTGCGACGGTAAAAAAATTCCCCCAGTCAGGAAATGGCCGGGGGATTCTTTTTATCTTCTTACATTACATGAAGCGGCTGAGGATTAGTATTTCGACAACTCCGACTGCCCAAGCAATCGTGCTTGTGAATGACCAAATCTTTATCTGATCCTTTGCCTCACTGACACCGAGCGTCCTGTTCACGACCCAGAAGTAGCTGTCGTTGAAGTAACCGAAGAACAGTGAGCCAACACAGCACGCCACGACACCGAGAAGAGGATTAACTCCCGCGTCATTGAGTATCGGGGCAGTTATGCTTGCCGCCGTTACCATAGCTACGGTACCCGAACCCTGAATGAAGCGCATCGCCGTTGATACGACGAGAGGAAGAATTACGAGAGGGATTGCACTCTGTGAGAGTTTCGCGGCCATGAACGCACCGAGTCCTGAGTCCTGAATGATTCTCCCCAATGCTCCGCCGCCGCCAGTAACGAGAAGAATGATTCCTGCGCTGGCCATTCCCTTTTCCATTTCCATGAGGGCATTCTCGCGGGTCATGTTGCGTGCAAGCGTGAAGATTGCGACGATGAGTCCGAGTCCTACTGCGACTATGGGCTGTCCCAAGAAGATTACAGGCTCCATGAATCCCGTTGTCATTTTCAGAGCTGAAGCGACCGTGTTGATGAGTATCAGGATGATCGGGAGTATCAATGGCATGAACGACTCCATTGTCCCGGGTACACCTGTCATGTCCATGTTGAATGCCGCATCGTAGTCAGGGGCTTGGTACTCAGCTTTCACGACGTTGTCATTCTCGTCCATAAGCCAGTAGTATTTCTTTGCGAGGCTTCTTCTTGCGTACCAAATGCAAGCCGCTGTCATGGGGATTGCGAGGACAATGCTCAACAGTATGTAACCGCCAACGTCAACGCCGAAAATTCCGCAGACACCGAGAGGGCCGGGAGTTGGTGGAACGAGCGAGTGAGTGATGACGAGTCCGGCAGCAAGGGAAACTCCCAAGCCTATGATTGACTTCTTCGTTACCTTCGAGAGTGCCTTTGCGATCGGGGCAAGGACTACGAAACCTGAGTCACAGAATATAGGTATTGAGACCAAGAATCCCGTGAACGCGAGGGCTTCTTCTTCACGTCCTCTTCCGAACATTTTCAGGAAGGTGTGAGCCATTCGCTTTGCCGCTCCTGTTGCCTCAAATATCTGACCCATCATGACGCCGAAGCCTATGATGATTCCGATGCTGCTCAGTGTTCCGCCGAAACCGTTTGTTATGGAGCTGATTATGCTTCCTGTGTGATTTGCTCCGTCTGCTCCGACAAAAGCCGTGTTGAGCAAAGGCATTCCGCCGACAGCACCGACTACGACCGTGCAGAGAATTAGTGCCAGAAACGCCTGAACTTTCGTCTTCAGTACCAGGAATATTAACAGAGCTATTCCGACAAGAAGACCGATGAACATTTGATTGCCGCTTATTGCTGATGTCATTTTACTTTTCCTCCTCTTACTTGTTCTTCGTGAAGTAAGGCGCGTACTTTGCCGCAAGCCTTATAGCTTCAACCATGCTAACCTCGCTGACGATATTCTTCCCCGCGATGTCGAACGCTGTACCGTGGTCAACGCTCGTCCTAAGGATTGGCATACCGTTTGTGATTGAGATTGTCCGCTCAAAATCGAGAGTCTTTGTTGCTATGTGTCCCTGATCGTGGTAGAGCGAAAGAACGCTGCTGTAACGTCCCTGAGCCGCCTGATGAAACACTGAGTCTGCTCCTATTGGGCCTGCAACCTTGTAGCCCTCTGCTTTGAGCTGTTCAACCGCCGGCTCAATCTCGTTTACTTCGTCCCAGCCGAAGAGGCCATGTTCGCCGCAATGAGGATTCAATCCCGCGACAGCCATAGTTCCGCCAGTTACTCCCAAACGCTCAAGAGCAGCAATACATTCTTTGACGCATGAGACGATTTTGTCCTTCTTGATTTGCCCGAGCATCTGGAGGAGTGATAAGTGCCTCGTAAGGAAGAACACTCTAAGCCCGTTTGTCTCGAACATAGTCAGCGGGTCTTCAGTGCCGGTCAAAGCACCGAATATCTCAGTGTGTCCGATGAAAGGAACATTAGCGGCATGGAGTGCTTCTTTGTTGATTGGAGTTGTCGCTACTGCGGCGGCTTCTCCGTCCATTGCCAGCTTGATGCTTCTCTCAATGTACTCATAGGCCGCACGTCCGCACATCGCCTGAACTTTACCGTAAGCAAAAGAGGCCATGTCGATATTGTCTAGGTCAATGAGATTCAGAACACCGTCCCTGAAATCTGCATCTTTGACACCGTTGCATGTGTGAACGGTCAAGCCTGCCCCAGTAAGTGCGATTGCCTTGTCGATTACCTTTTTGTCCCCGATTATGATACAGTTCGCGTTTTCACGGACAGTATCACTCGTCAGGGCTTTCACCACGATTTCAGGCCCTACTCCAGCAGGGTCTCCGATAGGTACAGCAATAACAGGTTTTGTCATAAAATTTCCCCCCTTAAATGAATAACTTTTCCTTCAGGTAGTTCACGCACCGGTTTATGGCGTCTGAATTTCCCTGACTACCGCCCTTTGTTACAACGTGCAAGCCGCTGAAGTCCCCGCCGAGCATTAGGCCGTAAGCCGCAAGAGGCAGAACTTCACCCTTCAAGTCAAGCCCTGAAGCTCCGAAACGTCTGCACAAAGCCTGCGTAACATCTCCACCGCTCGCGTAAAGTCCCCTGAACAACGGCTCGCCCTGAAGAATGCGGAATGCAATCTCAGCAAGAGAGTCATTGATGCGCCCTGTAACTTCCTCGATTGAGTCTCCGTTCTTGATGTATGGCGTGAAATCTATGCGCTTCTCAGGGTATATGCCGTCTCCTGTTACGGTCATGATTGTGTGAAGAGGTGCTTTCTCCAAAACTTCTGAAGTTATGCGTGATATTTCTTCTTCGCGTTCCACGTCCGAATCCAAGAGCCTCCGCGTCTCAACAAATACATTCGCTATGGGGTGCTGTGAGAGCCAAAGCTCCTCCATCTGCGCGGTTGTGTTTGGGTTTACGCTTCCAACGACAGCAAGAATCTTGAGACGTTCCTTCTTTTCGTTGGGAGTGATGAGCTTTCGTGCGAGTGTCGCCGTGAAAACTCCGGGATCTACGGCTACGAATTTTCGCCCGCTTGTTATGGCAGCGTCTGCAATGAGGTCTAAATCCTCCTGAGTTACGCAGTCGATGATAATGATACGATTTCCTTTGTCGGCAAGAGAATTTATTTCTTCAGCGAGCTTGTGCTTACCGTTCATGAGGCCGTTCAAACCTATCGAGGCAACAGGATACTTGCTTCGGAAAAGGCTCACCATGTCAGAACTTTTAACGGGAGTCTTTGGGTCAATGGCTATGTTCGTCCTGTGAAGAGGGAGGCCGCCGACAAGCATATAGCCTCCCACGAGTATGCGCCCTGATGACGGGAAGCAAGGTGCGGAGATCGCTATCACGTCCTCGCCCGTCATCTCTGAAATGCTGTCAATCATCGCATCGGTCTCGCTGCCTATGTTACCCCTCAAAGTTGAGTCAATACGTTTCGACCAGATTTTTATCGTGTCCTTCGTATCGTACAAACTTCTCGTGATATTTCTGACGCGGCTGTACGCTTCTTCGGGACTTATCGAGCGGCTGTCTGTAGGGTAAATCACGCAATCACAATCTTTTGCGGCTGTACCATTTTCATTGAGGATTGTGAAGGACTTGTAGCCCATTTCCGCAAGAAGCACCCCTGTAGCGTTCCCGCCCGTCAAATCGTCAGCTATAACGGCGCACTGAATCATCACATTTACCTCGAAGTCAGAACTTCAACGGCCTCTTTGAGCGTCTCAGCTTCACCGACATTTCCCGGGAAGATAACGTAAGGAGTGAGCGGGAACTTGCTTTCCTCTCCTGTCTGCCACACTGGGATTCCCGGACGGATCTGACCGAGAACGTTTGCGCGTTTAACGGCAAGTGCTTTTGTTCCGATATCACTGGAAGTTATTCCGCCCTTAGCGATTACGAATGCGGGAGTTACTGAGAGTCTTCCAACGAGGGACTGAACAGCGTCAGAAATCTTCACGGATAAACGAAGCTCGTCCTCTTTGTTGCCTGTATCAGCTTTGATCAACGCCCTTGTGGTGTAACAGCAGACAGTCTTCCCCGATTTGATACACTCTTCTTCTTTGTCGAGGCATCTTTGGACTTCGCGCGAGAAAGCAGCGTCATCTTTCACGAGGGTAGCGTCAAGTTCAATGAACTCAATATCCTTGAGGGCTTTCAGGGCCTGAACCTGTTTCGTCGTCTTGTCGGTGTGCGAACCTACGACAATTATTCCGCCGTTCCTGGTCTCATGTACGACCATTTGAGAGCGTGTCAAAAGAGACTGATCCGTTACGCCGCCCATTACTTTCACGATTGCGGCCGCTGTCCTGAACATGAAGACTTTGCCCTTCCTCATCGCTCTGTACAAGGCAACGCAGAAGACTTTTACGTCGACATAATCAACAGCATTCACTATGATTTTGTTGAAACCTTTTACGGCCATGAGCTGGGCTTCGATTTTGTCATAGTCAACGTTGTGAATGTCCTCAAGCGAGATGCACGTAACATCAGAGGCTTTGTATTCACCGGCTGTCTTTTCCTCGACGTACTCAGGAAGAGTCGCGGCTTTGTATCCGAATGTGGGGTCTTGCGCGAACTCTGTTTCGTTTGCAGGGACAAGCTCGTTGCCATACTTCACGTAATGTACATTGTCGATAGTGAAGCGTCCGCCTTCTTTGAAGAACGGGCAGAGAATTTCGCCGTCAATCTTCTTTCCTGTGTTGCGCTCGTAGTTGTCCTTCAAGAGTTTTGTCTCAAGAGGGTAATGGCCTCTGAGAGTTGAGTCGCTTCGGCTGATGAAGATGTATTCGCGTCCTGTTTCGTGAGCAACCTTGTCGACCACTGAAGCGATCTCGTTGTGAGCCTTTGTTGTCTGCTCTTGGGTAAAACCTCTTGAGTTCGTGAGAATATAGAAGAGGTTGTTCTTCTCCTGAAATCCTGCGAGAACGCTGTCGTGATCCCAGCCTGTATAGACTGAGACATCGTGAACGGTCTGGACTCCTGTGGGGTCATCATCGAGGACGACGATCTTCTTCTTGTTCTCGGAGATTTCTTTGCCAAGAAGAACATCAACGGCTGCTTCATCAATTTTCTTGAATGAGCTTAATACTGACACATCGAGTCTCATGGCTTACTTTTTCCTCACTTCGACGTCAGCAAGTTTCTCGAAGTACTGAACGATACCGCCGTGGTCGTCATTCATGTGGCCGTGAATCTTCAGCGTCTGCAAAATCTCGTAGAGCTGTGCGGTGTAGGGTATAGGCACGTCGATGGCATGTGCTGTAGCAACGCAGTT
Source organism: uncultured Fretibacterium sp. (assembly GCA_937915755.1). Classification (GTDB taxonomy): domain Bacteria; phylum Synergistota; class Synergistia; order Synergistales; family Aminobacteriaceae; genus JAFUXM01. The sequence continues at coordinate 10,635 of CALGGR010000021.1, read as the reverse complement.
CTTGATGTCCTTGTGGTTGATGCGGATTGGGCCGCCGGGCTTGAAGTTACGCTCGACTATCATGGGGATCTTCGCGTCGAGTACGGCACTTCCCGCGAGGCCGCCACGAATTGCCTGATAGACTTTCTCGGGGTCTGCGCCTGCTTTTGTTGCGAAAACGAATGCCTCAGAGACTACAGCGATGGTGTTGTTCACAATCATCTGGTTGGCAAGTTTTGCTGACGAACCGCTCCCGCTTGGCCCTATGAGAATCGCGGAATCACCGAGAACATCAAAGTACGGTTTCATTCTGTCGAAGTCTGCCTGTTCACCGCCGCACATAATTGCGAGAGTGCCTTTAACCGCGCCGGGTTCGCCGCCTGACACTGGAGCGTCAACGAAACTCACTCCGTACTCCTTGAGCTTCTTGTTGCACTCCTGAGACTCGACAGGGGTAACCGAACTCATGTCGCAAACGATAGCGCCCTTCTGAATCGTCGAGGCAACTCCATTTTCGCCGAAGAGTATCGACTGAACGATTGCACCGTTGGGAACCATTGTGATTATAACGTCGCAGCTTTTCCCAATTTCTGCGTAAGTACCTTTTTTCGCGCCTGCTTTGACGACTTCCGCTACTGCTTCTTCATTGAGGTCGGAAACCATGAGCTTCATGCCGGCGTTGATTAAGTTTTTCGCCATTGGCTTGCCCATAATTCCGAGACCTATGAATCCAACCTTTCCCATTTTAGGAAGAACCTCCCTTTTCGATTGTGTTGCGTATCGTGAATGATGCAATTATACTGCACACCGGTATACTGGTCAAGTGTGTGCATGATGTATTATATGAGCGATAAAGGAAGGTGCTTGAGTTGAACTATATGAAGCCATTACAGATTAGGGCATACGAGGCGTTGAAGGATATGATTCTTGGGGGACATTTTGAGAAGGGGGAAATATATTCGGAGACAAAGGTCTCAAAGGAGCTTGAGATTTCACGGACACCGATACGAGACGCAGTACAAAGGCTCGCGCAGGAAAGGTATATTGATGTCATTCCCAGCCGCGGGTTCATGATTCATGAGATGACCGAGCAGGATTTGCTTGAGACCTATCAGATACGATGCGCGCTTGAAGGATTCTGTGCAGTACAACTCGCAAGGAACAATCAAACAGCGAAAGCCGCTAAAGTTATTAAGCTGCTTGAAAATCTCATAGTCAACCAGGAAAAAGTTATTGAGAAGCACGGTACGGTTGAAGAATTTGCCCCTTACGATCAGAAATTCCACGAACAGATAGTAGCCTATAGCAATAACGCGTCATTGATAGAAGTGTTCCAGAATTATCTCTACCAGATTAGCAACCAGATGTACCTTTCACTCCAAGCTAAGGGACGTATGCTGCAAACTGTTGAAGAACACAGGAAAATTTTAGAAGCAATAAAAATGGGATCGTTAGAAGAAAGTTATCTTGCAACACTTGCGCATTTGGAAAAACCTAAGATAATCATACAGACTATGAAAGAGGTAAAATAATCTTAAAAGGCGGTGAATTTTTATGTCATGGATATGGTCAGCCCTAATGCCTCACCCTCCTGTCCTGTTACAGGAAATTGGCAGGGGAAGAGAAATTGAAGCTATAAAAACTTTGAATGGAATTGAAAGTATGACTGCATTTATGGAAAAGCCGGATTTGCTGTTCGTCCTTTCACCTCATCAGCCTTACTCGCCCGGAGCATTGTTCGTAAACGCTGCTGTGAATTATCACGGGTCTTTTGCGATGTTCGGAGTTCCTAATGTAAAGCTTGATATGATTTCAGCAGATGGTCATGAGCTTTGCGCGTATCTGGAAAATTCAGGCACTCTCGTACACACTAGAGCCTTTGAGGATTTAACCCGCGATCAGGGCAGCATGGTGCCTCTTTACTTTCTCCATCGTGCTTGGGGAGAGTTGCCGCCCGTTATCATCTCTTCTCCAATAGGTCTCACTCCTCAGCAGGCATTCGCAATGGGTCAGTCTTTGGCTCTGTTCAAGAGCGATAAGAAGCTGGCCTTACTAGCAAGCGGGGATCTCTCTCACCGTCTTACACCTGATGCTCCGGCGGGATACGAACCTGATCATGCTACCATATTTGAGGCTGCTGTTGATGAAGCTCTCAAAACTTCTTCAACTGCTCCGATTCTCAGCCTTGATGAACTTACCATTGAGTGTGCTGGAGAATGCGGACTTCGCTCTGTTATGGTAATGCTCGGACTGGCTGGGCAAAGTTCAAAGATAGAAATCTTCTCGCATGAATGGCCGTTTGGTGTCGGCTACTGCAATGCTCTATGGAGGAATTCATGAATAACGCTCCCGTAAAACTAGCTCGTGAAACTGTAAAAAGACTGCTTGAAGGACGTCCCCTTCCTGAGGATGGAAATGAAGTCATAGCCTCTCCATTATGGAAAGAACAAAGAGCCTGCTTCGTCTCGATTAAGAAGAAGAATGGAGAGCTTCGCGGCTGTATAGGGACTTTGAGCCCCTTCCATGCTTCTCTGGACATGGAGATTATCGCAAACGCTGTATCTTCCTCAACGCGCGATCCTCGATTTCCACCAATGACGAAAGATGAACTGGATGGTGTGATATTTTCTGTTGATGTCCTCTCTGAGCCTGAGACCATTAAAGGTATTGAACAGCTTGACCCAAAGAAGTACGGCGTTATCGTTTCTAAGGGATACAGGAGGGGCGTTCTTCTTCCTGACCTTGAGGGTGTTGATACTTCGGAACAGCAGGTTCAGATTGCTGCCATGAAAGCCGGCTTGTATGACCTCGATGGCATTATGCTGGAACGCTTCACTGTGGAGCGTTACAAGGAATTATGATTGCTCGTTGGTGGAAAAGAAACAGTGATGGGACTGTCTCATGCTTTCTTTGTTTCAGGGGCTGTAAGATTAAGGACGGCAGTTTTGGAGCTTGCGGAGTTCGCTTCAATGAAAGCGGGGTACTAAACTCTCCATATCTGGGGAAGTTTTGCGCCTGTGCCGTTGACCCCATCGAGAAGAAGCCGCTTTATCATTGGAGACCTCATACTTTCATTTACTCGCTTGGAAGTTTAGGCTGCACCATGAATTGTCCCTTTTGCCAGAATCACCGTATTGCACGCCCTGAAAAGCTTATTCCTTTAACTCAGGAAATTACACCGTATGAGCTGGTGAAAAATGTTAAAAGTCTAGGCTTGGACTCTGTAGCTTTTACATACAATGAGCCTACTCTTCAAGCTGAATATATCTGCGACTTTGCTCCGTTGCTTCATGAAAATGGCATCGCTATAGTGCTTGTTACAAACGGTGCTATGTCGAAAGAAGCTGCTTCGGAAATTATTTCCTGTACCGATGCTGCCAACATAGACATTAAGGCGTTCAGTGATGAGGCTTACAAGATACTCGGCGGGAACTTGGAGACAGTCAAGAATAATATCAAAGCGTTTATTCAAGCCGGGATACATACGGAGCTGACGCACTTAGTTGTGCCAGGCATAAATGATAATATCGATTCTTTCAAGGAGATGGTTGACTGGATAGCTGGTATCTCACGGGATATTCCGCTTCATGTATCACGATATTTCCCTGCGCGTAATTACCATGAGCCTCCGACGAACCTGGAAATTCTTTATTCTATGGCCTCAATCGCAAAAAGAAAATTAAAACACGTGCACCTAGGCAACATATTGTGAACCCAGCCATATGTGAACTACCGCCACTTATAGAAGAGGCAACTTCCTAATTCAACGAGGTCTGCGCTCCGATTCCATGTCGGAGTCGTCTTGCCAAAGGGACGCACCATAGGTACCAAGTTTTATTTCAAAACTACATATTATTGTCGGAATTTCATTTATTCCTGTTATTCAACGAGGAGAATTATATCACGCTTAACTTAACTTAGCGCAATTCATCTCCAACTTACAGAAGTGGGAGCCTTCTTGCGCGTTACGGTAAGGATTCTTACGGGTAAATGAAAGTTTATGCCGTATAATATTAGTGTTCCAAAATTTCAATTTCAGGAGATGGATTGCATTGACGTTTGCAAGCATGTTCGGTGATTTAATCGTTCTCTTCTCGTTCCTTCTTGCGGGCTTCGTAATACGCGAGATAGTCAAGCCGCTTCAGAGGCTCTACATTCCGGCGGCAGTAATCGGCGGAGTCCTCGCACTAATCATGGGGCCTCAGGTTCTTGGCTGGGTCGAAATCCCAAAGTCATTCAGCTCAATGGCAGGAGTCATGATTAACCTCGTCCTTACGTGTACGGTCATAGGCGTTGACATGAAGAAGTCAAAGCTCAACGCATACCTCGCTCACCTCTGCATAATGGTGTCGATTTACGGTATGCAGATGTGTGTCGGTACATGGCTGGGCTCGATACTAAGCGGAACATGGCCGGAGCTTCCCTTCGGCTGGGGAACTGCGGCGGTCTTCTCGTTCTGGGGCGGTCATGGAACTGCTGCGGGCGCGGGGAAAGTCTGGGCTGACGAATACGGCATACAGGGTATCACGGATATAGGCATGATCATGTCGACCATCGGAGTCCTCTCGTGCATGATATTCGGAATGGTCATCATTAACTGGGGAGTACGCCGCGGTTATGCTACTCAGGCAACGAATGACTACAAGGCTAATCCGAGCATGTTCGGAGGAGTATTGCCCGCCGAAAAGCAGACTCCAATCGGAATGGCGAAAGTCTCAAGTTCAGGAATCGATAACTTCTCGTTACAGCTCTCGATAGTCCTCGCATGTATGCTTCTTGGCAATAATGTGATGTCGTGGCTCAAGGGTGTAATCCCCGCATTGAAACCGTTGCCAACGCTGATGAACGGAATACTCGCAGGAATAGTCGTCTGGAACATCATTAAGCATACGAGCCTCAAAGGTTATGTTGACCGCCGTACTATAAACTCGATCTCAGGACTCGGCCTCGAAATCATCATAGTCTCAGCAATGGCCACGATGAACTTGAAGATGGTTACGGATTTGTTCGCGCCGATTCTTATTGTTAGCGCGGCAATGATAATCATCACGGCAATATTCGCGATTGTCCTCTGCAAATGGTGGCACCGCGATAACTGGTTCGAGAAATGCTGCGGCTCATTCGGTGCGTCAATGGGTACTGTTCCGACAGGTCTTGCGCTGATCCGCTGTGTTGACCCTGACGGTAAAACTGATGCTGCTGACACTCTCGCAATAGGGAACTCGATATGGGCACCTGTCTATGGGAGTATGCCTGCATTGGTGCCGATGTTCGCTATGACTATGGGGCTTTACGTTCCGATATGGATGGGCTTCGCGATGATGGCAGTACCTATTGTGATAGGGATAATATTCTTCCGCCAGAAGTAAGAATTTTCGAGGGGCTGTGTGAATGTTTCCGCAGTCCCTCTTTTGTGATTACGCGAAAAGTTTACGTCTCACATAACAGTACGCAATCATCGTAGCAATTCCCGTAATCGTCCACGAAACAGGGTAAACGTTCATCAAGACAGCAAAATCATTGTCCCATGCAAAGACCGTGTAAACCCAAACAATTCTAAGCACACAGCATCCCAGCAGCACAAGCACCGACGGAAGCATAGAGTACCCCATTCCCCTCAGGCAACCCCCGCTGACCTCGTATATGTTCGTCATCCAAAGGAACGCAACCGCATGTATCATTCTCACTTCGGCATAACGCAGAACTTCAGGATTGATCGTGTAGAGACTCAAAAGCCCGGTCTTCCATACAGCGCAGGCAAGGCAAACAATTCCAGTGAAGATTAGCCCTGTTGACATAGTGAGGGAGAACACACGCTTGCACCTCCCGTAATCGCCCGCTCCGAAATTCTGGGACGTGAACGTTACAGCCGCTTGTGTGAACGCCGCAACAACATAGTACGTGAGGAAGTCGAAGTTCAACGCCGCAGCACTTCCCGCGCTTGCATATGAACCGAGCGAGTTTATAGCTGTCTGTATCGTCATGTTTGAGATCGAGAACAGTGAACCTTGAATGCCCGCTGGGAGTCCTATCTTCAGTATCTGAATGAAATGTTCACGCTTGAACGACAAATCGCCGACCTTGAAGCGGAAAGGTTCGTCCTCTGTCATTAGGTAGTACATTATCATGATGGAGCTTACCACGTTTGAGATTACTGTTGCCAGCGCAACACCGACGACACTCAATTTCAGGCCTATTACGAATATGAGGTTGAGAATAACGTTGATTACCCCGCCTAAGCCTAAGCTCCATAAAGGACGCTTACTGTCACCTTTGCTTCTCAGGATCGCCGAGCCGAAATTGTAGAGCATTATGAACGGCATACCCAAGAAGTAAATCCTGAAATACACGACAGCGAGGTCAATAATATCTTCGGGGGTGTTCATGAGTGTCAATATGGGCTTTGCGATTAACACCCCCCATATAAGCAACAACACTCCGCTGATTAGTGCGAGGGATATTGAGGTGTGAATAGCGTCATGAATCTTGCCGGTCTCGTTTCGGCCGATGCAGCGTGCCACTATGACATTTGCCCCGATGGAAAGTCCAACAAAAAGGTTGACCATGAGATTTATTGCCGCGCCGTTGCTTCCTACTGCCGCCATTGCCTGAGGTGAGTCGAAGCGTCCCACTACTGCCACGTCAGCCGAATTGAAGAGCTGCTGTAACATCATGCTTGCCGCCAATGGAAGCGCGAATAAAAGAATCTTTCCCAGCAATGGGCCATGAAGCATGTCTATGTTGTTGCTGTGATTGTGAAGGCGTAACTGTGCCATGAATATTGTCTCCTGAATATGTGAGTTTATTGGATTATAGCACTCAACAAACCAACCCCCACTCTTAGAAATGGCAGCTTCCTGCTTCAACTAAGGTTCGTCAGCTCAATTCACCCAACAATCTCATGCTTCTAGTTGTAACTTGGCCATGTAAACGCGTTGTACACCATCTCGCCGGAGTACCTGTACGTAATCCTCTCCCTCAAGCGTGAGCTATAAAATACTACGCGATAGCAGATGATACGGCATTATTTGCGTCCGCTCTTTTCAACTATCTTTGCAAGAATGTCCCGAACACCAACTTCATATTCGTCAAAATCGTCTATGTTTGTATCTTTTAACCATAGTTGTCCCTCGCTAACGTTGCCGCGGTGTTGACCAGAGGAATAGTAGCGGTTGCTTTTGACTTCATCGCTGGAAAGTACCCAATAGCGTATAACATCACGCCATACGGCAATCCATACGAAAACATCGCAGCAAGCAGGTTTAATCTGCTGAAAGTTCATGTGAAGTCTCACTCGACTGAAATAATTCGCCTTTTGAGAAATCAAATTCCTCAACGTCGCGTCAGAAATCCCATAATCTGCAAGTGAACATTGTAAGGCTATCAGTTCTGCCTCCTCTTCTCAGTTCTGCCAACAATATTATGATACAGCCTGAACAATTCCGCGACAATCTCCTCCTCGCTAATCTTCCAATCCCACCCATAAGCCTCACACACCGCCCTGTCATTGCATTCATGCGCGCGTCGTAATTCCGGCGGCATTAGTGCTTCGTCATACATGGCCGCGAACGAGCTGTCGGGGTAGAGGTTTCGGGCATCAAGAATCTCCTGTGCAGTCTTTTCGATTTCAGCGCGCTGTTTCGGTGTGGGACTAGGCCATGCGAACGTGTTGTAGACGACGGTGTTCGAGTAAATATAGCGCATCTCAAAACGTCCGCATACCCTCCTCATCCATGCCATGTGTACCCGCGAAGTTAGGACTCCGAAATCGTAGAGTGTTGCGTCAGGAATAATGCGTAAACTATTACCGGGTATCACGGAATCGTCGAGGAAGCCTACAGGAATATATTTGCGACTCTCTGAGGATATTTCAGGGATTGCTACATAGTTACCGCCTGAATACCTTATCTCCGCAAAAAGGGCTGGAGTGTCTGCTGCTTTTCTCGTGTTGAACCTTGCGCTTTTGAGCCTAGACTCCCTGACAGCCTTTACCCTTTCGGCAACGAGCGGCATACTCTTAATCTCCTGCGGACTCGCCCCAAGCAGCCAAAGACAATAGCGAGTTATGTTGTTGATGAACTCATCACCCATCATATAGCGTTTGATGTATTTCTCGGCTTTGGGTTCTCTTTTGATAAAGTCTGCGTATTCTTCACCCTCGATAATGAGATGCACTCCGTCTACCGGTCGATTTCCTCCCATCATTTCCGGAACGTTCTCTGAGATTGGCTTGTCTCTTGCCTCTGCAATATCCTCGTCAGGCCCTTCGGCTAGGTAGAAATTTATGTTGCGTACCATCTTCAAACCGTCAGCCGTGTAAAGCCTCCTCAATTCCGGCGGGTTAGTGCTGATTCCGATAATTACAACGTGAACATGAGCCATCTTCTTTGGGTCTGGAAGCTCGTTTTTCCACGCGAATGACTGATACGCGAAGTCAATCTTTATTGGCCACAATTCACGTATATACTTGAAGACATACGCAACCTGCTCACCCTGAGTGAGTGAGTTAGTTGCGACGAAAGCGGCCTTAGTGTTTTTGTCCTGAATGTACTCTGCGGCAATCTTGAACCAGCACGCTACATAATCAATTTTCCCTCTCCCGAAAGCATCGCGGATTTCTTTTTCCTGACCCTCACTCCGCTTTGAGTACCCAGAGAACGGAGGATTGCCCATGATGTAGAGCATATCGTCATGATGAATATTCCAGCCTCCCAGCTTCCAGCCCACATCAGGAAGCGTATCCATTGCGCGGCCATGCTTGATGTGATGATAATCCGTGAGCGGTAACGGCGGCTTGTCTGGTGTCATTATGCTTTGAGTTTCCTTCCACATTTGGTGATCCGAAATCCATAGCGCGGTTTTTGCGACATTTACGGCGAAATCGTGTGCTTCAATTCCGTGAAACTGAGTGATTGATACTTTGACTTTCCGATTTTCACTCTCAGGAATCGCGGCGAGCAAATTATTTTCAAGCCTGCGAATTGATATGAACGACTCCGTGAGAAAGTTCCCTGAACCGCAAGCCGGGTCTAAGAATCTCAGCGCGGCTAATTTCTCTTGGAACGCCAATAATTTCTGTGTCCTCTCGAATGATTCAGGCTCTGACAATATCGCGTCGAGAGTTTCATTGAGACCGTCAAGAAAAAGCGGGTCAATGAGCTTGTGAATGTTTTGTGGCGATGTATAGTGAATGCCCTCATTCTTTCGCGTTTCGTCGTTGATTGTTGACTCGAAGATTGCGCCGAATATTACGGGTGATATTCCCTTCCAGTTGAATTGCTCGGACATGTCATGAATTATCATGTTGACTATGTCATCATCGAGCTGCGGGAAGTCAACATTGTCCGCGAAGAGTCCGCCGTTGACGTATGGAAATGCTTTGAGTTCGGCTTTGAGCGATGAAGGTCTTTCGTCGATTGGAGTTTTCAGGACTGTGAATAATTTTTCGAGTGCTTCATCGGCCATGATAGCGCGGGGCTTGAGGTAGTCATGAAACTGCTTCTTGTTGAACAGCCCGGAGTCCTCAGCATAGAGCAGAAAGACCAGTCTCACGCAGAAGACGTTGATGTTGTCTCGTGCTTTGTCATACTGAGCTTTGCTGTAATTCTCCGCACTTGCGGTATTGTCCAGTGTGTCGAGAAGGGACTCGTAAAGTTTTTTGATGAGTTCTCCGGCATTGATTGAGATTCTTGCTTCGAGCGATCGTGTTTCGCCGGGCGTGAGCAGAAACGAAAGATTGTCTTTTGTCGCGTCCTCTGCGGCAATGATTTGCGGGGAAGCTGTAGGTTCTTCCATGTCGTGAATGTGAATCTCGTTGAAGTCGCAGGTTATGATGTAGCGTCCGCGCTGGGAGAACGGCAGCCAGTCATAATAATTTTTTGCCTGAACGAATGCCGCGTCCAAGTCAAGGCCGGGAGATTTCTGCTCGATTATGATTCCTGTTGACGGTATATAAGCGTCGATGAACTTTTTGTGTACAATGTCGACTCTTTTCTCGAACTCGATATATTCTTCCGGATTGACGATTCCGAATTTCTCTTTGATGAGTTTCAGCCAAAAAATTTGCGAATGACTTTTCTCGTTGACTTCCATGTTAGCCTCCAAAGTGGGATTATTGCCGGCATTCTAGCATGTTTTGGCCATGCGAAAAAGTTTTTTGATCTGGGTGTTGACATTGTGAAAAAGGAGTGTATAATTTCTCCTTGTCGTTGCGAGATAGACAGAGCGACGATGAAGCAAAAGGTTAATTGACAAGTGAATACAGCGTGTAATGAAGAAGCGATAGTACAAATAAAGCCAATCAAACGAAATCTCACAAATTAATACTGAGAGTTTGATCCTGGCTCAGGATAAACGCTGGCGGCGTGCGTAACACATGCAAGTTGAGCGACGGAGGTTTGAACCAGCGATGGGAATGACCTCACGGAGCAGCGGACTGGTGAGTAATATATGAGAAGCTGTCCTACAGAGGGGGACAACATTTGGAAACGAATGCTAATACCCCATAGGCCTTCGGGTTAAAGCAGCAATGCGCTGTAGGAGGTGCTCGTATCCTATCAACTAGTTGGCGGGGTAACGGCCCACCAAGGTAACGACGGGTAGCCGGCCTGAGAGGGTGTCCGGCCACACTGGGACTGAGATACGGCCCAGACTCCT
>CALGGR010000020.1 GCA_937915755.1 uncultured Fretibacterium sp. | reverse complement strand
CAACTTCGGCAAAATGGTCATGATGATTGTTCTCGTCGGCTCTATGATGGGCGCATTATCCACCGTCGCAAGCACTTTCATCACTACGGAAGGCTGTCTGATTTTCTGATGCTCTACAACGACGAAGAAATAAGGGTTATTCCTGTCCGTAAAAGTCTCACTCGTCCGCAACTTATTTGCGGTTGCGATCGCGTTCTGTTCCTGCTCCTGATGTTGTTCTGCATCGCCTTAATTTTTCCCGGCGGTCTGGGGTCTGGCAACTACATCAACGTCTTAATCGGCATCGCATTCTTCTTCTTTGGCGTTCAGGTTTTGACCGTCCTCGCTAAGTATGACCCCTTGTTCAGTCAGATTTTCACCAGAGCTGTCAAGTATCAGGATTACTACGTCGGGTCTTCATACGTGTCAAAACAGGACAAATCTTACTCATGAGAGTATCTGACATGCTTTCTTCCATATCGGTGCGGGGGGTTCATTCTCCCTGCACCTCTTCCTGTCTCGAAAGGAGGCTGTCCTTTGCTTAATCATTCGGAAGGATACGGCTTCGCTGAACTTCTCAATTTCTCTCATATGGTCGCTCCTGAAGTCTTAGGTCTCAAAAACGGCGGCTTTCTCGCTGGCTTCTGGCTCACTGGCCCAGATTTAGAAAGTTCTACCGTTCAGGAATTGGAGCATTTAAGCGAGATGATGGCTAGGGCTATTCATCAGCTCGATATGCGCTGGTGCGTCCATTTTGAGTTCTTCAGGCGTGAGGCTCATAATTACCCAGACGGCCTTTTTCACGAGACTACTACTAAGCTCATCGACATGGAACGTTTCGCACAGTTTCAGCAGGAAGCTGGACATTATGAATCTATTCAGGCTATCTTTGTTACATACGTTCCTCCCGCTTTTGAGAAAAGTCCTCTGCTACAGCGCATTAAAACTTTCCTCTTCGGGGCTGACAGTGAGAATGAAGATTCCGTCGTTGAAAAGCAGCTTGAACGTTTTGAGGAGGTTATTCGCGGCCTTAAAGATTCTCTCAGCCTTATTATGAAGGTTCAGCGCATGACCTTTCACCCAGATAATGTTCCTGCCCCTTACTCTGGCACTTCTGAACTGCTTGAAGTTGTCAATGCTTGCGTCAATGGTAACTGGCATCCTGTAAGGCTTCCCGCATTCCCTTATTATCTTGATTGCCTTATTGCTCAGGACTGCATTAACGGCAAAAACCTTGAGTACAATCACGAGTATGTGCAGTGCGTTTCTCTCGTCAATTATCCGGCGGGGACGTTTCCGTCCATTCTATCTGACCTTCAGGCTTTGCCCATCTCTTTCAGGTGGTCTAATCGTTTCATCCTCACTGACATGCGCGAGGCTCTAGGTCAGATTGAGACTAAACGAAGACAGTGGGCGCAGAAAATTCGCAGTCTCTTCTCTCAGATTACTGGCGTTCAGACTAACAGGGTCAATCAAGACGCGGTTGCTATGGTTGAGGATTTGGATAACGCTTTGCAGGACGCTCATTCGGGCGAAGTCGCTTTCGGCAATCACACTTCTACCGTCGTCCTTCGCCATTCTAACCCGGAGTTTCTTGATAATATCGCTCATGAGGTCGTCAAAGTTTTTGAACGCGCGGGTTGTAACGCTCGACTCGAATCCATCAATAACTTTGAGGCTTTCTTGGGGTCTCTTCCCGGTCATGGCAAGGAAAATGTTCGCAAGCCTCTCATTACAAGCTACAATTACGCTGACATTGTGCCGCTCTCTAATGACTGGATCGGCGATAAGTTCTGTCCGTGTCCTTTCTATCCTCCTAACTCCCCTGCTCTCATTCAGGCCGCTACTGCCGGAAGTACTCCCTTCTCTCTCAATCTTCACAGCGGAGATGTTGGTCATACTCTCATTTTAGGGCCGACGGGTGCAGGGAAATCAACGCTCCTTGCTACTATTGCAGCTCAGTTCCAGCGGTACGACAACGGACAAATATTCTTCTTTGACAACGGCAAATCCATTTATCCGCTCTGTCAGGCTCTCGATGATTCCGTCTTCTACGATTTAGGCCAGTCCGCTAACAACATTAATCTATGCCCTCTTGCTCAGATTGATGA
>CALGGR010000019.1 GCA_937915755.1 uncultured Fretibacterium sp. | reverse complement strand
CTGTATCTGCATTCATGATTGATTTCTTCACAGCTTTTGATGATACTTCCCATATCCATGACTTATCAGGATTGGCCTTCCTGTAATCGTTGTTCAGCCATTTCGAGAAATCGTAGCCAGACATATATTCTTTAGAGCTGTTACGGTAATTATCCTTGTTTGCAACTATGAACAGGTTGTAGACATACCCGCATACGCCAATAGTCCGCTCAATTATTTGCTTCTGTTCACTTGAGAGCTTCAATTCAACTTTATATGCTTGATGTCTAAATGTGCTGTTCATGACATAATTTTACACGATTTTACACTTAATCGACATCTAGCTATATCTCCTTTGTTTGGGCAAAGAAATTCCCCCCATGTCATTGCGGCATTTTATCATAGCAGGGAAAAGCCACAGTCAGCAGCTCATGTGCTTGACAAAAACGGAGTTATATTTTGACATACTCATTATATAGCTCTGAATAAAGAAGGTTCGCATAACCGAGAACGAGCGCGAAAAGAATTAGCATATACGTACAAGAAGAATATGTTTGCATATGCCTTGAAACGCTGAACATTAAAGGAATGGCACGGTGGTGGGGCAGAAAAGTTCATAGCTATAAGCTTCTATAGCTTCGTGGAAATCTTGAAGTACGAAGTGGTGAAGTTGAGAACACGGGTAATTTGTAGTGTAGACAGATATTTCCCGTCAAGCTAGCGTTGTCATGTATGCGACCACGAAAATCCAGCGGTGAAGGACTTGAAGGTAAGAGAATGGGAATGTCCTTGCTGCCATACCCTTTTCGGCAGGCAAGGTTCATTGATACCAGAATCGCCCGCCTTTAGGTGTGGGGAGTATGTCAATTTCCTAGATTTTTCTCCTGAAAGACTCAGCCATTACGAACGTGAACGCTGTAGCAGGTATCGTGAAGAGAAGCCCCAATGTTCCAGCGAGGCTCTGCACGATTTCCTGAGCAATATACGGATCATTGAGTATGCCGTAAAGTTCAACGCCCGCGCTGCATATCAGTATGGCCATAGGGAGAGAGCTTCCCATGTATGCGAGTATAAGCGTGTTAATCATACTCCCTAAAACTTCAGTGCCTACGTTCAATCCCGCAAGCAATAATCTGTCCAGCGGAATATCATCATCATAGTCAACGAACTCGGACATCGACGCAGTAACCGAGACCCCAACATCGAGTACTGCACCTATTGAGCCGATTAGGACACTTGCGAGAAGAATACCCCTCATGTTCAGGAATGGGAGTGTTGACGCAAGAAGCGCAGAGCCTTCTCCTGCAAGCCCGGATAATTCCCACATGTAAACCATCACAGCCCCGCATAGAAACCCTGACAATACCCCGCCTAGACTTCCAGTTAATGCTACTATCCTGTAACGCGAATGACGTACAACGCATAATACCGTTACTGTTGCAATGATGAAGACTGAGGCAACGGCGAGCCATACAGCGTCCCAGCCCATGACGGTCAGCGGAATCATCGTGAAGACGAGAACGCAGATTGACGCACCGAGTCCCAAGAGCGCTAGAAATCCTCGCCACCCTGTGAGTGCCATCAGCATCGTTGCAACCAGCATGACTATTCCTGCGACTGATGGAACACGGAAAGCGTCGGCTATTGAGTATTGAATGCGCCCGTCAGAAAATGCGTCCCACACAAGTAGGTAGCGTCTTCCCGGTGAAACATCGAGGCCGCTCCCTGAAAGCCGGACTGTCTTAACGTTGAGCTGTGTCTCGGCATCATTCCCCGAAAGAACCTGCAATACCGTATCACGCTCCAACATTTCGTAACTGTCCTCATCTTCGGAAGGCACTACGGACTCAGGGCCCGCTTCAATAACCCGGACTATGAGGGACTCCGAGCTGTTCCAATTTTTCACGGTTAAAGTGTCAACTGCGTAATAGAATGCCTGAGATATTATTAGCGCGATAATTATTCTCATGAATAAGTGTTTTGTTCTCATAAGTTTCAGCCCCCTTGATGTAAAATATTTTATCGGCAAAGCCCAAACCTAGCAAGCCACATAGTACCGCCGTGATTTTTACAGCCCCCGCGATTTGTGATAGAATTTCCGCTGATTAAGCCCTGTTGAGTTGTCAGGGCAATTTCACATTCACAGAAGGAGTCCTGATTTTCACAATGAGAACAGAATTGCTGGGGCAGGAGAAAAACATCGTCCGCATAAAGCTCGAAATCGAAGCCAGCGAGTTCACCAAAGCACTCAACAAGACAATCACAGAACTTTCACAGCAGGGAAATTATCCCGGCTTCCGAAAAGGCCATGCTCCTCGAAGAATCATCGAGATGCGTTTCGGTCGTGATGCAATCTACAATGAGGCAATCGAAAAGCTAATGAGCGGTGAGCTTCAGCAGGTAGTTGAGGATTACGAGCTTGATCTGATCGACACACCTTCGCTCAACGTTACAGAGAAAATTGAGGAAGGCAAACCCGTAATGTGTGAGCTTACTTTCGAGGTTAAGCCCGAAGTTACTCTCCCCGAGTTTGAAGGCATGGAGATTGAGAAGGTCGTTACTGAGGTTACTGACGCTGATGTCGAGAGGCTGTCGAAGAGAATACAGGTACAGCTTGCTGACATCAAAGAGACTGACAGACCCATTCAGGACGGCGATTTGGTTGACCTTGAGCTTACAATCCGCGTCCTCAATCCTGACGGTTCAGAAGCAGAAGAGCAGCCCAAGCCCGACACCACACACGAGAAAATCAACCTTGCTGATGAGACAGTGAGGGTACAGGTTCGTGAGGCACTAATCGGAAAGTCGAAGGGTGATGAGGTCTCGTCAGTGTTTGACGTTGAGGAAGGACACGCAGACAGGGCACTCGCAGGTAAACATGTCAGCTACAACATGAAGATTGAGACAGTCTCGGAGTACGTTCTCCCCGAAATCAACGAGGAGTTCTACAAAAACGTATTCGGCCAGGATTCTGACGTAAAGGACGATGCAACCTACCGCGAACGTCTAAGGCAGGACATCACGGGCGAGGTTGCGCAGGAGAACAAATCAGACTTCCTCACGCGCGCAGTTGACCTCGTTGCGTCAAAATCAACCGTAGAGATTCCCGACAAGTTCATCGAGCGTCAGATTGTCTCAATGCGTAACGAAGATGAGAATTGGGCAAAGTCAAACGGAATTGACCTTAATACTGCTTTCGGAATTGGCACTGAGGAAGGACGCAAGGGTTACGAGGTACTCCTCAA
This sequence comes from uncultured Fretibacterium sp., assembly GCA_937915755.1. Classification (GTDB taxonomy): domain Bacteria; phylum Synergistota; class Synergistia; order Synergistales; family Aminobacteriaceae; genus JAFUXM01. Next base: position 5,220 of record CALGGR010000019.1, on the reverse strand, counting down.
GACACGCGCGGAAACTGCCGTAAGGAATGTCCTCGTAATGGACGAACTCGCCAAGAAGTTTGACATTCACATTGAGCAGGCTGACCTTGAGGCTGAATTTGACCGCAGAGCAGAGCAGCTTCATGTGTCGAAGGGCTTTGTCGCAAAATACTTCTACGAGAACAAGAATCAGCTTGACCGCCTCACTGACCAGCTTAGATGGGACAAGACCGCTGAGGCTCTCGTCTCTCACATGGCCGTCAAAGAAGTCAAAGAACTCTCAAAGCCTGAGCAGGAGAAGCAGGGAGAATAACGAATGCCCTACTACATTCCGTATGTAATCGAACAGACAGGACGCGGCGAAAGAAGTTACGACATCTACAGCCGCCTCCTGAAGGACAGGATAATATTCTTGGGTTCGGAGATCGTTGACGACGTAGCAAACTCAATTGTTGCGCAAATGCTTTTCCTTGAGAGCGAAGACCCCGACAAGGACATCAACATTTACATCAACAGCCCCGGCGGAAGCGTTACGGCAGGACTTGCGATATATGACACGATGCAGTACATAAAGCCGCAGGTCTCGACAATCTGCGTCGGGCTTGCCGCAAGTATGGCTGCGATACTTCTTGCTGGCGGTGCAAAGGGGAAACGCCTCGCTCTCCCTAACGCTGAGGTAATGATCCACCAGCCTCTTGGGGGCGCAAGGGGTCAGGCAAGCGACATAGAGATTCAGGCCAAAAACATCATCAAAACCAAAGAGCGGATGAACCGTATATTAGCCTCACACACAGGGCAGGATTATGAGACAGTCGCAAGAGACACTGACCGCGACAACTATATGAATGCTGATGAGGCTCTGAAGTACGGCCTGATCGACAAGATAATCGAGGCAAGATAACTATGCCCTCAGACAAGAACAAGAAGCAAAAGAATCCTCCCGAAGAAGAACGCTGCTCATTTTGCGGGAAGCCAAGCTCAATGGTTGGTGAACTCTTTGAAGGTCCGGGCGGTAACGTTAGAATCTGCGACCAGTGTATCGGCGTATGCAACATTATGATGGCCAGCAAGCCCGAGCGTAACACTCCGCCTGTGCCTCCGAGCTACTTCAGCCCTGACGATTTCGTCGACCTCAACAACCTGTTAATGGAAAGCCCAAGTGAGGAGACGAGAACTACGTCAGCAAAGAAATCTCAGTCCCCGAAATTCTCGAATACCGTCATAAAGCCCCGTGAACTCAGCGAGTATCTTGACCAGTACGTCATAGGGCAGTCGAGGGCAAAGAAGGTCGTCTCTGTCGCTGTCTACAATCACTATCAGCGCGTGAGGAACAACCTCGACCAGAAGAATGCAGATGTCGAACTCCAAAAGAGCAACGTTCTTCTTCTCGGGCCTACGGGTTCGGGGAAGACTCTCATTGCTCAGACGTTGGCGAGGAAGCTTAATGTTCCTTTTGCGATTGCTGACGCTACGACGCTGACAGAGGCTGGATACGTCGGCGAGGACGTGGAGAACATTCTCGTGAGACTTTTGCAGGCTGCGGATTATGACCTCAAGGCTGCTGAACGCGGAATAATCTACCTTGACGAGATCGACAAAATTTCGAGGAAGTCAGAGTCAACCTCAATAACGCGCGATGTTTCAGGCGAAGGAGTACAGCAGGCACTCTTGAAGATTCTTGAGGGAACGATCTCGAACATTCCACCGAAAGGCGGACGAAAGCACCCTCATCAGGATTTCATTCAGATTAACACGGAGAATATACTCTTTATCTGCGGAGGAGCGTTTGACGGACTCGAACCGATCGTAGCGAGGAGAGCGTTGCAGAAGTCGATGGGGTTCGGCGGGGAACTTGCCAAGAAGTCAGGAGGCTATGAGATTCTCAGCCAGACAGAGCCGGAGGACCTCGTAACCTATGGATTTATCCCTGAGCTTGTTGGACGTATCCCCGTCATCGTGAACCTTGAGGAACTCGACAAGGACGCTTTCATCAGGATACTTCAGGAGCCTAAGAACGCTATCGTCAAGCAGTACGCAAAGATGTTCGAGATGGACGGAGTGAGCCTCAGCTTCACGCCCGAAGCATTGGACAGAGTTGCGGAATTGGCCGTTAAACGCAAGACGGGCGCGAGGGGTCTGCGCTCAATAATGGAGAACTTGATGCTCGATATAGAGTACGAGCTTCCATCTTTGACGGACGAGGAGAAATCCGGCAAGAAGCTCATCATTACCCCCGAATACGTCAACAGCCCCGACACTCCGCTGAAAGAATTGCTGCATGACTGACAGACTCATCACTAATGCCCGGCTTGAGGCGACATGCTTTAATCCGGGCCAGCTTATTCCAGAGGACAAAGACATTCCCGAAATCGCGGTTGCTGGACGCTCAAACGTCGGAAAGTCGTCGCTGATCAACGCGTTACTCGGCGCAAAACTCGCAAAGACAGGTCAGACACCGGGCAAAACTCGGAGCATTAACTTTTACCGTGCAGAGACCCCCGCCGGGACTTTCAGGCTTTCTGACTTGCCGGGCTATGGTTACGCGAAACGAAGCAAGGACGAGCGAAACGATTGGCAAAGACTCATTGCCGCGTACATGAAGGGACGTGAGAGTCTCAGGCTCGTGTGTCATCTCGTGGATTTCCGTCATGGCCTCCTCAAGAATGACAGGGAGCTTCAGGAATGGATACGAGCTAACGGGAAAAGTATCTTCGTCATCTTCACGAAAGCCGACAAGATCGCTCGCGGAAAATGGCGGTCAACAAGAGACAGCTACATAAGGGACGGGCTTTACTCTTACGATGTACCTGTTATAACGTCATCAGAGAAGCGGGAAGGGGTTAAAGAGCTTGGGGAGTTACTTGTGAAATTTCTGAATAACATAAGAGGTGAGAGTCAATGAAACGTATACTTTCAGCAGTGATGTTGATGTTCGTTCTTGCAGGTTCAGCATTTGGCCTTAGTGATTCTGAATACCGTAAAATGAGGAATAACAGCAGGGCATTCAGGGAAGCAGATAATTTTCTGACTGAGGCTTATAACGCGTTGAAGGAAACAATGCCTCGCTCTGAGTTCAAAGGAGTGCAGGAGCAGCAGCACGAATGGATAAATTCCGGGCGTGATGAAGCTGCGGAAACTTACATTGAGGAGGGGCTGTCAAGGATTGAGGCTTACACTCAGGCTACCGAAGACCGCGCTGAAGAACTTGACAGACAGTTAAAGATGCAAATGCTTTCGGACTGAGAGCAATTCCTGCCATGAATTTTCGGAGTCAGCCTTCAAAACTCAAGAGGGCTGACTTTTTTGTCAAGCCTATGTGGTATACTTAAGTACGCTTTAGATTTTGCACGCTCACGTTTATATTAGAGGTGTCATGCGGTTGTTCACATGATTTATAGTGAGCGGAAGATTTTAACCTTAGGAGGAAAGTATTTTTATGGCAGTAGCAAGTATGAAGCAGTTGCTCGAATGCGGAGTCCACTTCGGACATCAGACACGCCGCTGGAACCCCAAAATGAAACCCTACATCTTCACCGAACGCAATGGAGTCTACATCATCGACCTCCAGAAGACCGTCAAAGGTCTCGACCGCGCTTATGATTTCATTCGTGAGACAGCAGCGGCAGGCGGCCATGTCCTTTTCGTAGGCACAAAGCGTCAGGCACAGGACACAATCCGCGACGAGGCAACAAGGTGCGGGCAGTATTACATCAATCAGAGATGGCTCGGCGGACTCATGACGAACTTCCCCACAATCAGACGAAGAATCTCACGTATGCTTGAACTCAGAAACTATGACGAGGAAGGAACTTGGGAGGAGTTCACGAAGAAAGAAGTCGCAGCCCTCAAGAAGGAGCAGCTGAAACTCGAAAAGTATCTCGGCGGTATCGCTAACATGGCTTCGACACCCGACGCAATATTCCTTATTGACCCGCGCCGTGAGGAGAACGCGATCGCTGAGGCAAGAAAGTTACACATTCCTGTCGTCTCAATCGTTGACACAAACTGCGACCCCGAAATGATTGATTACCCCATTCCCGGAAACGATGACGCAATCCGCGCAATCAAGCTAATCACCGGCTTAATGGCAAACGCTGTAATCGAGGGCAGGCAGGGTGAGGACGCTGTGATCATCCCAGTTCAGGAACTCAGCGAACCCGAAGCTATCAGCAACGAGGAACTCATCGCCGCAAGCGAGAGGCTCTACGAGAAGTACGAAGGAAACATCGACGACGAAACCAGAGAGGACTAATACAAAATGGCAGAAATTACAGCCGCAAAGGTAAAGGAATTACGCGAACGCACAGGCTCAGGAATGATGGACTGCAAGAAGGCACTTGCTGAGACTGACGGCGACATGGAAAAGGCAATCGACTACCTCCGCGAGAAAGGACTTGCGAAAGCCGCAAAGAAAGCAGAGCGCACAGCATCAGACGGAAGGATATTCCACGTTCTCAGCGACGACGGAAAACTCGGTGTAATGATCGAGCTTAACAGTGAGACGGATTTCGTAGCAAAGACAGACGAGTTCAACGGTCTCGGCGACAAGATAGTAACCCACCTTGCCGCAAAGTCATACGATGATGTACCCTCACTCCTTGCGAGCGTCCACGAGTCTGGAAGCAGCATTAACGACCTAGTAACGGCAATTATAGCTAAGTTAGGCGAGAATATTGTCCTCAAGAGATTCGCACGTTTTGATGCCGCGAACGGAAGGGCATTCTGCTACATTCACAGCAATTACAAGGTCGGCGCACTCCTTGAGCTTGACGCGGAGGACAAAGGCGCGCTCAACAAGGACGAATTTGCGGAGCTTGGCCACGAGATTTGTATGCAGATTGCCGCAGCAGCACCGCAGTATTTGGTCTCTGATGACATTCCCGCTGATGTTATCGACCGCGAAAAGGCAGTTTACCGTCAGCAGCTCATCGACGAGGGCAAGCCTGCCGACAAGGTAGAGAAGATCATTCCGGGCAAACTCAGGAAGTATTATGAGACGGTTTGCCTTCTTGAGCAGGAATATATCCGCGACACCGACAAGAAGGTCAAGGACGTAATCGCAGAGGCCGGGAAGAAGCTCGGTACAAAGATTTCTGTCAGACGGTTTGAGCGTTTTGCCATAGGCGAATAAGTGAACGAATGAATATCCCCGACGTGAGTGAAGAACTTTGCGCTGGGGATATTTTTGTGAAGCCTCACACGACTAAAGTCGAGTGCTTCCAGCCGTCTTAATTGGCCGGA
>CALGGR010000018.1 GCA_937915755.1 uncultured Fretibacterium sp. | reverse complement strand
GCATCATCGACAATCCTCCCGCTCTCAATGTCGCTGTTGCTAATTCTCTCGTCGCAAGCAACAAAATCGTTATCTGCTCGTCTGCTGAGGCTTTCGCTCTCGACGGTCTCATGGAACTTTCTGCCACTCTCGATGACGTTCATCAATTCATAAATCCGGCTCTCATTGTTGACGGCATTCTCATCACCATCTTCAACCCCAGAACTATCATCGGCCAGCACATGAAGGAACAACTCTCAAGAATCGCTCAGGTCATGAACACAAAGGTCTATAATACTGTCATTCGCAGGTGCAACACCATCAGCGTATGCCAGTCTGACCGCAAATCTATCTTCGACTACCCCGCTACCAACGCCGCTATCGACTACGGACACTTCATTGATGAATTTTTAGGAGGTCTTCTTCATGGCTAAGAAAAGAGCTTTTGCGTCTGACTCCGATGTCTCCCGATTCATCTCTCGCAAACAAAACCCCGCTGAGGCAATGCCAACGAAGGAAAGACAGCAGGTTACTATCTATCCTAACAAGGACGAACTGGAGCATGTCAAAATTCTCGCTAAGGTCAAGGATCTTAATCTTAACTCTATGCTTCTTGCTCTCATCAGGGAAGCTATGGCCAATGAGGAATACCAGAAAATAATTCGCGCATACATTCAGATGAAGGAAGCAACCCTGTAACTTTCCGAACGTCCCATATTCTCCTTGTCATTATGACTGAGAGATTTTTCCTTATGTTATAATAATAAAATATTTGTTAGGAGGAAATTAACTAATGAAAAGGTCATTCGTGGCTTGGTGTATATGTGTTTTCATTTTTGTCTTTGTTGTGTCTGTTTCCGATAGTGCATTCTGCCAATCACATTTAGAGACAACGCAGTTGTCTAAAGAAGTCATCTCTTGTTCTGAGGATTTATCGTTTAATCTTGTCAATAGAAAGAATGTAATACCTCAGTTGCAGTTCAATGTATCTTATTCCTCATTGAGCAAAACGTTAGTCGGTAATACGGCTAAAAAAGATATTCAGACAAAAGATGAGACAGGTCCAGGAACAGGTCCTGATACAGCTCCTCAAATATTACCTGGTACTTACTATATGGATGCACTCACTGATACTGGTGCTCAGCATTGGTTTTATACGCAGGCTGACAGAAATGGTCAGATGACGATTCATTTAGATGTTCCTTCTAGCACAACTGTAGATTATGATCTATATGTTTATAGTTATGAAGTGTCAAGTGGAAATCTTTATAGCTTTGAGACTAGTATGAATAATCCAACAGTTGCGGAGCACATTTCTTTTTCTATAGCAAGTGGAAGTTACTATTTTATATGCGTTAATTCTTATCAGGGTGGTGGAAGCAATATGTATTATTATTTGCATGTTGAGACTTCTGCTCTAGGTGTAGGAGAGATTGATGATTTTCCAGATGACGCACGTACAGTTTACCCTTCTCTGAACACTATGTGTAATGCTACTGGGGAGCTTTCTATGCGTAACGATATAGATTTCTTGAAGTTTACCGCTGTAGGGAATGGAGCTGCAATTGTCCTTATTTCGAACAATGCAAACATCGTGGCTGATATATATAAATTAAATGGTTCTAATTTTAATTATTTGTATACTATTCAGGCCGTTCCAACTGGAACTAAAGCATCGGAGAATATACCGTACCCTTATTGTCTGGTAACAACTAACGGAGCTACGCATTATGTACGCATTCGACACTATAACAATAAGATTTTTAACTCTTCGGATGATAACTACACGTTGAAGGTAAAATCATTTAATTGTAGTTCATCTTTGTCGAATGCGACTATCTTGGGAAGAAACATCACGAATAACGAGATTATTTATACTGCAGGTAATAAGTTATACATAAATTCTCAGTCCGTTGTAGATGTGCCAAATGGGCTTGAACCGCTTTGTGTTTATCATTTTGAAGAACCTGATACAACCTTTAGAGAAGCATTACATGACTCACACGCTAGCTCGGCAGTCGCTTCTATTAAGCATGTTTCTTATAATGTGTGGGGATCAGGCATGGGGGTAAGTTCTATGTCGAATGCTCTTGCTATATATTTTTATAGGAATAGCACGAGTACTACGGACACTTCTGGAGTATATTTTAGGAATGAGAAAACTACTACCAATGGTAGAGTTTCTCAGCTTGGTTATACAAGTGGTGCTTTTATCTTAGATATAACCGATGGCGAAGTAAAAGATTTTGCTTCCACTGGAGGAAATGGCTTCTATAATGGTTTTTTTGGGGAAAATGCTACTTTTGAAATAGATGAGAAGTAGGGTTATTTTCTATTAAGGAAAGGAGGTATCTTGATGGCCTATTTAGTGATCGGAGAACAGCATCGTTTTTTCTCTGAAGTTGCATTGACTAGTAATGTCGCCGGAAAACATAAGCAGTTTCTGCCAGCAATCCAACAAGATAAAACGAAATTAGATTCATTTGCGTTTTCAGATTATGCTCTAAGGCTTAATGTAGGATTGCAGAAGTCTTCGGCTATTGATAGAACTAAGCAGTTAGATTCGTTATCTTCTGCAGGGAAAAATGTTGACGAGGCTATTAAGAGAGCTGTGGGCATTCTGACTAGAATAAAAGACTTAACTGTTTTGGCGCAGGATGATACTCTTTCCGATAGAGACCGTGTCGAGATGCAGATTGAAATTGCTGACTTGGAGTCTAACTTGAAGGCAGTACCGAGCAATTTGTTGACAGGTAAAGCCCTCGAATACACGCATATGAATTCCAATAATAGCGATCCCAGCACCATGCTTGAACGTATGCGCGAGCGTATCATCAATGGCGAAGAATGGAATGTTAGGGAGGCTTATGCTCCTGAAGGCTTTGCTAGGCTGCTTTGCGATGACAATGGCGAAGAATTTTGGGAAGTTGGAGAAGCAGGGTGGTATGCCGTTGATGACAGAAAGGTCTGGAATCAGGACAGAGCCACAGGTGCTATTGTTGAAAGTAGCAAAAGTGTACCAACAGTTCGTGATAGGCTTAATGCTTATACAGACTATGTTGTGATGGATTCGAAATCCGCGAGTAAAAGTACTGCTGTTATTGATGATAAAATACATGCTCTTCAGAATTGGAGCGACAAACTCCCAGAAACCTTGACACGGACAGCTAATGAAGACGATCTTAGAACAGAAGCATCGTTATTTTTAGAGAGCGTTATTTCTCCCGGCGGTGCTGATGACTTTTTAGCTTTGCCCGATACTCCGCGGTATTTTATAGGTCGCGATGGTGAGCGGCTTTATGACACTGTACACCTTTACATGTACGCAGGAGAACGGCCTGCTTATGGTACGGCTATTCAGCTCCCTAATGAATGTAAAGAGAGTGATTACAATACGCTGATTGCTAATTTAGCCGCATTATCTAAAAACAATCTTTTGGGGGCGGAATATGTAACTGAGAGTAAGTCAGAACCAGTACAAATGGGAAATGTTCCTCCTGGAGCTAGAGTAGTTATTGTTAATGGACTTAGATAGCTTAGGTTAAAATAGAAAGGCGAGGGTTAAGTACCCTCGTTTTTTATGTACATCAGATGCCGATTGCCCTTATTTGTTCTGTAAGGATAGACAACTTAATTCAACGTACTTGGTAATCCCTAGAGTTTCATCGGAACCTAGAAGATATCTTCCTCTAGGTTTTATTTTGCCTAATATCATAGCGAGTGCCACATGTGTAATCATTCCAGATGTTACCACTTTTGAGTTTCTTTCTTCCATGCTGTATAATCTCTTTCTATCTTTACTCATTTCTTTTACTCATTACGAAGGTGATTTTTTGGTCTTTGGTTATGCTCGCGTTAGCACTTACTCTCAAGCTCGCGATGGCAATTCTCTGGACGCTCAAGTTCATGCTCTACGCAACGCCGGGGCAGTTCAGATTTTTTCGGACGTGTTCAGCGGCTCTAAGAACGCCCGGCCTCAGCTTGATACACTCTTGAATATCATTCAGTCGGGCGACAAACTCATTATCACTAAGCTCGACAGAATCGCTAGGAGCGTCATTCACGGTATCCAACTCATCGAGAGCCTCAACAATAAGGGCGTTATTATCGATGTTCTCAACATGGGCATCATCGACAGCTCTCCTACGGGAAAACTTATCAGGAATATTATGCTGGCTTTCTCGGAGTTTGAGCGGGATATGATTATTCAGCGTACTCAGGAAGGTAAAGCTGTCGCTCGACAAAATCCTAATTTCCGTGATGGTCGCCCCAAGAAATTTACTAGAATCCAAATTGACCATGCTTTGGAGCTATTGCAGAATCATTCCTACAAGCAGGTTGTTGCTATGACTGGAATAAGCAGGGCTACTCTCGGCAGAGCCAAAGCGGAACAAAAGGGCAGAATTTCACAATCATTTTAGTCATAAGAAAGGGAACTTATTACAATACTATGCTAGACAGAACACCTAAAATTTTTATCTCGTACAGCTGGGAATCTGAAAATACAAAGAATAATCCTAGAAATATAGCACAAGCTAAAACCGCCATAGAATATTTAAACATATCATTTTTCTTAGTTAAAGTTATTTCTTTAGCTATATCAGGAATAAGATTTAAATTCTTATATGATGACATATCAAGTAATGCATCACCAGTATACCAATTACGGTCCTTTCCAATATAAATAGGAACTACGTCATACTTTTCCCTATTCATATAATTAATTGCTTGAACAGCCGTAATTATACTTACTTCATGTTCAACAGATTCTCCACCAAAAATAACTCCTACTTTTATCATTTTTTATCACTCCTTATTTTTTCATTAAATGAATCTGG
>CALGGR010000017.1 GCA_937915755.1 uncultured Fretibacterium sp. | reverse complement strand
GCACATGTTTCCATAATGAAAGGGTTCTTGCCTCTAAAGCCTCTGTGATTAGCCATTTTAATACATACTCATTGCCGTCATAAACTATCAGGCTTGGCGTAGGAACGTTATGCTTACGGCAATATTCAAGAATTATATTTTTACCCTCTTCGCTTGTTGAGGGATTGAATTTTTTTGTTTGATGTAATTTAACGTAAAATATTTTCACTCGTTCTACGTGCAATTCATCTAATTTTTCACCTCTGTACTCTGATATTGATACGTAACAATCCTTGTAGTTAGCCCAATCATATAACCACATTAAAATGTCTCTTAATCCTTCTCCTGTTTCTTCCCATGCGTTATACTCACGATTCCCATACTCAATGAAAACTTTCGCCTTCGCTTCGGAGGCGTTTAAGGGCTGATGATAGGCAAGCACGTCTAACTGACGCTGTTCCTGCGCCTGTTCTGCATTCATTCTTATCTGCTCATTGTCGTCATCGTGTTTCATCAGTCTTTCACCTCCTAATTTACATAATTTATTTTTCCTGATTTCACTCGCTACACTTCATATTTTTATGTCTACCTACATGTCTTAGGATTTGGCCTCTTGTGTTAAAATTAAGAACGTCGATAAGGGTTCGTCTCTGACGAGCCTCTGATAAATCCGATAACAGTGCTTGACCGTATAGCCGAGTACAAAAATATCTGGATTATCAGGTTTTCCAACGTCCTTAGTCGCTGGCTCGCAAATCCTTGACTAGGGCGTTTGTATTTATGTCATAGTTTTTTCCTTTCTTTCACGATGGATTTTAGCAAGTCTTGGCTTTTCTGCGTTTGGATCAGGATTCAGCAATTCTTCCTTTGTAACTCCAAGTGCTTCGGCAAATTTTGGCAAGCGTTTCATATTAAAGCGAGTCGTCCCGCATTCTATTCTAGACATTGTCGTTTTCGCAACGCCAATTTTTTCCGCTAACTCTTGCTGAGACATTCCCCGAATAAGCCTAAGACGCTTAATTTCCTTGATAACTTTTTCCCTTACAGAATCATTAGTGGGTACTTTTACGCCAAGCAACGAGAAGTCTTCTTCTCCATCTTCGGCAGGACAAAATAAATCTAGCTCTGAAATGCCAAAAACTTCTGCCAGCTTTGTCACTAAAGATATACTAGGAAAGGTAACGCCTGTCTCCCATAAAGCTATAGTAATGGCAGACACTCCCAGCAAATGACTCAATTCATCTTGAGACATTCCGCTTGAAGTTCGGTAAAGCCTTATCCCTCTGCCCATACTCTTCTTTAACAGTGACATTGACATTCCTCCTCCCAATCTAATTTATAGTTATTTTACCATATCTCTATAAAAGAACGCAAAGCCGCCCCGTATTTTTATGCTTTTGAACGGCTTAAAATTTACTTTTTTCTAAAATATCACTTGCCGCAGGTGCATCTATCCTCGAACGCTCTGAAAATGTCTATCTGACAGATTAGGAGTAACAACAGTGATTAAGGAGCAGGAGAGTATATCGTTTCAAGGAGGAACAGGAATATTTGCGAAGAAGAGCATAACGAAATCTCAGCAGGAAGTCCAGCGAGCAGTTTTAACACCCGATGAAATAAT
>CALGGR010000016.1 GCA_937915755.1 uncultured Fretibacterium sp. | reverse complement strand
CCGGCGTGCGCCACAAAAAACACTCGCTCCCTCCGGTGCGGGGCTCCGACAGCCGCAGCTTCATAATCCCATATCCCGACGCTGTAGCCTTGACGCTCCAAATCGGCACAAACTGTGTCTGCCGCGAGCTTGAGTATTCCAGGTACGTTTTCAGCCAATATCCAACGCGGTCTAAGCTCCCCGACCAGACGCGAAAACTCCGGCCAGAGGTAACGGGTATCACTTGTCCCTTTCTGCTCGCCAGCCACACTGAACGGCTGTCATCAGCAGGGGAAGCCTCCGTAAATAATGTCAACTGTCTGGAGTATTCCCTCATTACGCATCACCTCCTTGCTCAGTTTGCGAATGTCTGAGAATATCGGGACATCAGGCCAGTGCTTGTGAAGTACTTTCTGACAGAAGGGCTCAAGTTCGCAAAAGGCGAGGAATTTACCCCCCGCCTTCTCGAACGCTATATCCAGCCCGCCCACTCCTGAACACAACGACAGTCCGTTCATACGCTCTCCCTCGTCCATAGCTTGTGTCTCAGCCATGATATGGCATCACTAATCCAACCGCATACCAGAAGGGTAGCAATCCCTCCTGCTATGAATGCTAGCATCCCTGAAACTGCGCAAACTCCTGCGATAAAGCACCAGCGTAATACATCAAGCAGTATGCTCACTGCATCACCCCCTCTCCGGCCTTCGCCTTCAGTCGTTCTATCTCATGTTCCAAGTACCAGATTGCTTTCTGCAGTGCCTCCTGCGTCTGCTCGCCGTCTGGTGTTCTTTGCGCGCTCGGATTTCCTCCGTCAGTGCACGTACCTGCTCCGTCTTCGCGTTCAGGTACGCGGCTATCTGAGGGGCAAATGCCACACCAAAGAAGAATACAAGGATGAACACACCGCCGATAACGCCGCAAACTACGTCGCCGCAGTTCTCCATGTCAGGCCTCCTTAACCGCAGGCACTCCAGCCGCAGGAGCGGCAGTGCATACATCCATCCTCATGGATTAGCGTCTCCTGTCCACAGTTGGGACACGTGCTGTAGCCCTTACGGTGCTCCGGCTTGAGCTTCCCCACGAACTTCTGACGCGTCAGTTCCAGACGGTCAATCGGCTTTGCTTTGCTCATGTTCCACCCTCCTGTTCCACAGTTCAGCCGCTCCTCGCAGGCAGTCTTCTTCGCTCATAAAAGCATCAGCTGTGGGGCACGAGAATACCTGCTGGACGCAAGAACATTCTGTGCATGATGCTATTGCAAGGTTCACGCCCAGACAGCGCACGCGCGCTTCTCCTCCGCAGAACGGGCACGGCTTCAGTTCAACGTTCATTCCCACGCCTCCCAGCCGAAGAACTTCGCCAGCTTGTTGTAGTTCTTCTGTTTCGGCAGGCATGTCCCGCGCTCATACTGCTCCAGCATTGACACGCTCACTCCTGTCTGCGTCGACAGCGTCGGTATCGTGTAACCCCGGCGCATACGCTCGGCTTTCAGCTCCTCCATCCTGTCCATCACGTATGACGGCGTGATTTTCAGCGTCCCGCTCATTCCAACACCTCCTTAATTACCTTCCCGACCAGCTGTGCGTCCGTGAACGTCCTGCTCCAGCCTCCGCGCGCCTCCTTGAAGTAGTGGTGAATACCCTTCTTGCTCACGTACTCGAACACGCTCATCTTGTCCACATGGATACATGCTCCGTACCCGTCTTTCGCACTGCTGCGTATCGTGTACCTGTGCCCGGGCTCGAACGTGAATACAGCTTCTGTCGGCCTCACTCGCGGCTGAATGTCTGGGACACTCTCTGAGTTGGATAACCTTTTCAGGACTCTGCTCCACGCACTTGCCGCTGGTGTTACACGGCCGGTCTCCCACCGCCCTATCGTCCAGACCGATACTCCGCACAATGACGCAAGGCGGGATTGGGTTATCCCCCTTTCCCACCTCAGTGTTCTCAGCCTTTCAGGGCTGAAGGCCTCAGCGTCCGTCATGTTCTACGTCCTCAATCCTGCAGTCCGGCCAGCCGTACAGTGCAGCTCTGTCGCCGTCTGAGAGCTCCAAACCTACGGGCAGGCGGGGTATGAAGTGCACCACGTCATGCCTCCCGAACAGCTTGCCCATTCTTCGGAGTATCCTGCGAACGGTCTTCATGCTTGAGCCGCCTTTCTGCTGTGCTTGGCTTCGAGCTTGTTCCTCAAGTCCGAGACCTGAGTACCTAAGACCTCATAGACGCGAGAGAGAGCGGCGAACTCAATGTCTTGGAGCAGATCCGCGATGTTTTCCGCGCCTTCGATGTCTTCTCTGTCTGCCCACTGCATGGCGCGAACGTCCTGCAGTTTGCCGATGACCTCCTGAAGCCTAGTCTGTACCTTGTCCCAGAAGCTGAGCCTGAAGTTCAGCTTCTCCTGCTGAGTTAAGTTCATTGTGTGCAACCTCCCTAAGAGTGTTAAAATGGCGAAGCCGGAGCATGAACGAGCCTCCGGCGGTGTATCTACCAGCGGTCTTTATCATCCGCCCCGTACCAGTAACCTTCTGTAATAAGGTCATCGTGGTAGTCCATTGCGCTTTTTGCGTGCTTCCTGACGACCTCCCAGAAAGCGGAGCAGGCTTTGTCGAAGACAGTTCCGCAGACGGGGCATATATTGCAGGCCGAATCATCAGCGGTGCAGTCCGGGCAGATGTAGTTTTCCATGATTGCCCAGCGGAAATTTTCAGCGTTCATGATCACACCTCCTTAGAACGGTATTTCCATGTCTTGGGCTGAGAGGCTTTGAGCCGTCTCCGGCCTAGACATGTGATGCCTTGCTTCTCTGGCTGCGCGTTCGCAGATATTCCCGAGCCCCCAGTCAGAGAGAGCTTTAGCGGTAACTTCATCTTTAGGCGGTATGCCGAAAGAATGAGCGCAGTAGAGAGCCATGAAGGCTTTAGTCTTCAAGCAGCTCCCCATGACTTCAAGCCCGAACACGGTGTCGTAGCGTGGACTGAAGTCTTCAGGGATAATGCTTCCGAAGTCTTCAGTCGGTAAGAGTAGTTTGTTGTCAAGCATGAGCCTTCTCCTTTCCGGCGAGATAACGCCTGACATGAGGGAACGAGCCCTCAATCTGGTTGTCGCGCATGAGCATCCAGCTTGTGCGCAGGTAGAGAGTTCTTGAGCAGTGTCCGTGCTTGCAGCAGGACTGCCCGAGGAATCTGCGTAACATGTAGAGCATGATTAATCCTCCTTAGGGTTGTGCCATCCCATAGCTTCACCGTTCTGGAGCACGATTTGCCTTGCCTTCTTGACCTGATTGATGAACGCCTTGAACTTGTCGTTGTCGGCGAACATCTCATAAGAGCCTGTAAGGAGCAGGCCTGCGCCCTGTTTGGTGGTAGTGAGCTGAGCGATGCAGTCGAAATTGTTTCTAGTCAAGTTGATAACCTCCTCGAAAGAGTCAGCGGTCTTGATGGTGAGCACCCAGTCATTGGAGCTTTCGGGGTTGAGCAGTTCATCTGGGGAAATATGGAGAGCACGGGCGAGGGATAGAACCTCGTCCATGCGCGGCTGTCGTTGCTCAAGTTCCCAGCGTTGCACTGTCTTCAATGACACTTTTACTAGTTCTGCAAGTGTCGATTGGGACATCCCTCTAGACTTTCTGAGCTCCCGTAACCGCTGGCCGAACGACTTAGAGTCCCGAGCCATCGCCGAGAGTGGGGTAATCGTGTTCCCACGCGAAGCTTGGAACTTCCCAGTAGAAGGGCGACCAGTCCGGCAGAGCTGAGCCGAAGTGCATTTTTCCGATAGGCTTAGGTACTTTTCGTGTGGAGTGGACGAGCCTGAGTCCTGCCATATCGAGAGCGGACACGCCGAAGGTCTGAGAGAAGACTTCATCGAGAGCAAGGACTTCCTGAAAGTCTTTCTCTTCCTTGCACTTGAAGGCCTTGTGCAGAATTTTTTCTGCGGCCTTGATGATACCCGAGTGCTGCGGGAGAGCGGGCTTCTTAGGCTTATCCTCTTCAACTGGAGCTGGAGCGTAGTCGTTGAGGGACTAGCTTCCCGTAGCGTGAATGCTGGGCAGAACCTCGTGAGTAACCCACCGTGTGAACTCCTTTGCGGCGGGTTTCCGTTCATCTGCGTCAAGTTTGCTCACGGTATCCCTGTGGTTCGCTATCCACAGAACCTCGCACACGTCCTTTGCGACCAGCCACGCCTTGCCGTCGATGAGCACCGTACGTACCGTGTCGCCTCCATAGGTAAAAACCTGTAACTGATGTTCACGTGAATAACCTACTGAAATATGCCTCCGGCCTGTACGATCAGCACCTCCTTTCCATGCATTCAGTTGACAAATAGCTGGATCGTAACTGTCTCCGCGTGTTGCTTGGTTGTCAGCTGAATATTTTTGTCACTTGAGTTGTGGCCTAAAGTCAGTGTATTAGATAAAATATAACGAGAAAGACGGTGATCATATGACATTTGGGGAAAGACTCAGGCGATTGCGCGAGGGTAGGTATTCGCAAGAAGAGTTGGCAAATATGCTGGGAGTCCATAGTGTTACTATATCGAAGTGGGAGACTATGGGACGAGAACCGAATGCCAAGAATGTTGAAGGACTAGCGCAAATACTAGGGACAACGACGGCTTACTTGCTGGGTGATACGGATGATCCTTCAGCTGGATACAGAGGAACAGAGCTTTCTACGCCAGCTCCTGTCCGACACAAGAACACGTATCCGAATCTAGCTTATTGGGGAGGAGTTGCCGATAATGCTCGACAAGCTGCAAAAGACGGACAAGACCTAAGCATAATATATGCTCTGCTTGCGAATGCTGCAAGCACTATCAAGTCCGCGATGGCCTAGAAGGTACAGCGCAGAATGTTTGAGGCTTGGAAGCGTACGCAGGATAAGCACAGCGCGATCTTCAGGGACATAGCAATACAGTTCGAACCAGCAATGGCATGGGCTGTATTCGTGCACAAGGTCTGAATGTTCCTTCGGAGTTCTGGGCTCGGGGAATTTGCGTCCCGACTTCAGCGAGCGTCATATCGTAGAGGTGTACCTTGCCGGAGAACTCATCAATCTCCTCTGGCATGATGCTGTTCTCTTGACGATGCGCCTGACCTGCCGTTGGTCGTTCGTCCGCCTCCGGGTAGTCTTGAGCCTGTCAATTCTGGCCTGCAGTGCGTCAATACGTCTCTTGTGCTGAGCGGCTTTCTTGCCGAGCTTCTCTTGGTTTTTCTGCTGTAAAGTCTGCCGTATCCCGGCGAGCCTCTCCTGATAACGTTCGCTGTCTTCACTTG
>CALGGR010000015.1 GCA_937915755.1 uncultured Fretibacterium sp. | reverse complement strand
TTTGGCGAAAGATTTAGACTGATTAGAGCCTGTAATATCCCGTTTTTCGCAGTGAGCGACACACCCGTCAGTAAGACCGATTAATTTATCCATCTGAGTTTTATTGAGGCCTAAAAGTGTGCGTAATCGCCTAAGAGTATCCGGAACGTCAGCATTAAACATCACGCATAACCTCCTAGACAGTCTTATCCGGCCACCCGTATAGAGCGGCTCTATCACCGTCAGACAGCTCCAAGCCGACGGGTAAACGCGGTATAAAGTGGACGACTTCACGACGTGAGAAAAGTCTGCGTAACAGTCTGCGTAAGCCTCTAAGCATTGTTGTCATCCTCCTTTAAATTCCCGCCGTTAAGCCACTCACGCAAGACTTTGCCCGTATCAGTAGAGATAGTAAAAATCTCGCCGTCAAACAATCTAGTTCTATCTTTGGAGACATTAACGAGGTGGTCAGAATTGACCTCAAAGACGACAGCAAACTCGTAGTCAATGCCTTCCCGTTGCACTGGAGCAAGTCCAACTTTGCGGATCTCAGTTCTACCGCGTTCATTTTCCGACTGGACGTAATCAGTCTTACTTCTCATAGTAGCGATAATATGACAAGGAGACGCAAGCAAAGTATTGACTAGTCTGTTATGCAGGGGAGTAACATCCCGCCAAGCTGCGTAAGAATTGCCTCTGTATCTAGTTTCAGCGACTCTAGCCTGTAAGTCGAGTATACCGCCCTGCCCATTCCAGGCATGAGACAAGCTGTCAATAATGATGATGTCATAACCAGCCTGTTCAGCTTCATGGATAAGCTGTTCATACTTACGTGGGTCATAAGGAGGAGTGAGGGGGCAGATGTCGTAATCAGTGAGACTGGAATACAAATCGCCTGAACCATTCTCTGTATCAATCATAGCGATTTTTCCGCCCAGTCCCTTAGCAATAAGGAGCGAGGAATAAGTTTTGCCGCTACCTGCCGCCCCCGTAATAGCGAGCCTTAATTTAGCGTTAGAGCGTTGTGCTTTTCTGAATGCCATAATTAGTTATCCTCCTGCATGACTTTGATTTGTTCACCGAGCACCTGATGATAACGGAGCATAGAGGAGAGAAGAGCGTCATCAAGAGCTTCCTGAATGGAGCAAAAAGCGGAGAAATCTTCATCATTGAGCCATTTATCAGCCCTGCGTTTATCGAGTTCCTGAATAGAGGCGAGTAAATAATCGCGTCTGAAGTAATCCCAGAAAGCGGCGCGTCTTTCGAGTTCATTGTTGTACATAAGTAACCTCCTATATGATAAAATGGGTATGCCGGAAGGCCGAAAGACCGACCGGCAAAGAATTAATCTTCCACAAGCCTAGTAATCCGTTCCGAAAGTTCATCACAGATACATTCTTGCTCTTCCCAGCATTGGCCTAAGATTTCGCCAGCTGGGTCGTCCTCGTCGCAGTCGTACATGGCATTTTCAGCGAGAGAGGAGAGCCACATAGCATTAAAGAGTTGGTGCATTTCGTCTTGATGCGAGCACTGCCATCCGAGAGGCATACACACGTCCTCACAGTGAGAGCAGCAGGAGCAGAAGCGGTCAGAGCAGAAATCGGAGATAGACCAGTCATTAGTATTGGACTGAATGAGCAAGGGGCTAACACACTGTTTCATGGCTTGACCTCCTAAAAGGGAATATCCTCATCAGGGATAAACTTATGCCCGAACCTGTGAGCGAAATCAGCATTAGAATAAGCCTGATCGAGGATGTCGGCGAATTTCCACTGAAGGGCCGCACTATTTTTCTTGTCGTCCATAGCCTTATAGAAAGCGTTGACGCGAGCAAGGACGGCCATAGACTTAAGAGCTGCAACAGTTGTAGCGGAAGGTTTGAACCCCTCCGGAATAATAGAACGTCCGATGTGCATGATTAAAACTCCTTTCTGAAATAAGCCCTAGACGCGAGGTCAAGGGAAGCATTGAGGTAATCGAAGAAGAAGACGGCGCGCAGTCTGTTAGAGAGAGCTTTACGCCTGTAATAAGCGCGAATGAAGGGGAGATTGTAAGCGTGAATAACGTGAGCCATAAAGAAGCCTCCTCCATTAGTCTCTGGAGTTTCTGCCCAAGAGCCATCCGATGATGAAGTAAGCAGTGCACTTGAGCAGAAGCCAGAAGATAGATTTATTGTTCATTTATTGTTTTTTCCAGTTTTTAGACATGTTTTTGCGGAGCTGTAACAGAGCCTCCCTAGAGTCCATAACTTGTTCGATTAAGTCCATGAACTTTTCATCGTCTGCGAAAGTTTCCCATTTGCCAGAGACTTCGAGAGTAGCCCCATAAGGATTACCGACGACAGCGGCAACGCAAGGCATAATGTCAGTCATGTCAATAAAATCCTCCTTTAAGTTGTCAGCGATTTTAATTTGAAGCACCCACTTTTCAGCAGGTGCATCATTGAGCAAATCTTCTTCAGGGATGTCGAGAGCTTGAGCGATACTTTTAATTTCTTCTATTCTTGGAGTACGTTCATTCCATTCCCAACGCCTTATAGTCATTACAGATAGTCCAACTTTTTCAGCAAGTTCCTCCTGATTAAGTCCAGACTTTTTTCGTAAAGCGCGTAAACGTTGCCCGAAGGAATTGCTCATCAGAAATAAATCCTCTTCAGGAACGTCGAGAGCTTGAGCAAGTTTGCGAGTGAAAGCCATTTTTGGAGCGTCATCGCCATTTTCCCAACGAGAAATTGTGTTAAGATGAACGCCAACTCTTTCGGCTAACTCTTCTTGATTAAGTCCCGACTTTTTCCTGAGAGCGCGTAACCTATCACCGAAGGAGTTAGTCATTACCGGCTTGCTGAGCCTCAATGAGGGCGATGATAGGCAACTGCTGTTCAGTGAAGATATTGGACAGGTATAGCAGACCTTGAGGAGTAACCATAGCGACAACCCTAAAGCCGCCATCAATCTGAGCATTAAGCAAGCCCTTTTCAATGGCCTTCTGAGTGGGCTGGTTCCACTGTTTACCCTTACGTTTGCAAAGCAGACCGTTATCCCTGCTCCACTTGTAGAGCCTGTTCTGCCCAATATCAATACCTTTCTGAGCTAAAAGATGAGCCGCGTCGCCGATGGTGATAGACCCAGTGAGAGCTAAAACAGTTTTGCCGAGAGTGGCAAGGGGCATTTGCTCATCAAGTTTTTTCTGTAACTTGCTGTTTTTTTTAGTTTCTGCGACGTATCTGTTAAGCAGTAGGTTGAAGGCTTCAGGGTTATTTTTGAGCTGTTCGATGATGCTGTCAGTCATGTATACTCCCGTGCGCCGTATTTCGTCAGCAATCTCCCACAGCTTATCGATGACCTGATTAGCAATAGGCTGATTGGAGTATCTGCAAATTTCCAGAAGTCCTTTGAAGTTATAAATCATTGCAGTGCGCTGTCCTGCTTCCGTAGTCAAATTGACTTCGGAGGAAAATTTATCCAGACGCTCTTTGTTGCGTTCATGGATTTTCCCAATTGCCTCTCGTGGGTAAGCATATTCCAGCAATGCACCAATCTGTTCGCGCGTCGCCCAAAAGTCCCCTTTGTCTTCCTGCTTAGGTTTGACGTAGCAATCAAGCTCCACACCGTCAAACTTTGCTTGCTTCACTAGTACTAGTTCGTTCATCGCTTTTTACCTCCTGTTCTACTTTGAAGCGTCTCATGCCTTCATACTCACCATCTGCGTAACCCTTTTTGTACCCTTCGTGGGACATCAGAGCATCGTGGTTATTCTCATCACCATCAAGCAGGCTATCCCATTCATCTTGCCGTGCTGCTATGAAGAATGCGAAATCAAGCACGTTCTTGCACCTTCCTAGCAATTTCTCCGAATGAATTAGCACTCCAATACTGCCCAAAAGCACAATAAATGACAGTGTTAAGATAAAGCCTGCAGCTGAACTAATACTTATCATCATGTTTGTTCTCCTGTCCGCTACGTTCGGTATTACGAATAGCCCAGAATGCATCTTGCGCTTTCTTGAGCTGATAGATTACGAAGATAAGCCCGCCTACTAACGCAACGCAGGCAAAGAGAAGTACTACAGCAATACCGTTAAGAATTACTGTGAATATGTCCATGATTTGCTTCCTTTCTGCTGTTTGAGCTGTACCAATTACAAGCGCACACTAGAATGAACCTAATGCACCTGATAAGGCAAATGCTCCATACAATCGCAATGAACCAGCCCTTTATCGGCTCGGCTACGTTGCAAAATGCTGTAGCAATCGTCATTGACATGGGGCTAATCGTGTTT
>CALGGR010000014.1 GCA_937915755.1 uncultured Fretibacterium sp. | reverse complement strand
CGCGGTTTGCGGCTTTACCGCATCTAAAAATTTAGGTGACGACGATGTTTTGCTGCCATGGTGCGGCACTTTTATCACTTGTGCCGCCAGCTTGTCCGCATGGGTTGCCAACAATTCGGCTTCGTTTTCGGCTTCCGCATCGCCGGTGAACAACATGGCAAAATCGCCGTATTCCAAACGCCCGACGATTGATTCCAAGTTAAAATTATGTTTGGGCTTTTGCACGCTCTTGTCGGTCTTGCGTTTTTGCAAATAATCCTGAAATTTTAGTTGAAGGTGCAAAATGTGTCTTGAAATCTTGCGAAAAATTTTCAGCATTCGGAATCAATATGGCCTGCCCGATGCCAAAAATCACAAAGAACGGATGCGGTTCAGCAATTCTCAAGAAGCCCGGACTCGCCGCTGAAATGGTGAAAGGATTGAAGACTCTCGGCCTTCCTGTTTGGGTGAAAATGAGACGGCTTGAAGATGATGAAGATACGTTGCGTTTTGCTGACGTGATAATTTCTGCTGGTGCTGATAATGTCTGCATACATGGCCGTACATGCGCGCAGAGATACGAGGGAGTTGCTGACAGGGGAATAACGTCAAAGGCCGGGCAAAAATTTCCGGGAATGATAAGTGCGAGTGGAGATGTGCGTGAAGTTGCGGACATTGAGGAATATTTGTCGATGGGCTGTGCTGGAGTGATGGTTGCGAGGGGAGCATTCAGCAATCCGTTTATATTCGAGGAGTTCGAGGGGAAATTCCGGACGAAGGGCGAAAAACTTTCCGAAATACTAAACTTTGCCCGCCGCGCTGACGAAATTTCAGGTGAACACAAGGCACTGGTTCTGATGAAGAGGTTTGCGGGAAGTATACTGAGGGACGAGTACGGTTCAGCGGAACTCAGGAGGCAGGCCATGATGTCAGGGAGCCTTGAGAAAATCATCGAGATATTAGGAAAAGGAAGCGTTTAGAATGAGAGTTCATTACGAGTACGAGCCCGAGGGTGTATGCACGAAGCTTATAACGTTTGACATTGAGGACGGGAAGATATACGGCCTGAGATTTCTTAACGGCTGTCCCGGAAATCTTGCGGCAATATCGAAGCTTCTTGAGGGGTATGATGCGGAGAAGGCGATGGGGCTTCTGATGGGGAATCGTTGTGGCCACAGGACGACCTCATGCGCTGACCAGCTTGCAATAGCGATAGCTCATGCCATGACTTCAGAGGCCGCTTGCAGGAAAGCCTCATGAAAGTAGACACACGTTACGGCAGTATATGGGACGAACTCCCTGTGAAGTACGAGCCTAAAATCCCTGAGACACAGGAGGAGGCAGAGGAGCTTCACAGGGCTGCCCAGGAGAGCATTGACGACGCTGTCATGAAGACGATAGACGCTCACAACGAATCGGTGAGGAAAGCGGCAGAATTACGGCGCAAGACCCAGCAGAAAGAGGACATAGAACGCCGTGTAATTCAGCACCGTGAGCAGCAGCGTGAAATTTTCGAGGCAGAGGCAGTGAGGCGAAAGAGAAACGCGGAGATATTCGCATGAGTGAGGCTACGGAGAGGCTTCTGGACGAAAAGCTGGCGACGATGCAGTTGATTATGGAGAAGAATTTGACGCAATACAAGGCCATAGTCAGTGGAACGAGGGCAGGGAACAGTCCCTTGCGGGGCTTCGCTAAAATGCGAGGTGAGATGAGTGCTGAGAGATGTGAGATGAAGGCGGAGAACAGTGGGCTTCGAGGAGAAATTAAGGACGCGCACAGTGAGCTTATTAGAGAAATAAAGGCGTTATCAGCCCAGATAGAAATATTCCAGACGAAGATGGTCCGGTATCTCTCATTTCTTGGAATATGGCTGACGTTGGTTGTAGCGTTGTCGAAACTTCTGCTAAAATAGTTCCATGAACAGCATAACCATACTAAGAATATATCAGCGTCTTTGTGATGATGTCGGCAGGTTGAAATTCTCATTGCCTGTCGAATTTGTGTATAATCCCCTTGCATATGCATGGGACGGTTTCCGTCAGTACGCGAAATTCTCGGAAGGTCAAAAGCGAGTAGTCTTCGTAGGAATAAATCCCGGCCCTTGGGGAATGGCACAGACTGGAATCCCCTTCGGTGAGGTCAATGCAGTCAAGAACTTTCTCGGCATCGACAGCATAAAAATCTTTCAGCCACAGAACACCCACGTTTCTTATCCAGTTGACGGTCTCGATTGCAAACGTTCGGAAGTAAGCGGCAAGAGATTGTGGGGACTCTTTCAGGAAAAATTTGGCACAGCGGAAAACTTCTTTGCTGAAAATTTCGTCCTCAATTACTGCCCGCTTCTCTTCATCGGACGTTCCGAGAAAGGAAGCATCCACAACATTACGCCCGACAAGTTGATCCCGTCCGAACGCGATGAACTGTGTGAACTTTGCGACGAGGCATTGATTGAGGCAGTTGAAACATTGAGGCCGGATTTTGTTGCAGGAGTTGGAACTTTCGCATATCAGCGCGCAAAATCTTCCCTCGAATACTCGCTGACTTACGGACACCCTGACATCATCAAGATACTTCACCCAAGCCCCGCCAATCCCCAAGCAAATAAAGACTGGGCAGGAAAAGTTACATCTCAGCTGAAATCATCGGGGGTCTGGCAATGAGCTTCTATGATGACAAGAGCAGCTACATCCGCGTCAGAGCCATCGTCTCAGGAAGGGTACAGCACGTCGGCTTCAGGTATTGGGCTTGCGAACAGGCAGAACGGTTGGGACTTACCGGGACTGTCCAGAATTTGGAGGACGGAAGCGTCGAGGTCGTAATGCAGGGACCTCCTGAAATGGTTGGCGAGATGAAGGAGAAATTGCGCCATGGCCCATCAATGGCAATCGTCAGCCGTGTGATATTCTACCGTGAGAGAGTGAATCAGAGCGAGACAAATTTCGGCGAAATATACTAAGTGTGCTATTATTTCCGTTGAGGTGAAAATTTTTGACGGACATAAAGCACATTCTCCGTGAACTTCACGAACACAATATAACAGTAGACGACGCTTACCTGAAATTACGCGAGCAGCCATTCGAGGATATTGGGTACGCGAAAATTGACCTTCACAGGAAAATCCGGCAGGGTGTCTCCGAAGTCATTTACGGAGCAGGAAAAACTCCCTCTCAAATCGCCGGCATAATCGACGTAATGAAATCTCATGGCCAAAAGACAATTCTCATAACTCGTCTATCCCAGGATTCTGCTGACGAGCTTCAACGCTTGGGCTGCAAAGTCAACTATCACCCTGACGCAAAGGCAGCAATCTACGGTGAAATCCCAGAGCCTGAAGGTGAGAGCTTCATTCTTGTTGCGACAGGAGGGACTAGCGATATTCCTGTTGCAGAGGAGGCAGCATTGACCGCCGAAGTCTTGGGCAATAAAGTTGAACGCCTCTACGATGTCGGAGTTGCTGGGATCCATCGTGTACTTTCACACGTTGACGAAATCATGAAGGCCAGCGTAATAGTTGCAGTTGCGGGAATGGAGGGGGCTTTGGCCAGCGTGATCGGAGGACTCGCGGACTGCCCGGTGATAGCTGTTCCAACTAGCGTGGGCTATGGTGCGTCATTCGGGGGAGTGAGTGCGCTTTTGGCAATGCTAAATTCGTGTGCAAGCGGTGTGAGTGTCGTGAATATAGATAACGGCTTCGGAGCTGGCTACTTGGCCTCGATGATAAACAGGAGGCGGCCATGAAGAAGTTATTGCTGATGATGTTGCTGACTGTTGCTGTTGCTGCTGAAGCCTATGAGCTTTCTGGAACATGGAATATATACGGCACAGGCTTCGTCGAAAAGAGCTTCGTCCGAATAAGCCTGAAACTTTCCGGAGAAATGGAGCTATTCACATGCAAGGTCTCAGAGTTAAGCTCTGATGTTCTCCAAATCCTAAGCAACGACACAGTTACCGTCATTAACCGTTACGATGTTGACCAAGACTTGAGCTGCCTGAGAGCGTATGACATAAATCTCCGGGTATATGCGCTGGACAAGTCAGGCTTTGACGTGAAAATCTGGGACGATAATATCCCCAACGGCATAAGACTTCCCATAGTTTACCCAGAGTTTGAGGCTACGCTGAATAATCCCTTCACTCTCCCTTCAATAACTCAGAACGGTCTGACCTACACAGTATCATTCACGTCTGAGACATCCGGGAAATTGAGGGTACAAGGCTACATTGACACGACGATAGGGGATATTGAGCTGAATTCTGACGCAGCGATATGGAAGTATGGAACGGTTCAGCCATCGACGGAAAGCGAGACGAAGAGCGGCTGTAATATGGGCATGGGGATAATTGCATTGATGATGTTACTTGCGGGGGTGTATAAATTTGTTCGGAACTGATATAGGTATAGATTTGGGGACAGCGACTGTCCTAATCTACGAGAAGCATAACGGAGTAGTATTGCGTGAGCCGTCAGTGGTAGCGGTAGACCAGGATTCAGGCGATATTCTTGCAGTAGGATACGAGGCCAAGAGCATGGTCGGAAGAACTCCGGGAAGCATAACGTCCGTGCGGCCATTGAGGGACGGTGTGATCGCGAATTATGCCATGACTGAGGCAATGTTACAGCACTTCATGAGGCGAATCACTAAAGGCTCGCAGAAATTCTTCCGCAACAGGGCGATGATCTGCGTCCCCTCTGGGGCGACTGATGTTGAGAGAAGGGCGGTTCTTGAGGCAGCTTTGGAGGTCGGCGCAAGGGAGGCATATCTCATCGAGGAACCTATGGCAGCAGCAATCGGAGCAAATCTCAACGTTGAGGAAGCTCGCGGAAAAATGATAGTAGACATCGGCGGAGGTACTACGGACATCGCTGTAATCTCTCTCGGAGGCGTAGTTGTGTCGAAATCACTGCGTCTCGGAGGCGACAAGTTCGATGAGGGAATAACCCGCTATCTTCGCCGTCAATACAACCTTGCAATCGGAGACCAGACGGCTGAGAACCTCAAGATAATGATTGGAACGTGTGTTCCCCTTGAGCATGACCAGAGGGTTACAGTCAAAGGCAGAGATTTGGTTCAGGGGCTTCCGCGGCAGGTTGAGGTAACGAGTTCAGCGGTAAACATGGCGATAGGCGAGATGATTCAGACTCTTGTTGACGGTATCCGGAACGTTCTCGAATTAACGCCGCCAGAGCTTTCAGCCGACATAATTGACAGAGGCATAGTGCTCACGGGAGGAGGGGCATTGCTTCACGGTCTCCCTGAACTTGTGGCACAGCAGACAGGCATAAACTGCTTCACGGCCGAGAACCCCATGGAAAGCGTCGCACTCGGAACAGGCAAGGCCCTCGCCGAAATGGACAGGCTCAAAGATACAGGCAAAAGCAAAATGCTCGTCAACCTCAAGCGTTCATCACGAAAACGCTATTAAGGGAGGGGAAAATTCATGCACAGAGGAATATATGAGGCAGCCTCTGGAATGTTAGTACAGGAAACACACCTGGATGTCATTACGAACAACCTTGCTAATGTTGACACACCAGGTTACAAGCGGAGGATAAGCGCAACGGCAGACTTCTCCGCTCTCTTAGACAGGATTGAGAAAGTCTCGGAGGATGGCGAGACGAAGATAACGACGGTTTTACCAGCTGACATGCCGTTCAAAGGCCGTGAGGTAATCGGTTCGGTTGCACTTGCAGCAATATTCTCGGAGGACGTTATGGACACGTTCCCGGGGGTAGTGAAGACCAGCGAGAACCCTCTTGATATAGCAATAGACGGGCCAGGCTTCTTCTCAGTTTCAGACGAGGAAGGAAACACGTATTACACTCGCGCCGGAAATTTCACGCTCGACAACAACGGCAACATCGTCAACCCGAACGGCCTGATATTACAGGGCGAGGGCGGAAATCTCAGCGTCGGTAACAATGCGGAGGCAGTCGAGGTAAACAAGGCAGGCCAAATAATAGTGAAGCGGGAAGGTATAGAGCAGGAAGTAATCGGTCGAGTAGCAGTCTTCAACTTTGAGCGTCCAACATATTTGCGTCAAATGGCTAATAATCTTCTCGTTCCAACAGAGCAGTCCGGCGAGGCAGAGAACGTTGAGAACCCCAAAATCTGGTGTGGAATGCTAGAGGCCTCGAATGTCGAAGTAGTAACGGAAATGGCAAGAATGATTGAGGCCCAGCGCATATATGAGGGAGCATCGAAAGCGTTGATGACGCACGATGAACAGACAAGCAAGCTGATAACGTCATTCAGCAGAGGATAGGAGGAATAATTCATGTTACGTTCACTTTGGACAAGCGCATCAGGAATGATAGCCCAGCAGACGCATTTAGACGTAGTAACTCACAACCTGGCAAACGTAAACACTCAGGGATACAAGAAACGCCGTGCGGACTTCGAGGACTTGATGTACCAGATTTATCGTGAACCCGGTGCACCAATCGAGGGAGGCAGCGTGGTACCAACAGGAGTACAGGTTGGACTGGGAACGCGGGTAAATGCAACGCCCAGCTTCATGGTACAGGGGAACTTTCAGATTACGGACGGCCCTCTTGACTGGGTAATCGTGGACGACAACGCATTCTTCCAGGTCAACATGGGAAACGGCCAGATCGGCTACACACGCGGAGGTTCATGGCAGATTGACGACCAAGGTCAAATCGTGAACGAGGATGGATATCTTCTTGAGCCTGGAATTACAATCCCCGATGATGCTCAGGACATTCAGCTTTCACCGACAGGAGTCGTAACCGTGAGGGCTGGAACAAGTACAGAGCTTCAGGAACTTGGACAGATAGAGCTTGCGCGATTCATCAACCCGGTTGGACTTCGTGCGATAGGCGACAGGCTATTCGTCGAGACCCCAGCGAGCGGCCAGCCAATAACAGGGGCACCTGGTGAGGATGGAATGCCGCAAGTCCGCCAGAATGTAATCGAGATGTCGAACGTTCAAGTCGTCGAGGAAATGGTGGAGATGATAGTCGCGCAGAGGGCATACGAGGCAAATTCAAAGGGCATACAGACTGCCGATGACCTCCTTAGAATAGCGAACGGCATTAAGAGGTAGGATATGATGAGAAGTTTCAGGCAGAGGCTTTTGTGGCTTCTGCTTTTTGCTATGTTACTGGCAGTTCCGGCGTATTCAGAGCAGTCCGTAGTCCTGGAAATCCCAGCAGTGATTTACACGAACAAAGGCACTTTAAGGCTCGGCGAAATCGCAAGGATTACAGGAGGAAGCAGGAAAGTCCGCGACGCAATAGCCAGCATTCAGGTCTGGAATGATGGACAGATGCTGGACCGCCGTGAAGTGATGAGGGCGATAGAAGACTCTGACGTTAGCGACGTTAGGCTTGAAATCAGAATGCCATTGTCCTCACGAATTGAAGCCCCTGACTATGAGGGGAACTTCACCGACACATCACCATCATCCTCACGCTCCCTGAATGACCTGGTGCCAATGCTCCGAGAGATGTCCGGCTGGAACGGAGGGATTGAGATTTCGGCGAACTCTCCAATCCCCGAGGGCAGACTGATTGACCCGGCGAGCATAATTCCCGGAACATCGGGCGCAACACTTAGGTTTCAGGACAATTCGGGACGAGTCAGTCCATTGAATGTGCGCTTAACGTGGTCTCAGAACGCGCTTTTCGCAACCCGAAACATCAAGAAGGGCGACAGGATTACCCCTCAGAGCGTCTACACACGTCCAATGAAAATCACGAGGCCCGGAATTTATCCCTCCAACATTTCCGAAGTCTCAGGCTTCACGTCGAACAGGAACATAAAGCAGGGCGAGCCTTTGGAGTACAGGTATCTCACAAGCTCGCAGGTAATCAAGCGTGGAAGGCAGGTAAAAATCATAGCGCGTTACAACGGAGCGAGTGCAACGACTAACGGCGTATTGATGGAGGATGGTCGCCCCGGTGAATGGGTGAAAGTCCGTAAAGCTGACGACAGGAAAGTTACGTTGAGGGCAAGAATTATTGACGAGAATACAGTAGAGGTGAATGCAGAATGAGAAAGATATTGTGTGCAATTATTATGATGATTTCGACGAGTGCATATGCCGGCTCATTATGGAACGACAATGCCAACTGGTTCGCAGATGCAAGGCCGGGTAAAGTCGGCGATATAGTTACGGTGCTTGTTGACGAGAGGACGGATGCGAGCGATGAATCGGACATGTCCGTAACGAAGAATGCAAATCTCAGTGTCAATGACGGCACAGGACTGCTCAACTTCATACGAGGATTAACGCTGGGAGCGAATAACAGTTCAACGGGAAACGGAAGCATTGAGCGTACACATTCAGCGACGGCAACTCTGGCATGTCTCGTAACGGAAGTTCTCCCAAACGGAAATCTCGTCATTGAGGGAACGAGGGACGTCAGAACAAGCGATGAAGTCTTGCAGTTAATGCTTGTCGGAGTTGTACGTCCTCAAGATGTGAACAGCGATAACCAGATTTCGAGCCGTCTGGTAGCAAACGCAGAAATCTCCGTGAAGGGCAAAGGCATAATCTCACGCACCCAGAAGCCCGGCGTAATCACGCAGATTTTACAGACAGTATTCTAGGAGGCCATGATGAGAAAGTTTCTGCTGGCAATAGCAATCATTCCCATACTATACGGCGTATCATTCGGGGCAGTGAACCTTCAGGACATGGATTTTTCCCGAGTAAACCCGACAGTGAGAATCAAGGACATCACTGAAGTTGAGGGAGCAAGAGGCAACCAGCTGACAGGCGTAGGACTGGTTACGGGATTGAATGGAACAGGCGACAATTCACCGATGGCCGTCCAAATGATGCGTAACATGATGCGAAATTTCGGGATTACCCTCGATGCAAGGTCAGTAAGAACCCGAAACCTCGCAGTCGTCGCACTCACAGCAAATCTCCCGCCATATGTCAGACCCGGCCAAACTATCGACGTTAATGTCAACACGATGGGAAACGCCTCGAACCTTCAGGGCGGAGTGCTTGTTCAGTCGCCATTGAGAGCCGCAGACGGCCAGGTCTACGCAGTAGCACAAGGCCCCGTTATCGTCGGAGGAAGCTCTGCACAGGGAGCGGCAGCCTCACGAACTCAGAACGTCCCTACGGCAGGAAGAGTCCCCGGAGGAGCAATAGTTGAGCGTGAAGTCCCGGCGGATTACTCGATGGGCGGTCAGGTTGCGTTATTGCTGCGTCAGCCGGATTCCACGACGTCCCAGAGAATCGCCGACGCAATCAACCGGGTGTATGGAGTTGTAGCGTATGCAGTTGACGCAGGAAGGGTTGAGATAAATCTTCCGGGGCAGTACGTTCAAGCACCGAATGCGTTTCTTGCGAGCATGGGAGGAATTGAGATAGAGCCCGACACGACAGCTAAAGTTGCCGTGAACGAGCGAAACGGTACAATCGTAATGGGCGGAAACGTCAGGATATCAGCGGTCGGAGTAGCACATGGAAACCTCGTCGTTACGATTGGTGAGAATGCTAATGTTGTCCAGCCTGAGAGCCTGAGCGGAGGAGTTACGGCCTATGAGCGGAGGACGGATATAACGGCTGACGAGGACGGCGGGAGCATGATAGCAATGCCAGCGACAACAACGGTGAGGGACTTGGTGAGGGTTCTGAACTCACTAGGAGCGCGTCCCAGAGACATCATCGAGATACTTCAGGCCATAAGCAAGGCGGGGGCTTTGCACGGTGAACTGGTGGTGATGTAACGTGATATACAGCATACCGACTTCAAAGATAGTGAAGACGGACATTGACCCAGAGATTCACAAGACTCCTGACGCACTGAAGCTCAAAGAATCCTGCCAGCAATTCGAGGCAATATTGTGGACGAAGCTCTGGAAGGACATGCAGAAGACAGCGCGCTCAATAAGTGGCAGCGACAAGGGAAGGCCATATCAGCAGATGGAGGAGCTTACTCTTGAGATGGCCACTGATGATTTGGTTACGAGTTCAGGAGGCGCGGGGCTGTGGAAGATGCTCTATGACTCGATGATTGGGAAACTTGCCGCAGACCAGGAAGCTGAAGCACGAATGAAAGCTGATGAGGAAGCCGCGAGTTTTGAGGACATTCCCGAAAGTCAGGGATTTGACGTTCAAGGCTGAAATTATCTCCCCTCGTTCATGAATGGCGGGGGGGAATTTTTTTGTCCGCGTGATAGAATACATGGTAACAAAACATTTCCCCAACACATACACAAAGGAGACAATCACATGCTAAAAGAAGATATGCGTGAAATCCTCAACGACGCAATCAAAGCCGTACTTCCCGAAAACGCCGTGAAAGAAGCCCTCAACAATCCGGCCTTCACATCACGGCGCGGAAAAGGTAAGCTCATCGTTGCCTCAATCGGTAAGGCAGCATGGAGAATGGCAAAGGCAGCCTCCGACATTCTCGGCTCAGGCATAACCGGCGCGGTAGTAACGAAGTATGATCACTCTATGGGCGACATCACTGGGCTTGAGATTTTCGAGGCCGGCCACCCAGTCCCAGACATGAACACAATCAACGGAACGAAAGCTCTCCTCGAACACGTCAAAGGTCTCAGCGCTGACGATACAGTTCTCTTCCTCGTATCCGGCGGAGGTTCGGCGTTATTCGAGTTTCCGGCTGAAGGTGTAACGCTTGAGGACATGCAGGACATAACGCATCAGTTGCTCTCATGCGGTGCTGATATTGTCGAAATCAACACAATCCGCAAGCATCTTTCAAGTGTGAAAGGCGGAAGGTTTGCGGAACTTTGCGCTCCGGCTCATGTCTTCATGGTGGTATTGAGCGACGTTTTGGGCGACAGGCTCGACAGCATAGCGTCAGGCCCAGCTGCTCCCGATACGTCAACAAGCGAACAGGCCCTCGAAATCGTGAAGAAGTACAGCCTCAAAGTGAAGCCCGAACTCATGGCCGTATTATCGCGTGAGACACCCAAGAAGCTCGACAACGTTACAGCAACAATCACTGGAAGCGTTACGGAACTATGCCGTGCTGTCAGTGAGCTTTCATCGAAGAAGGGTTACACTCCCCTCGTCTTAACCACAACATTGACGTGTGAGGCAAGAGAGGCAGGCTCATTCATGGCCGGAGTTGCGCGTGAGGTACTGACATCAGGCTCACCCGTGAAGAAGCCCTGTGCAATAATCGCGGGCGGTGAGACGGTAGTACACTTGACGGGGAAGGGATTAGGCGGACGAAATCAGGAGCTTGCGCTTTCTGCGGCTGAAGGAATTTCCGGGCTTGAGGGAGTAGTAGTTGCGTCGCTAGGCTCAGACGGTACGGACGGCCCTACTGATGCTGCCGGAGGAATTGTTGACGGGAAAACTGCCAGCATTCTCCGTGAAAAAGGCATCAGCATTCCAGAAGTTCTCAAGAACAATGATGCCTATAATGCTCTCAAACAGGCTGACGCTCTCCTTATGACCGGCCCGACTGGCACGAATGTTAACGATGTCAGCGTGGTCTTAATCGGCTAGATTTTTTCCGGCCATAGCAGCACCGATTAACCCTGCCTTGTAACCCAAAGTACAGCCAACGATGCGGGGCAGGGAAAATCCTCCGAATACCTCGCGCTTAACTTTCTCACGCAAAGGAGCAAAGAGCCTCTCGCCCTGTTTCGCAATCCCTCCGCCAATGCCAATGACTTCAGGCTGTAATCCGTTGATGAGGTTAGCCAGACCGCAGGCAAGATACTCGATGTATTCATCAATCAAATTTGCGGCTACCTTGTTCCCGCTTTCGGCAGCGTCAAAGACGGTCCTTCCGTTTACAGTTCCGTCAGACTCCGTGATTCCGTTCTCGCTCGTCGTTCTGATGAGTCCAGTTGCTGAACAGTAAGCCTCAAAGCATCCTTTACGTCCGCAAGTGCATTCAAGGCCGCCGTGTACGATGACCATATGCCCGAACTCACAGCCCCTGAAGATTTTACCGTTGAGAACGTATCCAGAGCCTACGCCAGTTCCGAGAGTGATAATCATTGCGCTCTTTGCACCTTTCGCACAGCCCGCAACAACCTCGCCCAATGCCGCAGCGTCAGCATCATTCTCAAGAGTTACGGGGATACCGAGAGCTTCAGACATTGCCGGAGCGATGGGGAAATCCTTCCAGCCTAGATTGTAGTTACGGATAACGATGCCCTTGTTGCTGTCGATAGAGCCGGGAGTTCCCATTCCTGCTGAAACGGGTGATACTCCCGATTTCGAGATTGAGTTTCTGACCGAAGCGATGATGTCCTGAAGCACGACTTCCTGAGGACGATCTGCGCCAGTAGGAACGCTGTCCTCGCTGATGATTTGGCCAAGCTCGTCAACAATTCCTGTTTTAATATTAGTTCCGCCGATGTCAATTCCAACGTAATATTTCATGATGAAGCCTCCCTTTTCCGTATATAATATCATCACATGAAAGGAGTTTTTCCCATGAAACGCAAAATTATCACCGCAATGTTGTTAGTATGTGCAGGGTTATTGTCGCTCGCACTCAGAGAGCCGGAGGAGTTCACGCGCGCAGGAATGTCAATGAACACGATAATCAGAATGACGGTCTATGACAATGAGAGAGTCCTCGATGAAGCATTCGGATTGCTCGACGACCTTGACCGAAAGCTCTCAATGTACAATCCATCGTCCGACATTTCACGCATCAATGCAAATTCCGGCCATGATGTTGACGCTCACACTCTCAACGTAGTGAAAGATGCACTAAGGCTTCACGAAATCACAGGAGGAGTGTTCAACCCGCTGATCGGTGCAGTAACGAGGCTCTGGAAAATCAATCAGGCTGACGGAAAGATGCCATCTCCAGAAAGCCTGGACAATGCCGTGAAGCTCGCTGACATTCGCAATCTCGTAATATCTGGAGACAGAGTGTATTTTCGGGAGAAGGGCTGTGTCTTGGACTTGGGAGGTATCGCTAAGGGTTACGCTTCAACCGCTATTTCCATGCTCATGAAGGGACGCGGCGTTAAGTCAGCAATAATCGACTTGGGCGGGAACGTTCATGCAGTAGGTTCAAAGCCTGACGGTTCAGCGTGGAGAATTGGCGTGAGAAATCCCCTTGAGCCTATGGGAACGCCTGCGTTGGTTGTTGACGTTCGGGACTGCGCTGTAATAACGTCTGGGAATTACGAGCGTTTCAAGACGATTGACGGCAAGAAATACTCGCACTTCTTCAATCCATTGACGGGAGAGAGTGTGAACAGTGAACTGCTGTCAGTGACGGTAATATCTCCTGATGGTTCACTTGCTGACGGACTGGCTACGGCGTTCATGATTACCGGTATCAGCAAGGCTCTGGAAATTCTCGGGAACATGGCCGAGCCTCCTGGCGTAATATTCATCACTCAGGAAGGCATAACAGCGACCGAAAATCTCCGTCCAGTAATCACTAAATCCTTAATCCCTGTAACTTTCGCTTCAGGTTGGAAAGCTCCATAATCTCGTCATTAGTGGCCGTATTCGCTGACATTTTCTCGGAAATCTCAAGGATACGGCGTTCTGCCCTCGAACGCTCAAGACCCTCGCAAATCCTCTCCCATTTATCAGAATCATTCATCTCCGACAATAATATCTCTCCCCTGGCAATGATGCCTGACTTAGAAGTCTCGCCTATAGTCCGCCACGTATCAAAGACCTCAGGCCCTTCAGAGAGTATATATTGGGCAGTCTCTCTGGTTTCTGAATCCGTGAGAAGGGTTTTTACATCCATATCGTTAGCGAGCACCCTGTATTCTGAGTCTTTCAAGAGCATTGCACAGAATGCGCATTCCAAGCCGTTGTCGATTATGACTGCCTGCTGAACTTCGTGATTGCGTTTTGGAATTTCACGGCCTCCGAGTATCCGCCGCCTCACCTCATCAGGAGGAAGCATTAACACCCCGCTCAGGCTTCCCAGGTATCTCAGAGCCTCGTCAGCACCAAGCCTCTTAACGCCTTCCCAGAGTTCCCGCAGTGCATTCTTTCGTTTAAGTTCGTCATTAAGCTCCGGCCTCAGCATCTCTATGTGATACGGTATAAGCGGCAAAGCGTCATTGAGGGATTTCATGAAACTTTCCGGGGGATTTTGCCTTAGAAAGTCATCGGGGTCTTTTCCTTCAGGCAAAGCTATAACTCTCACGTCGAGGCCATTCTCAGCAAGTATATACATTCCTCGCAGAGCAGCTTTCTGGCCAGCCTGGTCTCCATCGTAGCAAATATAGCACCTGTCAGCAAAGCGTTTAAGAAGTCCGGCCTGTTCAGCAGTCAACGATGTTCCCAGAGAAGCGACGGCCTCACGAAATCCGGCCATGTGAAGCCTCAAAGTGTCCATGTAGCCCTCGCAGAGTATGCTGTAACCCTTCTCACGGATATAGCTTCCT
>CALGGR010000013.1 GCA_937915755.1 uncultured Fretibacterium sp. | reverse complement strand
ATACGAGATAAGCTAGTGACTGGAGTTCAGACGTGTGCTCTTCCGATCTCTGTACTTTATATTGACAGCAAAAACGGTGATTTTTACGGCACAAGACAGCCTTTGAGACTGCGTGAACATGAAACGGATTTATTCCATACTGTTACAGATGCAGACTGCAAACGTATAGACCTCATTGCATGGAAATATTACCGTGATGTTAGCTTATGGTGGGTTATTGCTGAGTTTAACAACATATTCAACCCTTTAGAGATACCTACGGGCACAACGTTAAGGATACCTGCTTACGACCGCGTTCAGATGAAGGTGATTGCATGATTGATACTTACGCTCCGCAGTTCATTGTTGAAATCGGCGGTAAGAAACTGCCTGAAGATATTTCAGACCATATCGAAACTTTCTCTTACGAAGAAAATGAAAAGCAGATGGACGAATTAAGAATAACCATCACTAAAGGCGATTTGTCTTACGTCGATAACCCTTTGCTTCAGGAAGGCAAAGAAATTAGGGTACGATGGGGATACATCCGCAACCTTTCAGAAGTCAGAACTTGCACCATCAAAGAGATTAATTATTCTTTCGGTGAAGACGGCTTAATTCGTATGGAGATTACGGCCTACGACAAACGCCACAGAATGACCGGACGTGCTTCCCGCCAATGCTGGAAGAATAAGAAAATTTCTGATGTGGTTCAGGATATTGCAAAGAAGCATAACTTCAGTACAGCTATTGAGATTGAAGATGATATGCTTTACGACTTCCTTAGTCAGGGCGCAAAAAATGATTTAGTCTTTCTCAAAGAGTTAGCCGAAGATGCGGGCTGTTCTGTCTGGGTTGTCAATGATAAGCTGTATTTCAGACCCAATAAAGTCAATGAACCGGTCTATAAGTTCAGGTATCACGAAGACCAAGATGGATATTTGCAGTCATTCAGAATTTCCAGCAAAGCAGAAAAAGGCAAGGGAACGGGAAGAGCTACGGAGGCTTCAGGGATTAATCCCATGACTAAAGAGGTAATTCGCGAGGGAGCAACTCAAGGCAAGAAAAGCGGAAGACTTACTGCTCTGGGTGATACTTCCGTTCCGGAGAAACGTGAAGGCAATGAAACTCCTTTAAGCTCAAAAGCTGATGAAAGCGGAAGGGTTATATCTTCTCCGGCATCCACAAAGAACCAAGCCAAGCATGTAGCTACGGGAAAGGTTAAGAGTTCCGCTATGAAATCTATTGAGGCCGAAGCCGTTACTATTGGTCTGCCGTACCTGAAGGCTAGAGAGACTATACAAATAGAGAATGTCGGCAAAAAGTTTTCTGGCAGCTGGAGAATTACAAAGGTACGTCATGAAATATCTAACAGCGGGTATACATGCAGTATCAGCCTCAGCAAAAACGATCACAGCGGAAAATCCAAAAAACCTAAAACTTCAGGCAATACGAAA
The DNA here is from genome assembly GCA_937915755.1 of uncultured Fretibacterium sp. Lineage (GTDB taxonomy): Bacteria > Synergistota > Synergistia > Synergistales > Aminobacteriaceae > JAFUXM01. Next base: position 5,421 of record CALGGR010000013.1, on the reverse strand, counting down.
GCTACTCCGGCTGGAGACGTTAAGAAAGGTACAACTAAACCACCAAGAATTGTTAATGTGGGGTAATCGGAAAGGAAAATATTTATTTAATGGCTGAAAATGAATTCGGAGGTTTATTGCGCGGGATTGTTGTTGATAATAATGACCCTAAAAAGTTAGGAAGGCTGAAAATTCGTATTCAATCTGCTTACGGCGACCAGCCTGTCGATAATCTGCCTTTTGCTTGGCCTTGCTTCCCTTACGGCGGTATGAAGGGTATGTGTATGTATTCTGTGCCGGAAATTGGCGCAGGTGTTTGGGTCATGTTCCAGAATAAGGACGGACAGCCTGATACTACTTATCCAGTATGGCTCGGTGTCTGGCAGGCGGAAAATGAAGCTCCGGAAGATGTTAATGCTGCTTCAAATGACGCTCATTATTACAAGGAGTTTAAGACTACCAGCGGTCATCAGTTGATGTTCTGCGACAAACCCAATGAAGAATATGTTGAAGTTAAAGATAAAGACGGAAATTATATGAAACTTGACGATAAAAATGGCTTTATAGAACTGCGCGACAAGAACGGCAGTTATATTCTTATGCAAAACGGCAATATTGAAATTCACGCTAAAGGTAATATGAATTTGACTGCCTCACAAATTAACTTGAATTAGGAGGAAAAATTATGCCATCTGTATTTTCTGTGCTTTTTATTGCTATGTTGGTTTTAGCTGTCAATCTTCAGCTTTACAGGCAGGTTAAACGCAATCAGGATTGTATTTCTTTCCTGCTGTCCGAGTATTCAAAGCAGAGGGCTGAACGTATCAGGAGTGAACGTGAAAAATGCCAGCAGTAACCAGATTAGGCGATACCTGTACGGGGCATGAATGTTTCCCGCCAAGAGCAAGCACTGGAGGCAGTCCTAATGTTTTCTGCAACGGGAAACCGGTTCATCGAGTAGGCGACGGATGGTCAGCTCATACGTGTACGCACCCTAAAATCCCTCACGGCACTCATGGCGGCAGTCTCGCGTCAGGAAGTTCTACGGTGTTCGTTAATGGCAAACCTATAGGGCGTGTTGGAGATAGCGTCTCTTGCGGTTCTAGTGTCGCGTCTGGCAGTCCTAACGTCTTTGCAGGAGGGTGATTTTTATTACTTGGAGAGGCATTGCATATCCCGTTAAACCGGGCAATAAAGGATTATTCAAATCTGAAAACGATACAGAACTCATAAAGGGAAATATTATCCAGATTTTAGGCACTAGGAAGGGGGAGCGCGTTATGCTCCCTCTTTTCGGTTCTAAAATCCTTGAGTTCATTCATGAGCCTTTAGACCATATTACCTGTGCTTTGCTCAAGTTCGAACTAATACAGGCTGTTTCGGCTTGGGAAAATCGGATTATTCTCGACAAAACTAATACAACTATCATTCCTTATCCGGAACAATTCAGGGTAAAGGCCGTTATTCGCTATTACCTCAAAACTTACAAACAAAATCAGAACCTTGTGCTCGAAATCAGCAGAAAAGGGGGTGTGTCTGAATGGCTGGATTAAAACGCTTCAATTACACTGGTAAAGACCATGAAACTATCGTAGCTGATTGTATTAACAGAATTAAGGACGTTTACGGCTCTACTTACTGGAATGATTTTGAAGAGGATAATACCGGCAGAATGCTCATTGAAGCATTTGCATTTGTTACTGACCTGCTGCTGTATTATCTTGACCGGCAGGCTAATGAAACTTATCTGCCCACTGCAACAGAACGCCAGAATTTAATTAACATGTGCAAGCTCATAGCCTACACACCTAAAACATCAAAACCAGCTCAGGCAAATATTACTGTTTCTATTGATGAGCCTAATGCTTACGATATTGTTTTGCCGTCAGGGTCTCCACTTGAGACACAAAGCGGCCTGACTTTCGAGACTATTAGCGAAGCTGTCATTAAGGCAGGTGAACTTCTGACTTATGTTGAGGCTGCAGAAGGTGAAACTTTTGAAGAAGTCATCGGTGTATCTGACGGGGAAGCATACCAGAGCTTTTATATTCCTCGTTCAGGTGTTATTGGAATATTGAGCATTACAATTAATGAACACGTATGGGAGTGTGTTGAAAGCCTTGCTGACCAACTGCCCAATGCTGAAGTTTTTACCGCTGAAATTGACGCTTGGCGGAGAGCTGAAATTTTCTTCGGCGATGGCAAAAACGGCAAAATTCCTCCTGAAGATGAAAATATCACTGTACGCTATAGAATTGGCGGCGGTATTCAGGGCAATGTCGCTCCTAACACAATCACAAGTATTCGGGATGTTGCTGAAGATACCGCAGGCAACAGGGTATCTGTCCGCGTAACAAATGAGAATTGGGCTTCTGGCGGGGCTGAACCGGAAAGCATTGAAAGTATTAAGCTGTGGGCACCTCGTCATTATGAAGCTCAGAATAGATGTGTTACTCAACAGGATTACGAGGTTTTTGCTGTTAAGTTCGACGGCATTTCAAAGGCTAAAGCTACTGTTCGCGAACGTTCAGGCGATGCTAATTTCATTAGAATTTATGTCTTGTCTTACGGCAATATTTACGGAACTGTTACTACTGCTAATCAGACACTTAAAGATAACCTGCTGGAATACATTAACAAATACAAAATGTTCACTGACTGGATTGAAATTGAAGACGGTCAATGGAGGACTGTTGATTTTTCTGGTAATGTCATTATTTCTGACGGTTTTGACTCTGCAAAGATACTTTCTCAAATAAAAGAGGCTTTAAGCTCCCTGCTTAGTATTGAAACTAGAGAAATGGGCGAGGCTATTCGTATCTCTGATGTTTATTCCGCCATCGACAATATTGAAGGCGTTATCTATGTTGAGCTTGATATGCCAGCTCAGACTGTTACACCGGAATTTAATGAACTGCTGCTTTTGGGAGATATTAATTTCAATATTCGACTGAAAGGAAGTGTGTATCACGGGCAGAATTTCTGATTTAATCCCTTCGCTTTACTACGATGAGCATAATGACCTGATACGCTTCACTGACTGCCTTGATGTCGAAATTAAAGAGCTTGAACAAAAGGTGCGGGGCATTACTGACCTAATTAATGTGGATAAATGCCCAGAGGACAAATTACCCTATCTTGCGGCTATCACTAACTGCCCGCTTATGGGGAAAGAACCTGCTTTATGGAGACGGCAAATAAAAAACTGGCCGTACCTGCTTAAAATTAAGGGAACAGCTTTAAGCCTTGAAGTTTTCCTCAACTCTATAGATGTTGATGAACATACGCTTCATACATTCTTTCGTGATGCTCAAAATAATCTGGTGGAGGATAAGCCTGATGGTGAACCCTTCAAGGATAGTGAAGGTATATGGCATAACATAAGAACTCACTATTTTGACCTTGACCTCATTTACAACAACGAGCATTACCTTACATGGCAGCAGTGGCATGATGATTTGCTCAGAAGTATGGGAATATGGCTCGTTCATGCTAAACCTTTTCATTCTGAACTGCGTAACCTAAGCGTAATACTCAAAAGAAATACAGATTTTAAGTTTGAGGTTGGCACAGGGACGTTTCAAGGTGCGCACCATGCAATAGATTTCATACAGCACACATCAAGCAATGCAGGCCTGAATATCTCTATAGGTACAGGTACATTCCAGACAATCAGCCATGATATAGCAATAGTACAGGCAACTCACAGCACATCAGGATTAGATATTCATGCTGGAGCTGGGATTATTCAGGGCGGACATCACGATATTGATACGGTGCAAAGTACTTCGGGAAGTTCAGAGCTTAATTTGTCCATAGGTACAGGGATATTCCAGACATTGACGCACGAGGTCAAGCACGTACAGGCTACGGAGGCTGAAGGCAACTCTGCTGTTTCTGTCGGTGCTAGCGTCATTCAGGGCGCAAATCATGATGTAGATATTCAGCAACACACTTCAGGATGTGCAGACCTTGATATTTCCGTAGGTACTAGTACGGTTCAGAAGGTTTCCCATGACGTGAAGATACTGCAGGCAACCCACAGCGCAGCAGAGGGTGATATTAGTGTCGGAGCTGGAGTCATTGTCGGGAGCGTTCACGCTGTCGATATGAAGCGTCCGACTTCAGCGCGGGCTCAAGTGTGCGTACCTGTCGGCATCGGAATATTGCAGTCAGCGATACACGCAATCAGCGTAGGCATCTCGACGATTGCGAAGACAGAAATCTTCGTAGGTGCAGGTCTAACGCAGACCATTTCCCACGACATAGGCATTAAGAAGGCTGAAGGCTCTTCAACTACCAGACTTTCGGCTTGCTGTGCCATTGCCTGCGGAATACACATGCAGATAAAGATGGCGGCTTAAATCTTTAAGGAGGTGATGAGAAATTGGCACAATTCGGAGGTATGGAGCTGACGAATGCAGGGCGAAATATCCTAGCGAAGGCATTACTCGGAAAGACGCTGAAGTTCACGCGAGCATGGGCAGGAGACGGATATCTTCCTGAAGGCGTAGATGTCCGTGAGATGACTCAGATAGTCAAGCCACACCGTGAGATGGAGATTGCGGAGATGAGCATTCCGCCTCACATAGGGACGGCAAAAATCACCGTAGTTCTCACAAACAAGGAACTGACCACAGGCTTTTTCTTCAGGGAAATCGGGCTGTTTGCTGAAGACCCAGACACAGGCGCGGAGTTCCTGTACGGCTATTGCAACTCAGGAGACACTGCAGACTACATGCCCGGTCAGGACGGCCCGGATGCTGTGTACTACAGATTTGACCTGACTGTCATTGTGGATCAGGCAAAGAACGTTACGGCGATATTCTCAGATAACCCGCTCGCTGTAACTCACCAGCAGCTTGAAGACAGGACGGACGAGATATACCGCGAGTTCAGGAAGCGTGAGGACAAGCTACAGCATCAAATCAACTGTCTGGCACAGGCGAGCATTATCAACACTCTTGAACATATTGGAGTACATTTGCATATTGCTCTAATATCGCTTGTTCACGGTGATCGATAAAAAGTGATATTTCTGTCTCTTCGATCCATCTTTTCAAAGGATCATTTTCATTACCTTTTTGAAGTTCCAGCTTAACCATATCAAGAATTGCTATTTTCCCACTCTCAATGCAGTTTCGGATTTGATTCCAAAACGATGGAGCAATATCAAATGGATAATACTGTTGGTATGGTGTAATCAGCGTATTTGTATCTACGAGAAAAACAGTATTACTCATCAACGCAGACCCCCTATGGTATCCATCAATTTCGCATAGGTCCTGCGGTTTGTATTTGTCATTTTGAAAGCTTCCGTATATGCAGTTTTTCCTGCTAATACGCTACCAGAAAGGCACATTAAAAAATTGCGATCAATACGACTGGATGCTGTTCTATAATAGTCCCCTCCGCCAGAGTGTTTCTCCATTTGCCTTTCCT
>CALGGR010000012.1 GCA_937915755.1 uncultured Fretibacterium sp. | reverse complement strand
TAAAAATATCTTACGGCACAGGGGACGAGAAAGCAAAAATCAGCATACAGGAAGACCGACATCACGGTTTGAGGCGTTAGGAGCGGAAAAAATGGCGAAGGAAACAGCTCTTGAGGAAGCGAGGCGCAGATTTTATGAAGTAAGCCAACGGGTAAGGACTGACGGAAATAACTGGTCAGAATTTTTGACATGTGCGGCGAGAAATCATAAATACGACTTCCGAGACCAGCTTTTAATCTACGACCAGCGACCGAACGCAACGGCATGTGCAGACATAGATTTATGGAACAAGCATTTTAGCCGCTGGGTTAATCGTGGAACAAAAAGTGTCCGGCTTTTAAGTCCCGACGGTAAGAGCGCAAGACATGTATTCGACATAACGGACACTCGTCCGGGCTTCGGACATGAATTTGATGAACCGCCTTATGTATGGAAGATTGAGCCTGAAGATTTGCAAGATGTATCAGCCCGATTAAGTCAGGCATATGGAGTATCAGGAAGTCTCGGAGTACAGATAGCCGGAATAGCCCGTGATTTTGCGAAAAATCTTGAGAAAAACGGCGACCCGTTATATTCGAGAGCGAATACTAAGGAAGACCGCCAGAAACTCACGGATTTATTGAGCAACAGCGTGGAGTATTATTTAAGAATACGTTGCGGTCTTGAAATATGCAAAGAAGATTTTAGCTTTGAAAATATTTCGGAACTTGACGGAAATACGGCAATGCGTCTTGGAACGATAACGAGCAGATTTTCTCGTCAGGTTCTTGATAACGTAGAACAAGTAGTAAGAACGAATCATGACAGGAGGAAACTTGAAAATGAGCGAAGCCAGAGTGCCGGAGACAGCCTCAGCGATAAACTTCATGACGAGCGAGGAATTGAATCAGGCAGAGGAGAGAGTATTCGCGGAACTGGAGACGAAGCTGGAGGAGGATATGACGATATATCAGGAATCGGAGCTGACGGACGCGGACAAGGAGGACTTGCCGGAGGGAAGTCTGATGAGGGAAGCGAACGACGGAATGATATACGTGAAGATTCTGGACATCTGGACACCGTACCAAATGGAGAAACTGAAACAGCCGCCCAAGCCGTTGACGAAATACGGGAGAATGCGGCGGAAATATCTGGAGGAGTGGAAAGTGCGGACAGCGTTAGAACTGGGCGAGAATCTTCTGATACATTGTTCGGAGATACAGGAACAGGCGAAAGTGATGAAGCGCGAACTGATGACACAGTTAGAAAGGGACAATCCGCCGCCGGACAGAGGAAGCGATCCAATGGGTTGGGTGCAACACATGAACGGACTGGACATGCAGGCGGAAGAAATAGTAACGACCAACCTAATATACAGTTAAATTTATTTGACATAACACAGGAGCAGGATAATATTAAAGGAGCAGAAAATATATCTTCTGTTCCTAATATTGATAGTGCTGTTAAAGATACAGAACAAACATATAAATCCACTACGACCGAAACCCAAGATAATGCAGAAACTTCAGAGCCGACCACAGAAGAAGAAGCCGACAAAGAAGTAAACTTAATTGACACTGTTATAGATTTACGACCGAATCCGCTCGAACAACGTAAACCAAGCCAACCTCGACAAAATTATCGAATAACAGATGATGACTTAGGAATCGGCGGAGCAAAAACGAAATTTCACAATAATGTTGAAGCAATAAAAACTCTGAAAAAAATCGAGAGTGAAGAACGTCTTGCGACATCAGATGAGCAGGAAATTTTATCTCGTTATGTAGGCTGGGGCGGAATCCCACAGGCATTTGATGAGCGTAATGAAGACTGGAAAAGGGAATACGCCGAATTAAAAGAACTGCTGACGGAAGAAGAATACAATGCGGCACGAGGCTCAACGTTAAATGCACATTACACCTCGCCGATGGTAGCCCGTTCAATGTATGAGGCACTCGGAAGAATGGGTTTTGCAAAGGGTAATATTCTAGAACCGTCATGCGGAACGGGAAACTTTTTCGGTGTGCTTCCTGAAAGCATGAATCAATCCAAACTTTACGGGGTAGAACTGGACAGCATAACGGGACGAATAGCCAGACAGCTTTATCAGAAAGCGGACATAACGATAGACGGGTATGAACGAGCGAAATATCCCGATAATTTTTTCGACGTGGCAATCGGAAATGTACCGTTTGGAGGTTACAGCGTAGTTGACGGAGAACACAAATATAATCAGGAAAATTTCAGAATACATGATTACTTTTTCGCCAAAACTTTAGATAAGGTAAGGCCGGGCGGAGTAGTAGCGTTCATAACGTCAAAAGGAACACTAGACAAGGTAAATCCCTTAGTCCGTAATTATCTTGCACAACGAGCAGAGCTTTTAGGAGCAGTGAGACTTCCAAATAATGCCTTTAAGAGCAATGCCGGAACGGAAGTAACAGCGGATATTATTTTCCTTCAGAAGCGTGAAAAGTTAGTAGATGATATACAAGCAGACTGGATTTATACCCGTGAAAATGAGGACGGAATCCGAGTGAATAATTATTTTGCCAATCACCCCGAAATGGTTTTAGGGAAAATGGTACAGGACAGCCGTCTTTATGGTAACGAAAACGAAACGACCTGTGAACCGATTGAAGGAGTAAATTTGGCCGAGCAACTTCAAGAGGCATTAGGAAAAATCGAAGGCCAGATAGAAGAACGGGAAATCCAGACGCAGGAAAATACGAGAGATACAATTCCAGCCGATCCGAGTGTTCGTAATTTCAGTTATACGCTTGTGGACGGGGAATTATATTATCGAGAAAATTCCCAGATGTACAAACCAGATTTGCCCCAATCAGCTATTAACCGAGCGAAAGGCATGGTAAAAGTTCGGGACGCTTGCCGTGCGGTAATCAATGCGCAAA
>CALGGR010000011.1 GCA_937915755.1 uncultured Fretibacterium sp. | reverse complement strand
ACAAGTAAAAGAGATGGGCTCCCTAAAGAAGAAGTCTTTAAAGCTTTTAAAACAAAAGAGCTTGACGATGGAACTAAAGTTGTAGACAGAGACAACGTTTTTGGAGCAGCGATTAAACCTGAAGAAAAGGGTGGTCAGAGATTCTATACCGGATCTGATGGAAAAGACCATCTTTCGGCAATCAATATTGTGAATGCTGAAGGCGACTGGATGAAGTGGAAAAAGAGACTTAGTTCCCAGTTCCTTTCGAAACAGAATAAACCTTTAATTGAACAGCAGTTGAACATTACTTACGATAATAAGCTCAATGAATTTGAGACTATTATGGCTATTACGAATCCGACGATTAGAAAGAAGTATCTTGAATCTTTTGCGTCTGATTGTGATGCGTCTGCTGTTCATTTGAAAGCCGCAGCTCTTCCCGGACAGACTCAAGGGTTGCTTCTTCCGTTGCCTGACATTCCGGACGGACAGATCTATGCTCCGAACTATAAAACCGGAGATACGGTCGTTCTGATTCGTCATCCTCATGGCGGAACATTTGAGATTCCTGTGCTTAAAGTTAATAATAACTATAAACCGGGAAAAGAATTGATCGGTCAGGCATCTGATGCGGTTGGAATTAACATGAAAGCAGCGGCTCAACTTTCCGGAGCTGACTTTGATGGAGATTCAGCACTTGTGATTCCGATTTCTCGTGGTGGCGTTGGAACTAAGATTAAAGCGACATCACCATTGCAAGAACTGGAGAACTTCACAACAGACGAATTTGCAATAACAGATAAGAACTCTCCTCTGTATAAGGTAGATTCTGCTCATGGTTTTAGAAAACAGGATCAAATGGGAAAGATTTCGAATCTGATTACAGATATGACTCTTATAGGTGCTCCTGAATCTGAACTTGCCAGAGCTGTTAAACACAGTATGGTGATCATTGATGCCGAGAAACATCATCTTGACTGGAGACAGAGCGCTAGAGTCAATGGTGTTGGAGAACTTTATAAGAAGTATCAGGGAAAAGCTGGTGGTGGAGCAGCGACTCTCATCTCTAAAGCGAAATCTCCTTACAATATAGAGAAAAGAACACCTGCTTACTCGTCTCCTGATGGTTCTGACATTGAAGTGAAGAACGGAATCAACGTTCTGACTGGTGAGAAAGTCTATAAATACACTGGAGAATCTTATCATAAACCCATTTATGAGTATGAAAGAGATGAAAACGGTGTTGTAAAGAAAGATCCGAAGACCGGAAGAAAGATTAAGACCGGTAATATTATCGGATACGAAGAAGATGAGACTATGAAGACTCAGCAGATCTCTAAGATGCAGAACGCACTTGAGACTACTGGATCTGCAGACATCTTGATCTCCCCTTACCAGACCCAACAGGAACAACTCTACGCTAATTATGCGAACAGAGTTTATGCTTTGGCAAATAGAGCAAGAAAAGAACTGGTTTCGACTGAGGAGATTCCTTACAATAAAGAAGTAGCAGCTAAGTATCAGGACGAAGTTAACAGACTTAACAATGATCTACTTATTGCTAAACAGAATGCACCTAGAGAAAGACAAGCCCAGCTCTCCGCTAACTATACTTTCAAAGTAAAGAAGCAAGACAACCCGAACATGTCCGGGGAAGAGGAGAAAAAGGTGAAGTCCCAGGCCCTTGCTGAAGCTAGAGTTAGATTTGGAGCTAAGAAGGCGCGGATAGAAATAGACGATGCCGAGTGGGAAGCTATTCAGGCTGGAGCTATTAGCCCCACTAAACTTAAAGAAATATTAGACAACACGGACATGGACAAACTTAGAGATAGAGCAATGCCAAGCAATTACAATACGACGCTGACCCCGACTAGACAGCGGACGATTCTGAATATGTACGCCAATGGGTATACACAGAAGGAAATAGCAGAACAACTTGGAATTTCTGTATCCACTGTTAATAAGTTTGTTCTGGAAAATAGAAATAGTTAAAGGGGGAAATGAGAAATGAAGATGTCGGCTCTCACAACCAGAGACAATCCTTATAGCTATTTCGATGAGCAGGAAGAATGGGAAGCTTACGAGAACTTTACTGGTAATAGGGCGACCCGAATGATCGGGAGATTTGCTTTCACGTCTGACAGTCTGTCCGTTGAAGAGAATCAACTTGAAATTGATCGTGCAATCGATGAAATTATTAAGTATGATCCTCTAAATGTCTTCTTAAAGGAGACTAAAGAAGTTGACGGGATCTGGAACTAGGCACAGCCACCTAGTTTTAGATTTTGCCATAAATATTCATCCATATATGTCCTCCTGATTAGCACTTTATGTGCGGAAAGACCATGCAATTGGGTGTTAAGGCACTGAATGGTTTGCTTTTTCACTCATGCATGGTCTTTTTCTATTATTAAAGCGCTTTATTTGCTCCTTTTACGCCTGTTTTCTATGCGCTTTAGGCGTTTTTAATACCATTTTTAAGCCCATCTTTGTCGTTCTGTGCTTCTTAAATCGATAAAAATGGATTTGAATTTAATAGGAGAAATGCAAATGATGCTTGTTAGTTTGTTTGATTCTTCATTTAAATGTTTTAAACAAGAGATAGACCCTATGCCAGCCTCAACTAAGGCCGTAATCGTTTATTTAGATCCGTTTATTGGAAGAAATAGATCTACCTACCACCCTTTCTCTGGATTTAGGTACCGGGGGAGGGTCAAAATCGACCGGAGGGGCTCTAAATCGCGGCTGTCTCTCAAATTTCTCCGGCGGAATTTTTTGCTGGATATTTTACTATGCCGTGGCAGCTCAGATGGCTTGAGCAGGCGACTTATAATCGCAAGATCGAAGGTTCGACTCCTTCTCGCGGCATTTTTCGTATTATTCACAGGGACGTGGGTTTTCTTTTTTCATTGATTCTCCCTTACATGACTCTGTTTCTCTACCTTTCTTTGCTCCTTTCGAAGGTGTTCTGGTCTTTCTAACCTCTTTTACCCTCCTTACGTGCTGGTTACCCACGTCTCTCTGAATAATACGAAAACTTATATTTCCCAAAGGAGCCAGCTAATGGCAATTGTATTCGACACGGATAACACAACGGTCATTGAACCGGGAGCAAGAGAACGAATTGCTAAACGGTTAAAAGATATTCCAGAGATTAATAAGAACAGACCTTGCACGGAATGCTCTTATTATAATCCCAATTGCATCATCTCATGTAGGACCAGTGACTGTAACTTTAATCATGATAAATTTACAAAAATCGTTCCGAAACCTGTAAAAAACTGAAACGGAATGAAACCAAAAGTGGGAGGAAAGTAGTGACAATCTCTTTAAGCCTCCTTGAAAACTATAATAGTTCGAATAGAAACTATAGATAAGGAGGCGAAAAGTATGCGAAAAGCCAAAAACCCGACGCCTTTGTCGACAACTTTTCCGAGTCCTCCTGCGGGTACTCCGGAAGCAAGAGAGAATCAACTGATATCTCTTGCCGTTGATTTAGCAGAACAACAGCTTCGAGATGGCACGGCATCGTCTCAGGTTATTACACATTATCTTAAATTAGGTTCTACTAAAGAACGAATGGAGAAAGAAATGATGGCTGAGCAGATCAAATTGCTTACGGCAAAGACAGAAGCACTCAAATCCGCCAAGCATGTTGAAGAACTTTACGCAGAAGCAATGGCTGCGTTTAGAAATTACAGTGGGCAGCAAGTTGATGAGATCGTACAGTGAACTAATTAAGCTTCCGACTCTTCGTGAGCGTTTCGATTACTTGAAACTCGATGGCATTATCGGCGAAGATACATTCGGATTTGACCGTTATTTGAATCAAAACTTTTACAGATCGACTCTTTGGAGACGAATCCGTAACCGGGTGATCGTTAGAGACAACGGATGTGACTTCGGACTGGAAGACTATCCGATCAATGGCCGAATTATTATACACCATATGAATCCGGTAGACGCAGATGACATTCTCATGCAAAGAGACATTCTGCTTGATCCGGAGTTTCTGATTTGTGTCGGTGAGAGAACACACAACGCAATTCACTACGGGTCATTCGATCTGATGCCGCAGAATTTAATAGAAAGAAAACCCAACGACACTTGTCCTTGGAAGAGGTGACAACAATGGACTATAGAGCTGTAACAAAAAAAAACGAGTTAGCTCATCACGGCATTCTTGGAATGAAGTGGGGCGTCAGACGGTACCAAAATCCTGATGGCAGTCTTACTGATGCTGGGAAGAAGAGATACTACAAAGACATTAAAAACGCAGTTAAAAATCGTCATGACACTGTTACTGCCAACTCTATTAGTGAAAAAACCGATAGTAAAATAAATGAGCTTATTGTCCAAAACAGTCAAGTATTTAAAAACCTAAAAAATGCTAGAAAAGCTTTTGATAATCATCGAATCGAATTCGAAAATGACAAAGATAAAGTTCAAAAAAATATTTTATTATCGTATGACAGTGGCGTGCCATTCGACGACTTTAATCTTAAAGAAATAAACGGTGATGTTACACCAAGTCTCTTAAAATTAGCAAATAACAGCCAGGCTATTGGTATGGCTTACGATGCATATATTAATTTTGGCGATGGAAGAGAAGAGTATAAGAAACTGGACAAAAATTATTCAAAAGCTATTAAAGCCTATAGTGCTTTGCAAGAGCAGATAACGACAGAAATACTTGGAAAATATGGCAATAAACCGATTCAAACTTTGGATCGTAGGCACAATACTATATATACAACAGGCGAGAGTATAGTAAATTCTGTTATTACAAACAAATTGAATGGCTATCTAAAACAGTAATTTAAAAATAAGATGCAATAATTATGGAGAAATTTTAAATAACACAGGAGAGTGATGCTTATGAGCGAATCGATTCTAACTTCTATTAAAAAGCTCCTCGGAATTACAGAGGAGTACACGTTCTTTGATGCAGATCTGCTCATGGACATCAACTCTGTTTTGATGATCTTACACCAAATGGGAGTCGGGCCATCCGAGCCGATGATGATCGAAGATGCATCTGCTACATGGTCGGACTTCTTTGACAGTAAGACCGATATTAACGCTGTTAAGACTTACATCGCACTTAAGGTCAGACTTATGTTTGATCCTCCTCAGAATTCCGGACACGTTAATGCAATTAACGAGATGATTAAAGAACTGGAATGGAGACTTTATAGTGCAGAGAGCAGCGAGAATTTTATTGTAGATGAGGAGGACGATAGCGATGCAGTATCGAGTAGTGGCTTATCAACCAAGAGCATTCGATACCGAATCTGGGCTGACGATGTCTGGTGATTTGGCTCATCATGGTATTCTCGGTCAGAAGTGGGGCGTCAGACGGTATCAGAACCAGGATGGGACATTGACTGAAGCAGGCAGAGTTCGATATGCGGCTTCTAAGGTCGGCGAGTCTGTTAAGAAAGCTTATAACACTATGGTCGAGAAGTCTAAAGCCAATGCAGCAAAGAAGAAAGCTCAGGCAGAAGCAGAGAAAGCTGACTTAGAAAAGAGAAAAGCAGACGCCGCAAAGAGAGCAAAGCTCATGAAGATGGCTAAGAAACATCCTGAACTGCTGACTTATCAAGAGTTAACCGAGCTTAACAACAGGGCTCAGCAGGAATCGAATTTCAAGAAGAATTACCCTACGTCGAAGAAGGGTAAAGACACTGTTAAGAAATCAGGCAACACTCTGGTTTCCGAGGTCATCAAGCCTGGCGCCGTAGCTCTTGGCAAATCGGCGGTTATGGCCGCGGTTGGTGGAGGCGACTTTCAGAAGATCGCATCCAATCAGCTTAATAATGCATATAACAAAGGTGGTTCTAGTTCTAACAATAACCAGAACAATAATCAAAATCAGGGCACAAAGAAACGATACAAGAAGAAGGGTAGTCCGTGAGCCTATCAAACACAGCCGTTCCTCGTTATTATGGGCAATTTAGAGAAGCCGTAATTCGTGGCGAGATTCCTGTTAACCGAGAGATCTCTATGGAGATGAATCGAATTGATGGATTGATTCGCGACCCGGGAATTTACTACGATGATCAAGCAATAGACGGTTTTATCGCTTATTGTGAAAACGAGCTTACTCTAACTGATGGGTCAGACCTGACTCTTTTAGATACATTTAAGCTATGGGCTGAACAGATATTCGGATGGTACTATTTCGTTGAGAGAACGATATGGCAACCGAATGAAGACGGTCGTGGCGGACGTTATGTTACAAAACGCATTAAGAAACGTCTAACCAATAAACAGTATCTGATCGTTGCTCGAGGCGCTGCAAAATCGATGTATGGTAGCTGTATTCAGAATTACTTCTTGAATGTAGACACATCAACTACTCATCAGATCACGACAGCTCCGACAATGAAACAAGCTGATGAGATTTTATCTCCGATAAGGACGGCTATAACCAGAGCTCGAGGTCCTTTCTTTAAGTTTCTTACTGAGGGATCTCTTCAAAATACAACAGGATCAAAAGCCACGAGAGTTAAGCTGGCAAGCACCAAGAAAGGAATCGAGAATTTCTTAACCGGTTCATTTCTTGAGATTAGACCTATGAGCATTAACAAACTTCAGGGTCTTCGAGTCAAGTGCGCGACAGTCGATGAGTGGCTTAGTGGAGATTTGAGAGAAGATCCGATTGGCGCTATCGAACAAGGAGCTACTAAGGGTGGAATCGACGACTATCTTATTGTCGCGATTAGTTCAGAAGGCACGGTTCGAAATGGTTCTGGCGATACGATTAAAATGGAGCTCATGGACATCTTGAAATCAGATGTCAACAGAACTCCATGGATTAGCATTTGGTACTATAAGCTTGACAGTGTGGATGAAGTGAATGACCCTTCGATGTGGCTTAAAGCAAATCCGAATCTTGGTAAGACGGTGAGTTATGAAACTTATCAGCGTGATGTTGAAAGAGCTGAAAATGTTCCGGCTGCTCGAAATGATATTCTTGCTAAGAGATTTGGTATCCCGATGGAGGGCTACACTTACTTCTTCACTTACGAAGAAACACAATGCCATAAGAGACAGAACTATTGG
Organism: uncultured Fretibacterium sp.; assembly: GCA_937915755.1. Taxonomy (GTDB): domain Bacteria; phylum Synergistota; class Synergistia; order Synergistales; family Aminobacteriaceae; genus JAFUXM01. Next base: position 2,998 of record CALGGR010000011.1, on the reverse strand, counting down.
AATATGCCTTGCGCTATGGGTGCTGACCTTTCTCAGGGTGACGACTTTTGTGCCTTTACTTTTCTGTTTCCTCTTGGCGGAGGGAAGTTTGGGGTAAAGACACGAAGCTATATTTCATCTCATACATTCGAGAAGCTTCCAATGGCCATGAGACTGAAATATGAGGAGTTTCTTAGAGAGGGAAGCTTGATTATTCTGGATGGCTCACTGCTTGATCTCATGCAGGTTTATGAGGATCTCGATAACCACATCTCTGAGATGCAATATGACGTGCGATGCTTCGGGTTCGACCCGTACAATGCAAGATCATTTGTCGAGCGCTGGAGTTCGGAGAATGGACCGTTCGGAATCGAGAAGGTCATCCAAGGCGCAAAAACAGAGTCTGTTCCTCTTGGGGAGCTTAAGAAGCTAGCTGAAGACAGGGCTCTGATTTTCGACGAAGAACTTATGTCATTTGCTATGGGTAATGCTATTACGCTTGAGGATACGAACGGAAACCGGAAGCTTTGGAAGAAACGTCATGAGCAGAAGATCGATAACGTCGCTGCCCTAATGGACGCGTTTGTTGCCTATAAGCTTAACAAGGATGCGTTTGAGTGATTAGAAGCCGAAAGTCATTTTGATCATATTACGCCAAGAGAAGAAACCTGAATTGAGTAGAATTAGCAAAATTGCACATAATATAGCCACGAATATAGCCGCTACCAGCATGTGCTTGCTATTTTGTTTGTCTTGCTCAAGTTTATAGTGTCGCTCTTTTTCTTTATCGGCGTACTCAAGATCAAGCTTCTTTTCAGCGATTCGCAATCTTACTTTTGCGTCAAGCGTGTCTTTGTCTTGACCGGAAACTATAAGTTTAGTGCCGCAATAAGTGCAATAAAAAGTGTCGATGTCGGCGTTTACATCAATCATTGCTCCACAAGACGGACAATGTAATTTATAGAAATTCATTTTCTCACCTCCGGTATCTTATAATACCATTAGACAATATACTTTTCAAGGAGAATTTATCCTATGGAATACAGAGCTATTAGATCAGGAGATCCTGATCCTTATTTCGAGCATGCTCTTTTTGGCAATAGCGGTCGCCAGAAAGGTGCTCAAAACAAAAACCATAAATATTTAGCTAGAGCTTGGTGGCAGAATAAATGGCGGTATGCCTATACTCAGGCCGAGGTCAAAGCACTTCAAAATCTGGGAAAAGCTAAAACTGCTGTTTCTAATGCGACCGATAAGGCTAAAACAACGGCTAGTAACGCAGCAGCTAAAGTCACTAAGACTGTCGATAAGGCTAAAACAACGGCTAAAAACGTTGCTGATTCTGCTCGTAATTCTGCTGCAGGTCGTTATGTGACAAATGCAACTGAAGCAAGAAAAGCCGAAAAAGAAAGAGATGCTGCGACTGAATCTGGAAATCGTCAAGCTGCTATCGACGCTGAGAACAGACTCGAACGTGCCGAAACTCAGAGAAACAGAGCTGCTAATGATGTTAAAACAAGCGTTTCGAATGCAGCAAGTAGTGCGAAGAGTGCAGCATCTTCTGCAGCTGACAAAGGTAAAGCCGCTGCTGAAAAGCTTCTTAATAAAGCCTCCTCAGCTGCTAAGTCTGCAAGTGAAAAAGTAACTGAAACAGCGAAGAACACTTCTTCTAAGATTAGTGACGCGGCAGAAAGAGTTGCAGATAAAGCCTCCTCAGCTGCTAAGTCCGCCGCTGATAAAGTTGCTAATTCCGAAGCTGGGCAGAAAGTCTCTGATGCAGCTGAACGTGTAGCGGATAAAGTTTCCGATGTTAAGACAAATGCTGAGCATAAAGTTTATGCCGCCGAAATGAAGAGGAAATATGGCGCTGATTCTTTGCATTATCAGGACGCTCAGGCTCTTCTGGAACATGACAAAGCTGCGGACGAGCTTGCTAAAGCACGTAAGACGTACGGAACCGATTCTTCTGAGTATAAAGCGGCAATGAAGAAAGAGCAGGCCGCGAAAGATAAGATGGACGAAGTTCACGAGCAGAATCTTTATGCCAATAATGCTCAGTACAAGAAAGCGTCTGATAGAGCGGATTACCTTGGCAGCTATATCGATCAGTGGGATGCTAATGGCGGACCTAAGACTGCTGAGGGCAAAGCGAACTATCGCAAGATGCAGCAGGAACTGAATCAGTTGGAGAATAAGCTCGAACGTCTTTGGAACGAAGATTGGGAATAAAGTAGGTCTTTAAAATGAGGGAAGATTCTGATCTTAAGTACGGAATACCTGAGCAGAAGAAGTTCCCAATGCCTGACTCCAAGCATGTTCGGTCTGCCATTAAGTTTTTTAATTATGCAGATCCTGCTTATGAAAAGCAACTCGCGAAGGCTATTCTTAAACGGATGGAGGAATATGGTATGAGCTTTGATGAATTCGAAGTCGGCGATGAAAACCGCTTTAAGAAATACGTTCCTTCCTCTGAGCTTGCTCATCATGGTATTCTCGGCCAGAAGTGGGGCGTCAGACGGTATCAGAATTACGACGGATCGCTTACACCTGCTGGCAGAAGACGATTAGAGCGAATGGATAAGAAATGGGTTAAGAAGAACGAAAAGAAGTTCTATAAAGAGACATACAACAAGTCTCGGCGTGAGATGAACGAATTTGTTCGGAATGAACTCAACGGAAACATTCGCAAATACAATAAGAACGGAAAGATCTCCGCTGCTTACGCTAATGCTTATTCTAAGAAGCTTGCTTCTATTATGAATAAGAATGTGGCAGATCTTGAGTCTCCCTCGGGTAAGGTAGTGCGCTACGTGGCTATGCGCGGTGAAATGCGTGTGGCTACAGCTCTTGCTGACAGAGGATACGATATGACTCAGGTCCGCAGCGGAGTATACGGCAATTCTGGGAAGATTGCTTACCGCCAGAAGAATGTTGGACTTATGAATTATAATGAAAGGTAGGCGAACAAGCCATGAATGAAGAACTGGTTCATCATGGTATTCTCGGCCAGGAATGGGGA
>CALGGR010000010.1 GCA_937915755.1 uncultured Fretibacterium sp. | reverse complement strand
ATTCTGGAGCGTGCGGGTCAGCAAGATATATTAATCGAGCCACTAAATTATGTTTCTGGTGAGCCGGTGAGTGCATTCTAGGTGCTAAACCCCCGCCGGAACAGCGGCCTTGATAATGCCGATGGCTTCATTGAGAGCATGAAGGACAGCCTCGACGTTGTAGCCGTTCTGAGCGGTTTTCTGCGCGTGTCCGAGCAGTGAATCCCAGTAACGTGCTTCCTGAGTTCTTACTTTGGCCTCGTCGTACCAAGCCTGAGCCTCTGCTATTTCATCTGGGTCGCCGTCCGTAATAACCGCTTGCAGGTAATAATATGCATATTCAGGGTCTCTTATGAAACTCCTGATAGTAGCTTCATCGTGAGTGATGCAGTTAGTCATGATGTCTCCTTGCTTTCTATGCCATTGCTGGCTCGAGTTGTATTGCTATGTCCCTGAAGATTACGCTGTGTTTATCCTGCATTCTCCTCCAAGCCTCGAGCATTCTGCGCTGTACCTTCTGTGCTTCGGCGATGTCCCCTTCTGCTATTGCAGAATGCAGCATATATTCCGCGAACTCCGGGTCGCGCATGTAGCTCTGTATCGTCGCTTCTTCGTGGTCGATGTAATCAGTTATCATTCTTGTGTTCCTCCTTGTGTGCTCATGCCTTCCTTAGTATGCGCCTTCTTATCGGACCTAAAGCGCGTGCGAGTCTGTACCACCTGCTGACGAGGTCAACTTCCTCGTCAATGCCGTCTTCAAGGACAGCGCGCATGTATGATTCAGCATATTCGGGGTCAGCCCTGAAGTGCCATATAACGGAAGGGGCATAAATCATATTGCCTTCATGTTCTTTCCGATAAGATTTGATTGCGTTATAATAACTGGTATCAAGCAATAAGTAATTCAAATTGCGCTCAAAACATACAGCTGTGCGATGAATGCTTATTGCTTCGGCCTTATCGTTAATCCTGCTGACTAAAAACTCAAATTCGTTCATTGTGTGCCTCCATTATTTCCTTATGATGTGCTATCAGGCTGGTGTCCCAGCTGGAGTCGTTGCTTTGAGAATACTAAGAGCCTCGCTGACGAGTCTGATAATCACGTCAGAATTTTGTCCTGCTTCAACTGTCTTTTCAGCGTTGTCGACAATGTCTTTCCAGTAGCCGAGATTCTGAGTTCTTACTTTTGCTTCCCTGCCCCACGTACGAACACGCTTTACCTGCTCTGTATCGCCATAAGCATCATCGAGCATGACCTCGAGCAAATCCGGGTCAAGCATGAGGTGTCTAATCATTGCCTCATCATGAGAAATCTCGCCGTTGTGTTCAGCGTTAATGATTTCGCCGATGCGGGCAACCCTAGCGTTGCTGGCGGCGAGTTCTTCGGGAGTCCAGTGTGCTTGTTCGTATTCTTCATCCCATAGTCTGTAACCATTCTCATAAGCCATTGTTCAGTTCCTCCTCCTGAAATCCTCAAGCTCACGTCTAGCCTTGTCTATTTCACGTTGCGGAGTTTTCTGTGTTTTCTTCACAAAATGGTGAAGAAGCACGAAAGAGTCTCCAATCCACGCCGCAAAAAGAATCCTGTCCCTGAGAGGGCGTAATTCCCATATTTCGCCGTCAAGGTGCTTCATGTAAGGTTCACCTGCTCTTGTCCCGTACTCTTGCAATGCTCTAATGCACTCGCGTATTTTGTTGCGTTTTATGCGGCTGTCTTTATCTTGACGTGCAGATAGTTCCTCGATATAGGCATTAACAGGTTCATAACCGTCCTTATCGTGGTAGAAAATAACCTTATACATGCTGTGCGGGTGCTCCGACTGATACTGTTCCCACTTCAGACTTGGAGTTTCTGCTGTAGCTTTACGTTGTTTTCCTCTATGAGCCTTTTCACGTCTTCAAGCGTTACGTATGAGTGAGAGGAAGCCTGATGTTTCTCTCTGCTCTGCAGCATCTTCTGCACGACAGATCTCTTTCGGAATCTCATAGGAACCGAAGTTGTTTTTCGGAAGTGAGTAGCCTCTACGACCTGACTTCGAGAGTTCGAAGATCAGATTTCCATATAGTGTTCTATTCATGTGATCAAAA
>CALGGR010000009.1 GCA_937915755.1 uncultured Fretibacterium sp. | reverse complement strand
ACATATAAATACTCTGTTACAGAGGTTATGTTAATTGTGAAGACAGGTTCTTACTTTCCTGCGACGATGTCCATAATTGTCTGACGCATTACGTCCAGCGGTACGGCTTTTCCACCTGTCCAGAGCTGAATCTGACGAAGACCCTGATACAGTGTCATGCCTAGTCCGTTTATGGTCTTGCAACCTACTTCGGAGGCCTCTTTAAGGAAGCGCGTAACTACAGGATTATATGTTGCGTCAAAGCAAATATGTGAGGGCTTAAGGTATCTCTTGTCAACACAGGTATACTCCTCTTTGCCACGCATTCCGAGTCCTGAAAGATTGAGAATGATGTCTGTTTCGTCGAGAGCTTTAGCAATTCCCGCTTCATCAGCGGCTCTTACAGGGACGCAAATGCCAGGATAGAACCCGTTTATTTCGTTGGCAAGTGTCTCGCACATTTCTGAGCGCGATGACATGTATATTTTCCTTGCGCCTGCTTCAGCGAGTTCGAGACAAACGCTTCTGGCTGTTCCGCCTGCTCCGAACGAAAACATAACTTTGTCCTTGATTATACAGCCGTGTTCAAGTATGTCCCTTAGGGCGCCATAGCCATCAGTGTTGTAGCCGACAAGTTTACCTTCGGACGTTTTGACGACTGTGTTGGAGCTGCCCATTTTCTTGCAGAGAGGATCGTAATCATCGAGGTACTGCATGACTTCGACCTTGTTGGGCTTCGTTACAGCGCAACCCAAAAACGTGGGCATGTAGCGTATGCCGTCGATGATTTCCTTGAGGTGAGTGCTGTCTGCCTCGCAGTAGCAGTAAACCATGTTAAATCCTGCCGCTTGATATGCTGAGTTTTGCATTCTTGCGCCGAATGACTGACTCAGAGGTGTACCGATAAGTGCAATGAGTCTGCTGTTAATATCAATCTGCATACTATTAGCCTCCTAAAATATGAAATTATCAAGCATGATAATTTTATTCATAAAGAATTTATATTGCAAACATAATTTTACTGGTTATGTTCAAAAATTTTAGAGGAACAAATTGTTCAGTATCGAAGGCAATGCTGAATGCTTTTGCCCTGTTTTAATAAACAAGCAGTTGGTTAATGTTGAAGAGCGCGTATTTTCTTAAGTTCTGCTTCAATCCCATAACGTATGAATCTCATTACCGCGGGAGTGAGATAGTGGTCTTTCACGTGGGTCATGAAAATAGTCCTGTAACAGTTAGGGTGCTCAACCTTCAGGATTTCCACATCAAAATCCTTCAGTGAATACACCGACGCGACAAAAGATACTCCAAAGCCCTCTGACACTAATCCCGCAATACTCTCTTCATCCGGAGCTTTTGCCGTAATTTGTGGATGTAATCCTTCTTCTTCAAGAATCCTATGAATTGTAGGCCTTAGACCTACGTAGTCAGCGTAATCGACATAAGGATACTCTACAAGTTCGCTTAGGCTTATGCTCTCTCGTCCTGCAAGTTTGTGCTCTTTAGGTACGATTGCGACTAGTTCTTGCTTTTTCAGTGGTATATAATTAATTTCGGGTAATATCGGCTCACTAGTGCATATTCCCACATCGTAACGTCCTAATTTTAAGCCTTCCATAATTAACGGCGAAGAGTTTTGGTGAAAGTGGAATGTACATTCATGATTCTCTGGCATGTCGAGAAATTCCCTCACCATTTGCGGGACTAACTTTCTTCCGAAAGGTACGTTATAAGCTATATCAATATGTCCTGTATTACTTTCTGCGAGAATTTGTGCTTTGTGCGTGATAAATTCGAGTTGTTCAAGGATTGGAGTTATTTGTTCCGAGTAAAATCTCCCATATTTTGTCAACTCAACATGCCTTCCCTTGCGCTCGAATAAGCAGAAGCCTAATTCGTCCTCAAGTTTTGCGATTGAGATGCTCAGTGAGGGTTGAGCTATATGGTGAATATCTGCGGCCCTATGAAAATTCAGCTCTTTTGCTATAGTGCAAAAATAGCGTAATTGCTGAAGTGTCATGAAAATTTCCTCCTGATAAATCTTTTAAAATTCACCTATCACCACAGCTCAACTTCCCCAGTCTCTTCACCTTTAACCCAATAGGCTTTCCCTTCGTCAGCTCTGACGTAAATCTTATCAACAACTCCGCCCTTATTAGCAGCGCTGATTTTAGCCTTTATCTCTTTCGGTGTTATTTCTTGCCCTGACGGTGATTGAATGATGATCGGCTCGTAATATCTCTTCCAAGACGAGAGAGTCTGCCACGTAAAGCCGTAAGCCTTAGCCACAGCTTGGACTCCAACCTCTGCCGCTTTGGCAACAAGAGTCGCCTTCTCTTCAGGGGAATAGGTCTTTTTCTTTGGCGGCAGGCCGTTCTGACCTGGTGTGAGTTCTTCCATGTGAACACGTTCCTTTCTGTAAAAATTTAGATATACTACCACACTTTTTATAGAAAGGTTCTTTAATAGGCTGATAATTCTTTCGGTTAATAGAGCGAAGGCTTCAATCCCTTATAGGAAGGTTCGGTACGTGATGTTTTAGCAGATCACCAATAACAGAAAGTTACATTACATTACGCTGACGGTCGAATTCTTCCCGTTCCTGTTCCTGCTTTTTCGCAAACTCCAACTCAGCCGCTTTGTTGTCGATATACAGTTTCAGCGCCCGCTTAACGAGTTCCGACATTTTTATGTTCTCATGCCTGGCCAATAGCTTCATATCGCGGTCAGTCTCATTGGGTAGATAAATGCTTATTCTTGCTGCCATTCTGTTTTATCTCCTTTCTCTGTGGATACAAGAATATAGCATCACTAATTATATTCTCACATGAACTGTTTATCCTGTCCACCGTGTGAGAATATATCTGCGTTGTAGTAATGTTGGTATGTCGAGCAAAGGCTTGAACATCAGCCAGGTCAGCACCAGCCAATAATGAGAGCGTAACAGCGGAATGCCGCAAACTGTGAGCACTAAGGCGTGGCGAGTCAAAGCCGGCTTTCCTCGTAGCCCGCTTAGCGATCCCTGATATTGTCCGAGTGGTCAGGCGGCCGTTCTTGTGGCGGTTGCTTGTGCTGACGAACAGAGCGTCCCCACCGCTTGGGCGCTCCGCACAGTAAGCTCTTGCTCTCAAGTACTCATTGATCGCCTTCAACACCGGTTCTGGCAGCTTCACAAACTCCCTTCTGTCCTTTCTGCCTTTGCCCTAGACATAAAGAACCGTGAAGTCTCCTAATATCCTTATATCTTCAACATTAGCACGGCTCACCTCTATAGTCCTTAACCCACCGACACTCATTAAAGCTATTATGGCGTAGTTCTTTTTGCCTTCCAGGGTTTCAAGTTCTATTGTGCTCAACACCAATTTCAACTGCTTTGCGCCGAGGAAGTCTCTCCTGTGTCCTCTTTCCTGCCTTGGAGCTTTTACGCCGACGGCCACATTCGGGAAAATGTTTTTCTGCTCACACCATGAGAAGAAACGGCGGGTAGCGGCAGATCGGAA
>CALGGR010000008.1 GCA_937915755.1 uncultured Fretibacterium sp. | reverse complement strand
GAATCTATCGGAGGCTTTGACGAACAAATGAAAGCTCATCAGGATTATGAAACATGGATAAGAATTTCACAGAGATATAATAGAGCAATTTTCAATGATACAAGCAAAGATGTAAAATATATTCATGAAAGCGTTTTCCAATGATTTACGTGTGAGAGTTATTAGTGGAAAAGTAGCAGAACATAGTGTAAAAGATATAGCTTCCCATTTACAAGTGAGTCAGAGGTGGATATATACAATACTAAAAAGATATAAAGAAACAGGGAAGTATGAAGCTTTACCAATACCTGGAGCGAAGAGAAAACTTAGCGAAGCAATCGTACGCTTATTCGTGAACGAGTAGAGAATGGGACATAAATCATCTTGTGTTCATAGATGAAAGTGGATTTTCGACAAGTATGACACGTAGATACGGACGTAGTCTGCCAGATCAAAGAATATATGATTATGTACCCGATACTAAATGGAAAGTAGTAAGTATGATAAGTGCCTTGAGAGTAAGCGGTTCAGTCTCAAGCCTAATGTTTAAAGGAACATTAAACGGAGAATTATTTGTTACGTGGCTGAGGGAAAGTTTATGCCCTGTGCTCAAGAAAGAAGATATAGTAATTCTTGATAATTTATCTTGTCATAAAGTTGCTGGAGTAACAGAAATTTTATCTATGGTCAAAAGTGAAAGCAATATTACGAGGGCACAAAGTTAAAGAAGAAGCAGAAATATTTCGAGAAGCCGGTTATGCACTTTCACAAATAACAGATAGAGATGCCAAGGGTTGGTTTAGGTCATGCAACTACTGCCTATCCTTTGGGATTATAAAATAGTTTGTGTAAATGGGAAAAACTATAAAAACGGAGGACTAAATAGTAATGACCAAGAAGCACGAACTTGAACCCAAGGAAGCTATTATCGAGCAAATAGTTTCTAAACTGGATTTATCTGGAAAGACACAGGAAGAGCTTTTCGGATATAATGGGCTTAACATGAATAGAATTCTGGAAACAGAAATGGACGAGCATCTGGGCTATAAAAAATATTCAAATATTCTCAAAAGACAGTTAAGTATTCCAAGAGGCTGCCCCCAGATAATTTCGTTATATTCACGAGGAATGACCAACAGGGATATTCAATCGCATTTGAATGAAATTTATGGTGTTGAAGTATCTCCCGAGTTAATAAGTAAGGTAACAGATGCAGTTCATGAAGATGTCAGGAGTTGGCGAACCCGTCCTTTAGACAGCATATGAGAATAAAGCTCTGTATTTGGCACTTTGCATAGTCCACATGGTTCGGAACAGTACAAAATACGTCAGCTATAAAGATTTAAAGGCAGTTTGTCATGACCTCAAACAGAAATATACAGCATTGAACGAAAGCACTGGAGAAGCTCACTGGGACGACCTAAATGAATTTTTTGCCTATCCAGAAGATATAAGGCGAGTAATATACACGACCAACGCAATAGAATAGGAAAGTTACCAAAAACAGAGCAGCATTCCCAGATGACGAGGCGATATTCAAGATCATGTATTTGGCAATCCAGAAAGCGTCTAAAAAATGGACTATGCCCATACGGAACTGTGGATTAGAGTTGAATCAGTTCGCCATTCTTTTTGGAACTGACAGAGTAAAAATTTAATTACACAAAACTATTGACAGTCCCGTCATGAACACGGGGGATCATTGCAGCTTTCATCATCATCTTGTCGCTCATTATACGCTCTCCTCCTTTTTTGTCAACTCTTACCTGCTAAATATTCCACTCACTTCATACACTATACACGGTTCACTTTCATACTCGTATTCTATACTTACATGCTCCCCGTTATTCGTCGTTACTGTGATATATCTCGCATCTTCTCGGTCTATCTTCACATAATTATCGCTATCCGTTACCTCAACCCCGTTTTTATATAACGTATAGCGCCCTCCCCTTATCGGATATTGTAATTTATACTGCGCTGGCGTTCCGTCTCCTAGCCCTAAATTCCCCTCGCGTTGCGTCCCTCGACTCGTTTGTAACGCTATCTTTATTCCAGCTATACTCTTTACTGCTGTTGTCGCATTCTCAGGCAGCGTTATTCTATATACACTCTGATCATACCCTTCATATTCTTCCGTGTAATCTAATGCTAACTCTGTCCATTCTTCGGCCTCCCAGCCATACTCATAATCACACGTTATTACTGCTCCTGCGTCGGCCTCTAGCACTACTCGCCCTGTCTGACAGTTCACATCATAATTCATAGTTACTGCTTTCCCGTTGACGTATATTCTTACTGTATCCAGTTTTATACCAGTCGTATGCTCTAAATTTAACGTTTGACGCAGTCCAGTCCCGACACCTAATTGTTCGCCTGTTACTTTTGTGCTCTTCGCCCTGAATGTTACATAACATTTTATGCTGCTCCCGTTTAACTTCGCATGTCTCACCACGACTCGGCAATGTCGCAAATCTACACGCCAGTCTCGCGTTACTGTTATGATCTCATTCACTCCACCACTCGCGGCTATTATTCCACCTTCGTTATATCTCACTCGAATATTATTTAATATACTTTGAGATACGTTGATCGTCGTCGCTGTCGTTACTGCTTTAAATTGATACTTATTCGTTATTGCTCCGATTAATTCAGATAAATTTGACCATTCTGTATAACCAGGCGTTCCACTCTGATAATCATAATATCGCCCCTGTAAAACTATTGAGCCTCCTCCACTTACCTGATTATCCGTCTCTATCCCTGTTATTACTATTAAATCATCGTATTCATATTCGGGACTCGTTACTGTCTGACTCAACTGCTGCACTAATGTCTTGCAGTTCACTTTAAATTTTACTTTCGGCTTTACATTGTCGGGGTCTGATGTCCATAACGCTAACGCAAATCTTATCGTGCTGTTCTTGAACGCGTCAATATTCGTTAAGGCCGTCAAATCTTCTATACTGTTACCCTCTTCAAATATCGACTCTGCACTCAGCTCCTGAGTCTCTACGTCCTCAGCATCTCCGTTAGCATCTAATATAAACCAGTTTCCGCCCTTGTTGAATACTATATTGCATTTCACCACGGACATCGGCAACGGGTCTGGGTCTGTTGTAAATTCTATTCCTGTTACTACATCCGCCTGCGTTAAATCTAAATAATTGCCTTCATTGCTCGTTATTACTCCATACGCTGCTGCATTTACTTCATCCTGCGTATATCTTATCGGGTAACTCGTTAATATGTTCGCCATCGTTTATATTGCCTCCTCGTATGCTAAATAACACATTCCTGTGCCTGCCCCGGTTGATATGGCTCCGCCCCCGCTTGTCGTATATTTCCCCCCACTGCCTCCGGTTGATATTGCATCCATTGACGCACTCAGCTGACGGCAGATTATCATTACATTAGCTCCGCTATTAGCTAAGGGAACACACCAATCAATACAAAGGGGGGCACTATTACCACGCTTCGCTGGGTTAGAACCCTGCGGGAACCATGAGATATCTGGTCTCACATAACTACCCGGCCGCCCTCCGTTTCGCCCGCTATTGTTTCCATAGTGATAGCACTCACCACCATAACCGACTCCGCCTGCTCCTCCTGAACCTCTCTGACTTGAACCATACGGGTACGATGAACCACCTCCACCGTAGCCTGAACCTGCGTTGCCTCCTACATACGGAGAAGTTGACGGGCCTCCTGTTCCATATGTCCCTGAACCTGACCATGACGCTCCGAGTCGTGCACTGTCGCTGATTGTTACTGTACCCTCACTCAGGATTATTACTCCGCCTCCACTGCCCATAATAAAACGTTCTGGCAAGTGATTATGAGTCATTTGAAAAATGTCATTTCTTACATCGCTATAACCTGATGATAATAAATTCCCGTTTATCGTTACATCGCCCTGACTCCTGAATACTATAGGGAAAACTGTACCACTAGGAATTACTGTTACACCGGACGCTATATTTACACTCGTGTAATTAGGCACAAGGCATGCATACAAGTTATAAGTGTCATTCTGTTCAAACGTGAATTCTGTTATCGGACTGTTCAGCGTTATCGTTGTCCCTGTTATGTCTATTATCTTCCTGAATGCATATAAACCCGTATCCGTCCCTGTAATAGCCTCTCTATTAGCCTGCCTCTTCAACAGCATTAGCTCATCTCCGACTTCAATAGAGCCGTGTATGCCGTCTGAGACATTAAAGCCTGTTATCGTGAACTTCGAAGAACTTATAACGCTTGCAACATTATATACTGAGTTCAGCTTGTTAGTCCCGTTGATATTCAGAATTAAACGCCCTTGTCTTCCATTACCGCCCATTCCATACAGGTCTATATGTCCCTTATATGGAACTTCTGGAACATTATCGTTTGAGACTGCATTCCTTATCATGAACTCGTCAAGTTGACCTATAAATCCGCCTAAACGAATCTTCGCTACATCACTGACTGATAGACTGCAAGTTCCTGAATAAGCTGATACTCCGTTGATAAATATATACGCTGCACCCTGATTTATTCTTACTCGGACATGTGTCCATGTACTTAACGTTAAGGCTGTGCTTGACGTTCCCGCTATGCTCATAGCTGAACTCGTTACTAGTATATTATTACTTGCGTCCGTGCTCACTGTAAAAAGACTCGTATCATTCGAATCTAATAAATTCACTATGTTACCGGCTGAGGCGTTGGTCTTCCTGATAAAAAATTCTATTTCGTAACTCTTGGCTGATTTTATATCTAAATAATTCCCTGTTACAGGTGCCTCTAGATAATCACTCGCTGCACTGGTCTGCAAACATCTATAGCCAAATTTAGGCGTACCTGCTACTATCTGAGCTGCTGGAACTTCTGCACCTACAAATATTGCATTACCTTCGTTAGTCCAGTTTAATACTCCTATTTCGTCGCGCATTCCATCACCGGGTTCGTCATAATACGGATAATCAAAATGCATTAAACTCTTGATGTGCCGGTTAAATTTCCTGGTTGCCACTCCCATTTATGTCTCACTCCTTTTTTTATTCAATCTCTTCCAGTGTTGTCGCATGTACTTCTGTATCCTGGCCTATACAGAAATATCCTGAACTCGTGAAATTAGTCTGACCGCTAAAATCAAACTGATTATAATTCGATGTACTGACTTCTGCATTTACTTCAAATTCCGTATTCCCTAATCGCCCGCTCCAATTTATATTGGGTATCCATGAGTCTAATTTCTCGGCTACTGCTCCGCGCGCATAACCTGATTTGATTAATGCACTGGTTCTGTATATCTGAGTCACTGATACATTGTACGAGTTCTCTATGTCTTCCATCAGAATTATACGATTTACTCCGTTCTCGCGGTTGATTGTCTTGATCTGCACAAGCTCCGAGTTATTTCCGTCTGAAATCATGTACCAGCTCAACGGCAACATTCCGGTTATATCTTCCACGTCAATGCTGTCATCACCGGCTACTATTGACGTTACTCTGGACTTGAACGTATCTATTTGATTCGTGTTATTGAAATTCTCGACTATGAAATTCATATAATCAGGATATAAATCTATATCTTCAAACTGGAGTAATACCTGACTCATTGCGTCCTCGATTATCTCAAGCCTTGAGTTCAAATTCTGGAAGTCGTAATTGCCGATTAACAAATCTTTCACTGTCTGAACCGTTGCAGGTCGTAATTTCTGAACATCTCCAGTCTTATGTGTCCAGAAATAATTTATCGTATCAGGGTCTTCGAATAAACTTGCTACCCTTGACTCTAATCTCGAATTCGTTACGTAGGAGTTCGTACTCGTTATCTGTGCCGTTACATTTTCAGCCTGATCTATTATCGTCATTAACGACAAAGTAAACTGCACTGTGTCGGCTCCGTTCGAACCAGGTAAATAACTCGCTTCGTTTCCTGCATTCCTGTATGAATATAAAACTTCTTCTTCTGTATCTGGGTCTTGCGCAAATAATCCGTATTCCCTTAAGAAAAATCCCTGTGAAAGATCCGCATTGTTCATTTCTAAGATTATCTCGGCTACTCCAACACCTTCGGGAATTTCTATAGACTGTATTGGCAACTCTCTTTTTGGAGATATTAAATTTGTCATTTCGCTAATATTCTGATTCGTTAATACTCCGTCGCCCGCAAATGCCCTCGTGAAAATTAACTGCTGTCCTGTTATTGCTCGTGCTAATAAATTTCTTCCTGCATATGTTAATCTCATTCCTTCAGCCATTTATTTAATCACTCTCCGATCTGATTATTAAATTACCTGTTATTATACTCAACGTTTGAAATTTTATATTATCCTCTATCTCTTTTTCAGGCTCTCCTGTTACTTCCCATACGTCCTGGCACATCCTCTCATACGGGTAATTATTCGCTTTCACTCTCAGCAAATACGAATCATTTTCTATTAGCCTCACCGCTATACCTGTATCGTCAAATTCCGGCCGGTCAATCTCGATATTTACTCTCTGAGTCCCTGATACACTGTGAGCACAGGCATAATATATTTTACTTTCATGTTCAAGCTCAGGCTCTAAATTCCCCACTTTCACGTTGAACATACTGAACAGAGTCGTTATTATTCCCTGATAAATTCTTGTCTCAAATTCTACTTCGGGGCTATTCGGTAATATTATCGCATGTCCTGTTAGACCTTGCGCTGTTCCGTATGTAATAGGCAATATCTCATTATCCGGAGCGTTGATATAAATATGCTGATAACCTGATAACCCGTTCGCTATTCCGTATTTTATTATCAATTCGTCTTCTGCATGAATATTCGTATTCAGCTGTACCATTGTGCTCCGTGCTGCTTTTGACTCGTTGACTGCTTTGTATATATTCTCTATTAATTGCTCATGGTCTGCGTGTTCGTAATATTCTGGCTGCACTGACGCGTCTATCTTGAAAGTGTAAGGATCTCCTCCGAATTCGTACCAGTTCGTATATTCTGCCTCAATCCCTAACATCTCCAACGCATGAATTATCGCCCAACGTGTACCCTTCTTCATGTGCCACTTCAACGAATCTTTTACTAATCTACGTTTCACTTCAAGACTGTCCGCAAGTTCATAAAAATCTACGTGATACTGCCATGCAAGCATGTCTATTATTCTCTCGTCAAGTTCGTCTATACGCGGCATTATTAACGCTTCACGAGCTGAACCGGTTACTAGTTTCAACTCTGGATTCAACGCTTCGCATATGTCCCTGATGTTCTTATCAAGCAATAAATTTTCTGGAAGTAAATCCTGTATTTCTATTTCAGATAACGTTTTCATTCTTTTATTTCTCCTCACTTTCTGCATTATTATATTATTCATCGTATTATTACTCATAAATTCCGCTGCTATCCTGCTTTATCTCCCATTGTCAACTTGCTGGGTCAGTCATTTAACCTACATCTGGGTCAGTCATAGCCCGTATCAAACTTTTATAAAACCCTGCAATAACTTAGCTTGCAGTAATTACATAGTCAACCGTTACGCATTTTTTACGCTTCTGGGTCAGTCATAGCCCGTATCAAACTTTTATTTTGTAAACCCTTGCAATTACTAATCAGCCAGTATTTTCGCTTAGATGTAAGATTTTTTTACGTACGACAATTTACCTAACACCTCGTAAATCCGCCTGTCTTCTGATAGCAACGGCTGCACCTGTGTATTATGTTGTGTAAGATAC
>CALGGR010000007.1 GCA_937915755.1 uncultured Fretibacterium sp. | reverse complement strand
AAGCAAAGGCTGAAAACATGATCTTCCTCACCCATGACGATACCCTAACCTTCTACAACGAAGACTGCATAATGTATGTGTGAAATACTCTCCCTCCCATAATTATGGTGAATTATAATGACATCACCATATACACAAGGAGGAAATATCTATGCGTATAGACATAGAAGAAGCACGAGAGAAACTTTCTGAGCTTGTCGGGAAAATATCATTCGGTGATGAGCGTCAGGTAATAATCACAAAGCGCGGTATGCCAGTCGCAAAGATCACCGACTACTACGCAGAACCTCTCAAGCGCAGGACAGGCAGGGCAAAAGGGAAATTCATCATACCTGACGACTGGGACACCAAGAATGACGAGATCGCGGAAATGTTTGGGGTGAAGTGAATATGAATATTCTCCTTGATATTCACATTCTGCTGTGGTCAGTTACCGAAGACGAGAAATTCCCAGAAAAAGCAGACGAAATAATCAATGACCCCAAGAACAAGATATACTACAGCAGCGTATCAGTCTGGGAGGCAGCCATCAAACGCCTGAAGCACCCGGACAAAATAGCTGACTTATCAACGCAGGAACTAACGGACTTGTGTGATGACGCTGATTTTCAGGAGTTGCCACTGATGGCCGATCAAGTGTTAATGCTTGAAACGCTTTCACGCCCCGACGATGCCCCGCCTCACAAAGACCCCTTCGACCGCATACTCATCGCCCAAGCAAAGGCTGAAAACATGATCTTCCTCACCCATGACGATACCCTAACCTTCTATAACGAAGACTGCATAATGTATGTGTGAACTACCGTTCCTCCCATAATTATGGTGAATTATAATGACACTACCTACGTAAAGGGAGGAAACACGGCTATGCTAGTAGAAGTGAGTGATGTTAAGGATAAACTGCCTGAACTCGTCGGGCTTATCGTTAGCGAACAAGAAGATGATATTGTCATCTCCATACATGGCATTCCGGCAGTAAAAATGGAACGCTATGTTCAGCCTGATGTTTCAAAACGCATCGGTGTAGCAAAAGGGAAATTCATTGTTCCTGATGACTTTGACACTATGATGAGTGATGAAATCGCGGAAATGTTCGGGGTGAATTGACTTGAGATACCTTCTCGATACCCATATTCTTCTGTGGGCTTTAACAGGGGATGCAAAACTTCCTGAGAGAGCAAAAGATGTTCTTTACAACCCTGATAACAAGATATACTACAGCATAATCTCAATTTGGGAAGCAGCTATTAAAAGACTCAAGCACCCCGACAAGATTACTAAACTCGCCCCTGATGAGCTGATATATTTTTGTACTGACGCGGATTTTCACTGTCTCACGTTAAGACCCAAACACATATACACCCTCGAAACCCTCTCACGCCCCGACGATGCTCCCCCACACAAAGACCCCTTCGACCGCATCCTGATCTCTCAGGCAAAATCCGAAAACATGCTCTTCCTCACTCACGACGACTCCCTCACCTCCTACAGCGAACCCTGCATAATCTACGCGTAAACCCTTGCAACAATTACTGCCAAAATTTATCCGTAAAATTACGTATAGCCAATTCCGAAACGTTGCGGTAATATATGCACCGTCCTACGGGAAATACCTAGTAGGAAATCGTCAAACCGACGCACTGTTCAAAAACCAGACGGCAAGATAGCGAGGTGCAGCAATCCCCGACAGGCCATTAAGGAAGAACAGAAACGCGGGAACGCAGGAGGTCGGACGTACTAGCCTCTGTAAACTGCAAAGAGGTACAGAAAGGAAACAAGGCAACTTTCCGAACCCCCGCAGGCTCAGGGCTATCATCAAAGACTGAGTGCGTAAGACGATAAAGTGCATTGACAATTTCATAAGGGGGTTATTCGTAATGAAAAAGATAGCAGCATTAGTAGCTATTGTAGCAGTAGCAGCACTTGCAGCCCCGGCGATGTCAGCGACAAATCCGTTCATGGATGTGCCGATGAACCACTGGGCATATGACGCGATCGGTCAGCTCGCAGCTCACGGAATCCTTTCGGGTTATCCCGATGGCCTCTACAAGGGCAAGCAGCAGACAACAAGGTATGAGATGGCTTCAGCACTCGCAAGAGCACTCGCAGTCGTCGACATGACCAAAGCAAGCAAGCAGGACGTTGAGATGCTCAAGAGACTCGTCGTTGAGTTCAAGGATGAGCTTGAGGCACTCGGTGTACGCGTTGATGAGCTTGACGAGAGAGTAGCAGTTCTTGAGAACAGGCTCGGCGGATGGCACATTCACGGCGCGTTAGTGCTTGATGTCACCAACAGGAGCGCTAACAATGCACTCAGCAAGAACGGTGACGGACAGATCCAGTTCGATAACGCACGTCTGTTCTTCGAGCGCACGTTCGGTGAGAATGATGAGTACTTCTTCCGTGCAAGACTCAGGAATGATGGCAACGGCAAGATGGGCAATGCGTCAGACAACAGCGCGTACTTCGACAGGTACTATGTAACGATGCCGTTCTTCATGGACACAAGGCTCACAGTCGGTCGTTTCCTCTATGATGTCGACACGGCTTACAGACCTTCAGTTGCAGCGACGGGAAGCTGGACCGGCGGCGACTCAGTGCTTACCGACACGTCAGAGCTCGGATTTGCGCTTGAGAAGAACTTCGGTGTAGGCAACTTCCTTGCTTATGCGTCACACACTAACCGAATTCCTGATAACTTCAAGGCATACAGCAATTCGGCAAAGTGGAACGCAACGACCAATCAGTGGGAACAGGCTGAGCCTCATGGCATCAACAGGCAGGCATGGACATTATTCGCAATGGGCAGCTTCCAGTTCACCGAGAACATCGGATTTGACATCGGCGGACAGGCATTCCTCGGCGACAACTCATCAACACCTCCCACGAAGAAAGGTGGAGGCGCAACTGCCTATAACTGGGCTGATGACGTGAACTTCAAGAACTTGTGGACAGTATTCGCAGGTCTCCGTTTCAACTTCAACGATGCGATCGCGATTAAGGGTTCGTTCTACCATCAGGCAATCAACTCTGAGCATGTCACTACTCCTGCGGGTGGCCGTATTGGCTGGTACGATTATGGTTACGGCATCTTGGACGGCAACGAGTACATCGACGACGCAAACCATTGGAGAGCAATCATCGACGTGAAGCAGGAAGCGCTCAAGTTCACCAGCCTGTGGCTTGAATACGGCCAGTATGACAGAGGCTTCTTCGTTCCTCAGGGAGCAAGCACAATATTCCCTAGCGAAAGTGCGGTGCTTCTTGACAATTTCATGGACGGATCGCAGACGGCTTGGGATCTCAAGTATTGGAGAGTCGTACTTGGTCAGGAGTGGAATGAGAAGTGGGCAACCCATCTGTTCTACTACGGCTACAAGGCGGAGCAGGGCAATGTTGACTATAAGCCGGTTGAGTTCGGTCTTGGTGTTCAGTACAAGCTCAATGATGCCACAACAATGGGTCTGAACTATGTACATGCCAAGAGCGACATGGATATCGAAGATGACAAGGACAACATCATCCGCTTCAGAACGTCAGTCAACTTCTAGTCGCGCAAGTGCAGTAACAACGAATATCTGAAATTAAAGGCGGGATTCCCGAGTGTGGGGGTCCCGCTTTTTTGTGTGTGTATAATTATGGCCGGGAGGTATGAGTGTTGAGATATGAGGACGTAAGAACGTGGGACGATTTTACGGAGTATGCGAAGTCGACAAGTCCCGAAGCCAGGGCAGAAATGGAGAAGCTCGACCGTCTTGTTGAGGCCATCACTTTCACTATGAACGGCTTGAAGGAGATGGGGATGGGATTGGACATCTACGATCTTGATGAGGAAGAGGCAATCCCCGCCACTGCGTGTAAGGAGGCACAGGCAACAATGAAATATGAAGATGTCAGAACATGGGCTGACTACGAGCAGTATATGCGTGAGAAAAGTCCCGAAGCTAAGGCAGAGATGGAGAAGCTTGACCGTCTTGTTGAGGTTATCACTTTCGCTATGGACGGCTTGAAGGAGATGGAGATGGGACTGGATATCTACGATCTCAATGAGGAAGAGGCAATCCCCGCCACTGCATGAAGGGAGGTGAGCGAGGGTGTACAAGGTTGAATTTTACGAGAATGCAAAGGGTGAAAGCGAAGTGAGGGAATTTTTCGCCTCACTGTGGAAAAACTCAAATCACAACAAAGATGCCCGCATACAGTATGAACAGTTTCTATCGCAGCTAGAAATGCTCAAGGCTAGCGGGACTAATCTATCCCAGAAGATAACGAAGCATCTCGAAGAAGATATTTGGGAACTCAGGCCGGGACATAACAGGGTGTTGTATTTCTGCTGGCTTGGTGATACATTTGTGATACTTCACCATTTTCGAAAGACGACACAGAAGACACCTCGCCGTGAGATTGAGAAGGCAAAACGTGAACGGGATGATTACATAAGGAGGCAAGAACAACAATGAAACTTGAGGACGTAAAGACATTGGACGACTACGAGCAGTACATGAGAGAGCAGGGGCCGGAAGGAGCGGCTGTTGTGGACAAATGTATTAGAGTTGCGGAGGCAGTTTCTAAGGCTATGGAGGCCTTGAAGGAAGTTCACATGTGCATGGAAATCTACGACATCGACGAAGTTCCCCAAGAAGAACCCGAAGCAATAGCAGCAACGGCGTAATGCTCTAGTGTGTATAGGCGGGATTTCCGAGCATGGGAGTCCCGCTTTTTTGTGTGCTGTTGATTAAGCGAACCTGTATAGAAATTCGGCCATATTCATTATCTGAGGTCTGTCTATATTCAGAACCAGAAAATCTTTGTCGCCTGTTATGAAAACATCTGCGTCATTCTTAATTGCGGCTGCCAGTATCGGGGTATCTTTGTGATCCCGCACTGAGGGAATGTCTCCGTAATCGTAATCTTCATGAGTGTCAATCAACTCGAACCGAAGAGATGAAAAGAATTTTTCGAGTGCAGGTTTCTTTGCCTGGAATTTCCGGTTGACAACAAGCCTCAATTCTTCCAGAACGTAATCACAAAGGATAAGATGATGGTGCCTTGTTATTTCCGCGACTAGCGTTCTGGTTTGCTTCGAGGGGAAGAATATAGCTGAAACCAGAATATTAGTGTCCAGCATTACGCGCATCTCTAATACCCTCGAACCTCACGACGTATGTCTTCCATCATGTACTTCTGCATTTCTTCTTCGTTTTGGAAGCCGGCCTCTTTTGCCGCGCCCTTAAAATCGTCTTCCGCTCTTGCAAAAGCAACCAGCGAGGCATTATCAAAGTAGTATCTTCCGTTTTCCTCTTGTATTACGACCTTGTCCCCTGCCCTCAACTTCAACGCGCTTCGCACCGAAATCGGAATTGTTATCTGTCCTTTGCTTGATATTTTTGCTATCTCCATTGTGACAATCTCCTTTATGATATTTTATTATAACTCGCTGAAAAGCAAAATCCTTCCCCGCAATCAACGCAAGGAAGGATTCATCTTCTGCCTTTGAAGAAAACACCCCTTCTGCCTTCTACGTCAAATTCTCTGTGTCAACCTGAACCCTCTCAATCCCTACAGCGAGTCCAGTGTCATCGTCAACGTCAATTATTACCCCGTTGAACGCCGCGCCATCCTCGCTTGCCTCGAACTTGCAGGGAAGACTGTCAATGAACTTCGGCATCACTGACTCGTACTTAACGCCCAGTATTCCCATATGACCTCCCGTCATTCCAGCATCGGAGATGTAGGCCGTACCTTTCGGGAAAATCCTCTCGTCAGCCGTCTGAACATGCGTGTGTGTCCCGACAACCGCGCTTACTCGACCGTCAAGATAGTATCCCATAGCCTGTTTCTCGCTCGTTGCCTCAGCGTGGAAGTCAACAAATATCGGAAGCCTATCTCCGCCCTCAGCCCTCAATTCCTCGATGATCCTGTCAGCGCAAAGGAACGGCGAATCTATCGGCGGCAGGAATACTTGACCTTCAATGTTGAGAATGCCGAGCCTCTTCCCCTTTCGCTCGATTATCCCATGACCACGGCCGGGACATGAAGCCGGGTAATTCGCAGGCCTGAATACCCTCGTCTCAGAATCAAGAAGCGGCAGAAACGCGGGCTTGTCCCAAATGTGATTACCAGAAGTCATCGCGTCAACACCGAGAGAAATGAACTCGTCGAATATTCTGTCGGTCATTCCTTTGCCATGCGCTGCGTTCTCGCAGTTCACGAGTATGAAGTCGAAAGGGCCATGTTCGCGTTTTATTACGGGGAGCGCAGTTGCAAGAGCCTTACGCCCCGTGTTCCAAGCTACGTCGCCGGAGAATAGTATCCTCATTTCGCGAACTCCGATGCTTTTGTCTCACGTGATACGCTGACTTTGATTTGACCGGGATATTTCAGCTCGGCCTCAACCCTTCTCGCTATGTCGAACGCAAGTTTGTGGACAGCACCGTCGTCCGTCCTTTCAGCATTGAGTACCACGCGAACCTCACGTCCAGCCTGCATAGCGTAAGCCTTCGTTACGCCCTCGAAACCCTGAGCGATCTCCTCAAGTTTCTCAAGCCTCTTAATGTACGCGTCAAGGCTCTCACGTCTCGCGCCCGGTCTTGCTGCGCTTATTGCATCAGCTATGGACACTATGACCTCGTATATTGAGCTTACTTCCAGGCTGTCATGATGGCAGGCGATACAGCTCACGATTTCGGGGCGTTCACCGAGCCTCCGTGCCAAGTCCGCGCCGATTTCTGCGTGCGGGCCTTCCGTCTGACGGTCTATTGCCTTTCCAATGTCGTGAAGAAGTCCGCCTCTTCTCGCAATTTCCTCGTCAACCCCAAGCTCTGCGGCGATTATCCCGGCAATCTGGGCGACTTCCATGCTGTGAGAGAGTACGTTCTGACCGTAGCTGAAGCGGAATTTCAACTGTCCTATCGTTCGGACTAGCTCGTTGTTCATGTTCTTGATGCCTAGTTCGAGGATTACGTTCTCGCCCTCGCTTATCATCTCGTCGTCAATATCGCGGGCGGCTTTCTCGATAAGTTCCTCAATTCGTGCGGGGTGAATGCGTCCGTCAACAACAAGACGTTCCATAGCTCGGCGGGCAATTTCACGTCTTATTGGGTCAAAGCTGGAAAGTGTTACTGCTTCGGGGGTGTCGTCAATGATGAGGTCAACTCCTGTCAGGCTCTCGAACGTTCGGATATTTCGTCCCTCTCGGCCAATTATGCGGCCTTTCATTTCTTCTGACGGAAGCGGAACGACGCTGATGCTGCTTTCGCCTGCCGATTCAACCGCGCACCTCTGCATTGCCCCGATGATAATGTCGCGGGATTTCCTTTCGGCTTCTCTCTGGAACTGCTCGTCAAGCTCTTTCATCTTTAGGCCGAGAATGTGCTTTGCGTCTGCTTCGGTTCTTTGGATGAGGATTTCCTGAGCTTCTTCTCTGGACATGGCCGCGATTTCCTGCAGCTTCGTCTCCTGCTGCTGAATTGCTGCTTCGAGGTCGGCGCGGCGCTTTTCGAGGTCTTCCTGCCTTGATTTTAGCTCATCTTCTTTTCGTGAAGCCCGTTCGATTTTCTTGTCGAGGTTGTCCTCTTTCTGCTCTAACTTTCGCTCTGTCCGCTGAATTTCGAGACGGCGTTCCTTGATGTCTCTCTGAGCTTCCTGACGCATTCGGTTCACTTCTTCGCGTGTCTCTGCGATTTGAGACTGCCTGATGCGCTCGGAATTTTCTTCGGCTTCCTTGAGCATTGCTGAGATTTGTCTTTTCACGCCGTTCATTTTGGAGTTGTCCCACAGTCTTAGTACCGCATAGGTCAACCCTGAGCCGGCAATGAATGCTAATAATGCCAACGCGTACTGCATAATGAATGTTTATCCTTTCTGTCTGTCATGAATCTATGTTCCCAAAAAAAGAAGGGGTGCTGATTGATCATTCTCATTATTGGGCAGATATTTAATAAATTTTACCATAACGCGCAAGAAGGCTCCCCCCTCTTTAGGTGGGAGATGAATTGCGCTAAGTTAAGTTAAATGTGATATAATTCT
>CALGGR010000006.1 GCA_937915755.1 uncultured Fretibacterium sp. | reverse complement strand
CCCCTATACTCACTTAGCAGGCGAGCGCCTTCGACCTACTCGGCCAACCCACCATTTACGCAAAACAGAGCATATATTACCCCGTCGGCAAATTCTTGTCAAATGTTAGTTTCAAACTCATCCGTCCCGACACATTTATGCCGCGCGGAATATTACGACTCCTCCGCCCTTCATGCGTTCAGTCTTTGCTCCGGAAGGGATGCTGAGTCTGCTCTCATCATCAGTGAAAGCAACGCTCACCTCATAACCCAGTGAACCAAGAAAATCACGGAAGAAAACAGCGGCGTTGTCCTCAGCCTGTGAAATCACGTCCCATTCTTCAGCGGCTTTTACACGTATTGCCTTCAAAGCGGCTGACAGTAATTCTTTCAGCTCAGTAGGGCTTGGATCTTTAGTGAACCACCCAGAACTGCTGTCGTAAACATTCACTTTCCCGTCCTCCATATGCGGTTCAACCCGAAGTATCTTCGCATGCGGAAAGATTACGGCCACCCTCTTTTGAGGCTCTATGACTTCAGCACGAACACACTTCATGTCGACCCCGCAGGAAAGAGTCCCCTCGAAGATTACGAGAAGCCTTCTCCAAGTTCCAAGCAGAGGAATAAACATCACAGAATCGTTCTCCTTTGAACTGTCCGCGACTGTTTCGAAGTGAACCTTCAGGGTAGTCATCTCACAGCAGCTCTCGATCGCCTTCGCAATCAGATCAACCCTGACCGTTGTAGCAGGCTTGCGGGTAACAAGAAAGTATATTACTGCCGACAGCGCAGCTATTACAAGTATAAGAATCAGCGTAAACGTCAACTGCTCACGACTGAAGTCGCAAGCTTGTCCATACCCTTACCGATCTTTATCGGATGCGAGGTTCAAACGCTAACGCTCCCTCATAGGTCAGACATCATCGGACGGCTGACTTTCGCCCGTTTTGACCTAAGCTAATAGCCTAAGCCCGTTATTACGCGAGTGCCCACAGCCTTATGGCCAACCGTTCTCTCGCAACACTAATTTACTTTCTTTTTAGTTTTTTGTCAAGAAAGCCAGGCGCAATTCCTCTCACGACTAAAGTCGCGAGTATCCTTGCGGGGTTCATGAAATTTTGCCTCCTTCGCTATTTTGTCTTCTGTTCCGCTTTCTTTTTCTCTTCCTGCCCGGTATGGAGTACGAGAACTCCGCCGTTCTTGGAACTCCGCACATTGCTTCCTGACGGGGCGGCCAGCTTTTTCGGGTCATTGGTGAAAATTACGCTCACATCGCAGTTAAACGGCCTGAGAAAGTTCTGGTACAGTTCGATTGCGTTCTTCTCTGCGGCTTGGAGTGCCTGCCAGTCTCTGACAGCCTTTTCGCGCAATTTTTCCAGAGCTTCGGCTACGACCTCATTCTGTTCCTCAAGGGTTAGAGTCTTTGAGAACAATCCGCCGTCCTGGTCATATATCCTGATGCTGGACTTGCCTGTCTTATCGTCCTTCTCAAGGTCAACATGAGTCCTGAGAACTCTGCAGTGAGGAAGGGTAACGACAATCCTTCTCTTTTTCGTGCCATCCTCGTTTTTATCATCCTCGTCGAAAATGTCGACCTTAGCCTTTCGCATGTCAAAGCCGCAGTCAACAGTTCCGCCGAATATTATCACGAACCTTCGCCATCTTCCGAACCAACCGTCTTCTTTCTTGTCCGCAACTGTCTCGAAATACGCGCGGTGTGTCGTCATTTCACCGCAGGCCTCGACAGCAGTTATGATAATGTCTATGTTTGTTGACTGGGTTACCTGGAACAGCGAATGAAAGGATGAAAACATCCATATCAGGACAGCCATAGCGGCGACTGCGCCCATTCCGAGAATGAAGAGCTTCCCCATACCAAGCCCGCGAAGGAATGTCGTGATCATTCCGCCCGGCAAGATCCTGCTTAACTGTTTAATCTCACCCTCAAGCCTGATTTTGTCCTCTCTCAGCTTCGAGGCCTCACTGTTTGCCAAGTCCTTCTGCTCGTTCAGCTTTGACTGAAGCTCAGCTTTTTCCTTCTTGAGACGAGCTATTTCCTGGCGTTCATCTTCCAGCTGTTCGCGCAAATCTATGAGGTTATGGAGTGCACCGACTGTGGATTGAATATCGTCCTCACTTATGTGGTCAGAATATTCTTCTTCGTCGTCGGGGGGGGGGGTAGTATGATCTCATTCGTACCTTTTCCTTTCATGCTGTTGTTGTTCCTACTGATTGAAATTTTTAGTTAATATATCACAAAAATACAAAAATTCATACTTCAATCTTGATGTATAATTTGATTGATAAAACTTTTCGGAAGGAATGACGAAAATTTGGGACTGCTCGGAAAATTCTTCAGCAATGCAGGAAAGCCGGCCGGAATTATGGGGCGCGTTATGATTTCGGGAATGAATGTATTTCACGCGAAGGTTGCTCATTGGGGAATGTCGCGCATAAATATCGCTGAACCTTCAGAGATTGCGGAACTTGGCTGCGGAGGCGGGAAGAATATCCGGGACTTGCTGGAAAAATATCCTTCATCGCATGTTGTCGGGCTGGATTACTCGCCGTTGTCGCTGAAAAAAGCCAGAGATTACAACAGGGACATGATAGCTTTGGGACGCTGTGAGGTTATTGAGGGTGATGTGTCAGCGATGCCGTTCAATGACGGGAGATTTGACCTTGCGACTGCTTTCGAGACGATATATTTCTGGCCCGGACTGGTCAGGTGCTTTGCGGAGGTCAGGCGGATTCTCAGAGAGGGCGGACATTTCGTTATAGTGAGCGAGTCGGATGGCAATGACAAGCCGAGTCTCTGGTTCAAGTCGATAATCGAGGCCATGAACACATACACGCCTGAAGAAATAGAAGCTGCGTTGAAAGAAGCAGGCTTCAGGGAGATTCACACGGAGCATCATGAGTCGCATTCATGGATTGTGATCATCGCCGAAAAATGAGAGGCCACGCCTGAGCAGTCTCTCAAACCTTCAATGACGCTATAATCTTCGTGCCCTCGCTAGGCTTTGAAGTTATCTCCAATTTCCCGCTCATTAGGCTCATTCTCTCAGTCATGCTCGCGAGCCCGCGATGTCCCTCAACTCTCAGCGTCTCGTGATTTATGTTACTGGCCTCAAAGCCCTTCCCATTGTCCTCAATCTCAAGCGTGAGAGTGTCATTCTCCCTCGTCAGCTGTATGTTGACTTCCGTAGCGTGGCCATGACGTACTGCATTCGAGACGGCCTCCTGAATTATCCTGAGAAGCGAGAGTATCTTGTCATTCTCAATTTCAGCCTCGTCAGTGTCCTCGTCATAGTCGGTCATTATCACTATGTCATATGCCTGCGACAATCTTTCGGCAAGCTCCGTTATAGCCTCGTTTACCCCCAAGTCCATCCAAGGCGGTGCAAGCTCATCACAGAATTGCCGAAGTTCACGCACTACCGTCTTCGCTATAATCTCCGTGCGTTTCAAGCGTGATGTCTTGTTCTCGTCGTCCTCTATCATGTGAATCTGTTGCAACAGTGCCGTAACGTCCTGCAATGCTCCGTCATGAATCTCGCGGGCCATGTCCATACGTTCCTGCTCCTGCGCCTGAACTACATCCCTTACATAGCGGTTGCGGAGATTGTCCCGTTCAACTGCCGCCTGTGCATATCTCTGCAATGCTCCATGTACGCTCTCGATTTCCTGAATTGTTCCTTCAGGGAGCTTTTCGGGAACGTCCTTTCCCAGCGTCATGCTGTCAATCTTTGAGGCTAATGAACGCAACGGTGTCACAACTCTCCTCCATAAGAGCCGAATCGCAAAGAAGCTCAGTCCGGCCATGACGACGATCAGAATCGGCCATATCCTTACGACAACAACAAGCCCGCCGAGTAATTGCGTCCATGATACCGCGGCCACAACATAGCCTCCGCTTGGACGCTTCACAGGATAGACAGCGAGGGTGTACTGTGAGCCTCCATTGTCCTCAACCCGAACAGCTTTGCCTATGGTCATGTCGTTGTGCCATATTGACGAGATTATGTCCATCGAGCCGGGGGAAGCTATTATCACCCGCCCGTCCTGACCTATAAGAGCAACCCAGCCCGGAATTGACGGCCCCCATGAGAAGAATGGGAAGCGTGTGAAGTCGCTCAACATTGAGAACGTCCAAACGTCCGAGTCGCTGCTCAAGTGGTAGCTCATGCTCTCAGCCAAATCCTGAACATATGAACTCACGGCAGCTTCCATTGCACGCTCCTGACTAAGCATTCCGGCAACTGCTACGAGGACTACTGCGGCTGACGGGAGGATTAAAGCACAAAGCAGGAAGGCCAGGAAGTTCGACCCTGATCCCGCAAATTTCTTCCGTAACTTTGAAAGCATTTAGCGGCTAATCTTCCTCCAATAATTCCTCAAGCGTAACAACTCCGTACTTCAAGGCAAGCAACAACGCTTCGGTCTTGTTTCTTGAGCCCAGCTTGTCATATATTGAGGCCAAATGTGTCTGAACTGTACGCTCGCTGATAAAGAGTTTTTTTGCAACCTCCTTGCTTGAAAGCCCTTTTGCCGCGAGGAGCAACACTTCACGTTCACGGACTGAGAGCTGTTCGGGAATGAAATCCTGTTCGCCCATAACTGACGCTACTTCAGGGTCAAGATATAGCCCGCCCTTTGCTACGGTGTTAATCGCCGTTGTCAGCTCTTTGGGACTTACGGTCTTCAGGACGAATCCCCTGGCTCCTGCTCTTAGTGAGGCTATGACATATTGCTGTGCATCATATGAAGTCAGCATCACGATTGCAGTGTTCATGCCTTCGTTCTTGACTTTCTGAGCGACTGCAACACCGTCATATCCTGGCATACGAATGTCGAGGAGTGCTACGTCTGGGTGAAGCTCCTTGATTTTCTCCCACGCTTCTGTTCCGTCTTCCGCTTCCGCAACGAGCTTGAATGATTCCTCGCGCCTCACGAACTCCGCAATTCCTGAGCGCGTCAAAGGGTGGTCATCAGCAAGTAAAATTCTTACAGCCATAGTAATTACATCATCTCCTGAAATTATTGCTACATTCCTATTTCTTTCTCGACCGGCCTCAATGCCTTTATCGTCTCTGTGATAACGTCATCGAGGGGCATGTTCATTTTCTCCGCACCCTCTTTGATGATTTCACGGTTCACTCCCCGCGCGAAAGCCTTGTCCTTCCATTTCTTTTTGACGGACTTCAATTCGAGGTCGGCGAGTGATTTCGAGGGCCTTACGAGTCCCGCAGTAATGATGAGTCCTGTAAGCTCGTCAATCGTGAAGAGTGTGCGTTCCATGTTATTGGCCGGCTCAACGTCCGTGCAAATCCCGAAGCCGTGAGACTGTACCGCGTGGATTATATTCTCATCGACTCCCGCGTTCCTGAGAATTTCGGGCGCAACGTGGCAATGAGTTTCGGGTGCTGAAGATGTCTCCTCCCAATCTACATCGTGAAGGAGGCCGACGATTCCCCAGAGCTCGGGGTCTTCGTGATAGAGTTCCGCGAAGTGCCGCATCGTTGCTTCAACAGCCTGCGCGTGGTGAATGTGTGATTCTTCCTTGTTGTGCTGACGAATAAGAGCTAATGCTTCTTCTCGTGTTGGTATCAATGTCAAAACTCCCTGTAAAAATTTTTCCATGTAATTATAGCTTGACGGCTTAATATGTCAGTATCGCATAAGGCGGATTTTTCGCAGCGTGTATAATCTAGAGTATCAAAAGTTTAAGGAGGCAAATTCTCAATATGCAAAAATTTCTCTCGGCACTAATCCTCGTAGTACTCATTATGACTCCGGCCATGTCGTCAGCTCATGAGGTCGACATAAAGAAATCCGCAATGCTCGTAGTCTCATTCGGTACATCAATGCCCGAAGCTCGAAAGGCAATCGACAACCTCGTCAACACGGTGAAGAAGGAATTTCCCAGCGTCGATGTGAGGCTTTCGTTCACGTCAAATATAATCCGCCGTAAGATCGCGCGCGA
Organism: uncultured Fretibacterium sp.; assembly: GCA_937915755.1. GTDB lineage: Bacteria > Synergistota > Synergistia > Synergistales > Aminobacteriaceae > JAFUXM01. Next base: position 3,917 of record CALGGR010000006.1, on the reverse strand, counting down.
ACAGGGCGAGAACATCATGAACCCTTCGCAGGCACTAGCGCAGCTCAACGATGAGGGGTACTCGTACGTTACAGTGATACCAACTCACATGATACCGGGCGAGGAATACAACGAGATTCTTGACGTTGCGGGGGCTTTCGCGGGAATGAGCGGGAAATACGGCTTCGAGGAAATCGGTGTGTGCCGGCCATTCCTCGATGGCGTGAAAGAGTGCGAGGTTATGGCAGACATTCTCATGAAGCGATTTTCAAAGCAGCTTGAGGACAAAGAGGTCGGAATCGTTCTCATGGGGCACGGTACGCCTGAGAACTTCGCAAACGCACAGTACTTGCAGTTACAGCTCGCGTTGAACCAGAGGGCTTACGGGAGATTCTTCATCGGGACAGTCGAAGCGTCGCCGGAAATTGATGATGTCGTCGCGGACTTGAAGCGTCATTCCGAAATCAAGAAGCTCGTACTCTCACCGCTCATGATAGTTGCGGGAGACCACGCTAACAATGACCTTGCCGGCGAAGATGACGAAGACTCGTGGATTAACGTCCTCAGGAAGAACGGTTACAAGGACATCACGAAGTACCTTGTCGGTCTCGGCGAGGACGAGAATGTTGCGCGCGAGTTGGTGAAAAAGATATACGCGCTATACACCGACACAGAAACAGAAGAAGATTAGATTGCTTCCCGCGATAATACTAATCGCAATCTCAGTATGGCGGATTTCATCGGGCGAATGGGACATCTCATTTCCTGACGTTATCCGCTTTTTGTTGACCGACTCAAATTCCCCAGAAGCGATTGTGATAAATTCCGTGAGACTTCCGCGACTTCTATGCTCATTGCTGACGGGCGGAATATTAAGCGTCTCGGGCGTAATCTTGCAGGGCCTCCTCGCTAATCCTCTTGCTGAACCCTACACTCTGGGAATTGCGTCAGGTGCGGCGTTTGGTGCGGCGATTGGGATTCTTGGCGGTGCGTTTATGGTTATGCCGTGTGCATTTGCGGGGGCAATAGGTGCGCTCATTCTCACGGGTGCAATAGCGCGTAACGGAGGCCGTGAACGTATAATCCTCGCGGGTGTAATCTCGAACGCTGTGCTTTCTGCGGGCGTAACGTTCCTGAAAGCGATTGCAGGAGACAAAATCGGAGCTGTAGTGATGTGGCTGATGGGTAGCTTTTCGGGCGCGGGCTGGGGTGATGCGCGGGCGGTCATGGCCGGAGCTGTAATCGTCGGAGTTCCGGCTTATGTGATGGGTAACGCGCTTGACGCTATGTCGCTTGGTGAGGACAGGGCATCGGTCTTGGGAGTTAATGAGGGCTTCGTGAGGGGGGTGCTTCTTGTGCTAACGTCGATTGGGGTTGCGCTGTGCGTGAGTTCGTTCGGGGTGATTGGGTTCGTTGGGCTTTTAGTGCCTCACATATCGCGTGGGATTGTCGGGGCTAATCACAGGCGCGTAATGGTGAATGCGTTTGTTGTTGGCGCGGGATTGATGGGGCTTGCTGACGGTGTGGCTCAGAGAATGGGTGAGATACCTGCGGGGGTGATTACGGCGGTTGCGGGAGGGCCGTTTTTCTGCTGGGTTCTGAGAAGAAGCAGGTTCACGCAGTAACATTACCACGCAAAACCTGCCGTTAAATTCTTGCCCGCAGAAGTTAGAGGCTGACGTTCGGAATAGTGGCAAACCCTTTCGCCAAATCCTCATCAGTCGGGATATAGTCGGTCATAGTCCCGTCGTTATACTTCTCGTAAGCAGTCATGTCGAAATACCCCGTACCAGTAAGCCCCATGATTATGGTCTTCTCCTCGCCGGTCTCCTTGCACTTCAGGGCCTCGTCTATCGCAACACGAATCGCGTGTGAGCTTTCAGGTGCGGGCAAAATCCCCTCAACCCTTGCGAACATTTCAGCTGCCTCGAATACACTCGTCTGTTCAACAGCACGAGCCTCCATCATTCCGTCGTGATAGAGCTGTGAGAGTATGCTGCTCATTCCGTGATAGCGTAGTCCTCCGGCATGGTTCGCGCTGGGAATGAAATCATGTCCGAGTGTGTACATCTTCGCCATCGGGCAGACCTTTCCGGTGTCGCAGAAGTCATACGCGAATTTTCCGCGTGTGAAGCTGGGGCAGCTTGCAGGTTCAACCGCTATGAACTGGTAATCAGCCTCGCCCCTCAGCTTTTCGCCCATGAACGGGGAGATTAATCCGCCCAAGTTCGAGCCGCCTCCTGCACAGCCTATGATGATGTCGGGTTTGATGCCGTACTTCTCGCAGGCCGCCTTTGTCTCAAGCCCTATGACAGACTGGTGAAGCAACACTTGATTAAGAACGCTTCCGAGAACGTAGCGATAGCCATCTGTTGACGTTGCGACCTCGACAGCCTCAGAGATTGCACAGCCGAGAGAGCCTGTAGTGTTGGGGTGATCAGCGTTGATTTTGCGGCCTATTTTGGTGTCCATTGACGGGGAAGGGGTAACGCTTGCGCCGTATGTCCTCATTACTTCACGGCGGAAAGGCTTTTGCTCGTATGAGACTTTCACCATGTAGACCTTACACTCAAGCTGGAAGAACGAACACGCCATAGCCAGTGCCGTTCCCCATTGCCCTGCGCCTGTCTCGGTTGTAACACCCTTGAGACCCTGCTTCTTCGCGTAATATGCCTGAGCGATTGCGGAGTTGAGCTTGTGGGAACCTGACGTGTTATTCCCCTCGAACTTGTAGAATATATGCGCCGGTGTACCCAGTAATTCCTCAAGGTAGACCGCGTGAACAAGAGGCGAGGGACGATACATCTTGTAGAAGTTCTGTATCTCGTTAGGAATGCGAATGTAAGGCGTAGTGTCATCAAGCTCCTGACGGATAAGCTCGTCGCAGAATATCGGTCTCATCTCCTCGAACGAAAGAGGCTTCAGCGTCGCGGGGTGAATGAGGGGGGCGGGCTTGTTCTTCATGTCGGCTCGGACGTTGTACCACGATGAAGGAATGTCTTTCTCGTCAAGATATATTTTGTACGGAACATCGAATTTGCTCACGATAAACTTTCCTCCTAATTTCAAATCACATATATTATAGTTCAAGGGAAAATTTTTCTGTGTAGCATATTTGAGTTATTTGAAGCGACAGGTGAATTTGTTTTCCCACACGAAATGTATTACCGTACTTTGCATCTGGTGAGAAATGCCGATAAGATGACCTCAAGCCCCAATGCGGAAAGCCCTGCGTCACAACCGCCGCTTGAACTGCCAACTCCCTCCGGTTCATCTTCGTCCGACCAATCTTCTGGTTCATCTTCCGATTCGTCTTCTGAAGACTTTGAAACACTCTCACGGATTATTCCGCTGTCCGTGTAGAAAACGGCCTCAATATCCTTGCAGTCATCCCAATCTTCAGGCTTCACCAGGAACTTGTAGCTGTGCCTTTCGCCGCTGTTCATCAAGCCGATGTTGTGCGTCAAGCTCTGCACTGTTTCATCACCTTAAGCAAGCATATTCAACTCAAGCAAGGCAAGAATCATACTCGCTCCATTGTTGGTTATGATGCGCTCGGCGTCGAACGATTCAGTCTGCCCGGCAGCATAAAGGACGAAGTGCCGAATTACGGTCTTTATCGAGGCAGTGAACTGTTACTATTTTGGTATCGTATTCACTGATGTCATGGTCTTTCATGAAAGTTAATGCGTCATTGTAGAGCCATTTAGCTTCCACAAAGAGCATCTTTAAGTGTTCCTTTTGTGTTTCATTGAGGTGAGAGATGTAGATTTTTACTCGGAATACGCGACAAACCTGAGACTTACGTTTTTCTCTTGTCTGTTTGCCCTTCTCGCATATTCGTTTGTTTTCTCTGCTCTCTGTTCTTCTGTCATATTTAGCATTGAATAACAGCCGTCGCATTCTCGCGACTTTTACAAACAAATAGACTTCACTTT
>CALGGR010000005.1 GCA_937915755.1 uncultured Fretibacterium sp. | reverse complement strand
AGTGCAGGATTGTCTTGCGCTCAGCTTCGGCGGCCTCGTTCCCCTCCTCGAACTCAAAGGCGGGCTCTAGTGTGAAGCCGAAACCGTCTATATTCGTCTCCATCGCCTCGATGCACTGCCCTAACATGTTCGAGTGCTCGGGAAGTCTCACTAACCAGTCCAGATTGTACGGAGGCTCGATTATCCCGTCCCCGTAATAGCCGTCGAACGGATCAGTGCTCAGCTTCTGGCTTACTGGAAGTTCGTTCTCCCGGCCCTTGAAGATGAATGCCCGGCTCATTCCTACAGTGCTACTCTGCTCACTGACACTAGACGCACTGAGCCGTCAATTGCCTCGTGGATTATCATCTTCACTATCTTCTTCTCCGTATCAGGCACTACAAGCCTCTGAAGGGCAAGTATCCTGTAGTTCGTCCCGTTTACCTGCTGGCTTCCTAGATATGCTAGCGGCTCATAGTCCGCTCCGACAATCTCGCTCGTTACAGCCGTGAAGTCCGTCTGTACCTTCTGCGGCAATGCTGTTCCCTTTACTTCATCCAGATTCCATCCGCCTAATATCGTCATTCTTCATACTCTCTCCCGTTATAATAATTTTTGAGGAGGTGATACACATGAGCGACAGTCCGCAAGGGAAGGCAACCAAAATTATCAAGGACTATATCCTCCCCAAAAAGGCCATACAGTCCCCGCCTCCCCCGCCGCCACCTACTCTGCCAAAGAAAAGCTAGCTAGCTTGCACCTCTGGGATGTACTTTCTTGCGGTACATCCCCTTTGCGTATTCCTCGAAACCAGCCGCCTGATTTTCATCTATATCCAAAAACTCAATCACTATGCCGGAATCACAATTCACCAAACATCGGCGCGTCTGAAGGTCAAAATCTTTCGCCAAGTCAGAGGCCGCATCACAGCATTCCAGAAAAGACAGCTTCAGTTCATTATCCTTCTCAGAATAACCGTCCCACCAGCCCATTAAGGCCGTCTCCCGACTCCCTATCAAGCTGTATACCTTCACCAACGAAGGCTCATGCCCTTTCTCCCGCATCTCGTCAATTAGTGCCCGCATACCACTCTCACACGGGCGGCTCACCCAGCGATTCAAACGTCGATTGACCGCGTCGGATAATTTCCACGTCAGGCCAAATCCTTTCTCTCGCACCCATGCAGAGATCGCCCCGCACAGCAACGCGAGAAAGCACAACGTGATATACGAAGTCCAGAACTTCATATCGCCGGTAAGAATCATCTGCACTTCATGACCATTGCCGACCCCTTTAGGCTGTAACGCATCAGGCGAGAAATACTCCGCAAATCTCGGACTGAAGCCCAACATAAAGTTCACCAAGAACAACGAAGCAATCGCTGAGATACCCAGCAAAAGCGCAATCGCTATCTGTGTGCTCTCGCTGCGCTTGTCTATATCCTCCTGAACTATGCTCTTGAACACCCACAGCCCTAGAAATCCGGGCAGAAGGTAAATCAGCAATGCTGGAAACGAAATCGACATCAAGAATCCCTCCTTGCTACGAGTATACGACTAACCAAGTACCAACGCACGGCCTCCGCGTTTCTTCTCCTTCAGGTATCCCCACGACTGCATATAAACGGCATAAGAGATAACATCTACTTGGTCATCATGCATCCCATTTGGAAACGCTAACAACTCAGCCTCTAAATCATTCTGCCAATACGCATCCTCAAGGTGATACACCATTCCTGACTCGTATCTAGCCGCCGCAGGAATTGCACGCGTGTATTTGTCCGCATCAGGCTTCAGCTTAACCACAGGCAACCCTGAACGCCTCAACTCTTGATAAAGTGTCAGACCCATATTTACACTTTCCACTCCAATTAACGCAGGATGATATTCACGAAATTTTCGACTGATTAACGCAGGCTGATCTGGTCCTTCTAGACGTTCTCGC
>CALGGR010000004.1 GCA_937915755.1 uncultured Fretibacterium sp. | reverse complement strand
ATGTCATGGTCTTTCATGAAAGTCAAAGCGTCATTGTAGAGCCATTTCGCTTCGATGAAGAGCATCTTTAAGTGTTCTTTCTGAGCTTCATTGAGGTGAGAGAAGTCGATTTTCACTCGGTATACGCGACAAACCTGAGACTTACGTTTTTCTCTTGTCTCTTTCCCCTTCTCGCGTATTCGGTTGTTTTTCTCTAATCTCTGTTCATCAGTCATATTCAGCACCAAATGTATTATACGATACAGTGCAATTCATCTCCCACCTAAAGAGGTGGGAGTCTTCTTGCAAGTTATGATAAAAATCCCCTCAGCCGCGCAACTGAGGGGTATTTCTATTACTTTTTATCTTATTGTTACGTCTGCCTGTACGTTCCCAGTGAACCTCACGGAAGCATCGTACATTCCCATCGCGCTGACCTGCGGCATCTTGAACGTTCCGCGAGTTACAGCCCTCATCTCGAAGCCGTATGAACGCTCGCCCTCAAGCCTCCCGAAGAAAAGCACAAGCCTGTCGTCCCGAATGTCGTTCACAACGCCCGTGTAGCTTTCCTCGTCGTCATGGCCGTCATCAAGTCTCGGATTCTCAAGCTCGAACCCGGCAGGAAGCAAGTAGCTCACGGCAAGATTGTTGACCGTCATCGAAGGTTTCACGCCGAGTACAACCTTGATGATCTTCCCGTGTTCAATCGGCTGAGTGAAATCAACCATGTTTCCGCCCTCGTCATAATACAGGCACTCAATGTTGACGTTCCTGCGTTCAGGTTTGGGCTGTGCCTTGGGATTGCCCGTTATGCTCCACGAGTAGCAGCCCTGACCGCTGCCGTTCGCCTCAATGAGAATGTTCGTCCCGCGAGGAAGCTGGTCGATCTTCATGCCCTTTGAACCTTCGCCGCTCTTGTAGGACAGTATAGCCTTGTCGCTGGTCTCAGTGTTCACGTTCGCTGTAATATCGCTCTTTGCGCCCGCCGCCTCAACGTTGTAACGGGAAAGTGCCACGATTGCCGCCGAGTTGTCCTGAGTGCTGTACCATCTCATTCCCGAAAGCCTCTGCGCGAGTTCCGTAACTTCAGCCGCCTGCGGGTCAACGTCAAGCCACATAGTGAGAAGTACAGCCGTGTTCCTCGCGTCTGACTCAAGCGTCATTCCTGAATACCCCGAACTCTTGCCGATGTTGAGATTTCTGAGTGCGTCAGAATTTCCGTCAACCATTGCCTGTGCGCCCGCAAGGTAGATGTGTCCCGACTGCCTCATTCCCGCCTCGTTCTCGCGGAGATACTCAATCCAGCCCAGAGGCTTCTCACCGCTGAGAGCAAGAACGTAAACAGCGTAAGCCTTTGCGGTCAAGTCGTCGTTCTCTTCTCCGTCGTAGCTGTACTCAGGCATTGACGCAAGGAACTCACGCAGCCAGTTCATGACACCCGTCAGCATTTCTTCAGGGAAATTAACGCCCGCGTTCTTCGCGTTGAGAAGGAAATGAGCCGCATATACGCTTCCCCAATTGTAAGGCTGATTAGTTCCCGGCCACATAGCGAATGAGCCGTTGTACAACTGCATCGACTGTATCCGCGCAATCGCACCCTCTGCACGTTCACGAACCTGCGAGTCCGTTATTATCGCGGGGTCAAGTTCGGCCACAGCGTCAGGAACTATCAGGAACGGCCATGCTGACGAAATCGTCTGTTCAAGGCAGCCATATGGGTAAGCGTTGAGGAAGTTCACAGCCTTATTGATATTCACCGCCGGAGTGTCGGAGAGCGTCAGTGTTCCCGAAATATCACCGTCGAAGTCATCAAGCGGAATGTCGAGCCTTGTTGTTCCGTTCTCGAAAGTCCCTGAACCTCCAACAGTTACAACAGGCCATGCTGAACGCACGGGCATATCGATTTCCTGAGTGAATGACCTTTCTGCCCCTGCTTCAGTCCATGACGTTACAACACGAAGCACCGCCTTGTTCGCGCCTCCGAGTGCCTTTGCCTGTGCCGTGAACGACGACTTTGAGCCGGCATGAATCTTGAGGTCAGCGAATGAGTTGTCGAGCATCAATCCTTCAGGTACAAGGTTGACCCTTACATCACGGTTCTCGTTCGACGTGTTGAAGACCGACACAGGGATTGCGAATGAGTCTCCAGGTGCCGCGAATCTCGGTAATCCTGTCTCCGTAACTATGTCGCGGGCAATCTCTACGGTCGTCTCTGCGCTCCCGAAATTCCTTCCTGAAGCTGCCACGACGAAAAGCCTTCCTCTTCCCGAAAACTCTGGAAGCTCAAGCTCGGTCTGAAGTATTCCGCGCTCATCGGGGTAGAGTACGCCCTCGAAAAGCGAGAGTATCTTGAAACGCTGAATGTCTCCGTCGAGTGCTAGTGCGTCCATTCCCTCATCTCCGCCGGGGTGTAACTGCTCCGTCGCTCTGTCCTCAACGGGAATTAACTGGTCATAGATGTCGTAGCCCTCTGAGTTGAGTTTCTTCAATCCCCAGAAGTGATGAAGGAGGTCGGGGACTTTGTAGTGAGTAAGCCCTAATACACCGTCGTCAACGAGAGCGATTGATACGTCGGCATTCTTCGAGATCATCGCGCTTGAGCCTTTGAGGGTTATCGTTACGGGGAGTTTTGCTGAAGGCTCGGCTTTCTTCGGCGCACTTATACCGACATCAATGTTGTAGTCGCTTAGGTCAGTATTTATGCGAGTGAGTCCGATTGCCCTGTGTGATGCCCATTGTTTTGCGTCGGATTCCTCGACCGGACGGACCAGCCATGCACTAAGCCATACATTAGGACGCATCGCCTGAGTTATAGGAATGTCGAACGTAAACTCCGAAGCCTCAATCATTCTCACGTTACGAGAGATAAGTTTCGCACCCTCGACAGCAATGAGCATCAAGCCCTCGAAAGGTGCTTTGATTTTCACGTGAGCAGTGTCTCCGAGCCTGTAGGAATCTTTGTCGGGTGTCATCTCGATTCTGTCGATTAGCTGTGAGCCGCTTCCAGAGTTCTGAGGGTCTGAGGCGTAGAACCTGTAGACAGCCCTAGCGTTGTCGTCTGCATCACTCACTCGGACGAGGTATGTCCCGTAGCTTTCCGGTGTGAATGAGACATCGCCGATACCGTTTCGGAGCGTCAGGGTCTTCTCGTCAACCTTCTGCAATTCCTCAGTTGACTGCCAGCGTTTGCGACCGTCAATCTCGACCATGTTGTAATTCCACGTGATTTTGTGAAGCTCGGCCCTAAGCTCGCCGGGATTCGCTGGTTCTTCACTGGGAGTTACGCCGACAACCCTGAAGTCTGCGTTTTGTCGAACGCTGAAATTCTCGGTTACAGGCGCGATTCCGAGAAGCCAAGGGGAGGCATAATACGGCCTCGTTATACTGCTTGCTACCCATCGGCCCGAATCCTCCATTACCTCAGCGCGTAAGGTTACGTTGATGATTGTGGGGGCTTCCCAGTTGTCCGAGAGTTTAAGGTTGACCTTCGCTGCTCCGAAGTTGTCGAGTTCTGCCTCGTCAATCTCGTCTTCGAGAGCCGTGAATTTTCTTGACGGGTCGCCGAAACTGTAGCCCTTCCATCTGTCCTGAGTGGGCGTGAATGTTGCCTCTTTCGCCGTCCATGAGGTCTTGTAGTTCAGCCCTGCACCGTCAACACCAAACAGCCATCGTGCGTAGATGTCCGCCGTGAATGTGTCGCCGTGAATGAGGAACTGCCTGTAGGAGTTGAGTTTCACCTCGATGCGCGGGGGTGCGAAGTCCTCAACGTGGAACTTGTAGGAGGCTATGGGCTTTTCCTCGTTGCCCGGAATTGCGAGGTATGCTGTCCATGTCCCTGTGATTGCGTTTCCGGGAAGTGCGAGGTTTGCGATTGCGCTTCCTTTTGCGTTGAGGGTGATTGACTCCTGCCTGACCTTTCGGCCAAGAGTGTCGCGTACCATGAACATCACTGGGAATGCTTCAGGTGTCGTGATGTCAGCGTTCCTCACAACGAGCTTGAAGGAGGCATTTTCGCCTGTCCTGTAGATGTCGCGGGGCGAGAAGATCACAGCGTCGTAGCCGGACTTCAGCCAATCGCGGCCCGATGTGTCGAAGATTTCACGGTTCAGGAGATTCCGGGTGAGGTGAACATAGGTCAGCTCTTTGCCTTTTGAGATTATCGCCAAGTCAGGGAGGTTGTCATCGTCCCATGCTTTGCCCTCTGGTCGCTCATAGTAGAAGACTCCGCCTGAGTTCGTCTTTCCTTCTACGAGAAGCTGCTTCCTTGCGGAGAAGATCTTTACCGTCGCATCGTTCACACCGTTTGCTGAAGTCAGGGCGTTCACCCATACGAGTACGGCATCTTCCCAAAGCCTCACGGTTGCGCCCAAGTCGGAAAGGTTAATCATCTGAGTAGCTTCTTCCCATTCTTCAGCGTCAGAGTCTCTCGCCGTCAAAAGGAACAGTCCCCTGTCGCCCGAAGCCATTTCGTCAATGGGTATGCTCCTTCTCACTCTTTCATTGAGCGGGAGGCTGAGAGGGATTTCCTTAGTGAAGACTCTCTGAGCGATGTCCTTGTCGAAATACTCATACTCGCTGAGGACGTGAGGAATATTGTTCTCGTACATTCGCCATAAATCGAGCTGTAACTTCTTGACGTTGAGAAGCTCGACGGGAATCAGTGAGTTGTTGACAGGGGCAAGATATGCGCCGGCTGAAGGAAGAGTAATTTCGGTGTCCAAGTCCGGCATAATCACGGCCTGACTGTAATCCTCGTTTAGAACGAGGCCGCCCTTTGAGGGAAAGCCCTTCCTGAATGTGATGACGAAGCGTGAACGCGGCTTGAAGTCCTCTGTGCGAATGTCGAGAATCTCATCGTTCCAGCCCGATTCAAACGCCACTTTCCCGACGGAAGGTTCAATTGTTACGAAGTTCCTGACGGTCTCGGGGTCAACGCCGAAATTAAGGACAGCACGAATCGTCTTCTCTCTGTCTGCCCTGACTTCCTGAACCATGAGAGCGGGGTCAAGAATTACGTTCTCCGAAATGTCGTGGTCAATCCCCAAATCACCCTCGCCGGATTTCAGTCCCGCCGCAATTTTGACGGTGTATCTCTGTCTTGAAGATGTCTTCTGAACAGGAATCGATGCCCTTATTGTGCGTGAAGGAAGCGCGCCGTTGATTGTGTAGGGGACTTCCCGGCCTTCAGGATTGATGATACGCATGTAGCCTTCGAGCCTCGCGGGGTCAACCCTCATGTTGAATGTAAGAGTGAAGTACGCGTTGCCGTCCCTTCCCATTGAAGCGCGAATGTCTGACGGTGATAGGCCTTCTGTCTGAAACCTGAACTCACCCGGCCCGATTGAAGTTCCCCGCCTGTCCTTGAGGCCGTCCCTGAGAGATGCCGTGTAAGTCGTGGCGTTCCTCAGAGGGGAGAGAAGCCGTGCGGTGAATGTCTTGTCGTTCTGCCATCGTCCTTCGAGCTGAAGCGGAGGGTTGACCTCGAACGGGAATAACGGATTTTCGGGGGTAATGGATTTTCCCGTTTGGGCTTTGCTTACGACGGGGTTGGTGAAGACGACTCTGAATGAAACGTTGTCTGGTACTGTTCCTGTTGGCGTGAAATTTCTGACACCTGCCGGCATTTTTGACACGGAGCGTGATGGAGCGGACATTGCCGCTGCCGGTATAAGCATGAGAAACACGGCCATCAGCAAAAATCTTTTAGTCTTGAGCAAAATGTATACAGTCCTTTCTTGAAGGGATTAAATTCAACTTGCTGTATTATATCCGATTTACGCTATAATCTAACAGTTCAATGATAAAGAGGAGGAAGTTTCACAAAATGGAAGAGAAAAGGAATGTAGAAGCCGCAAGCAAGAAATGGGAAGTCGTAGTATTCACGCTCGGTAAAGACGCGTTTGCGATAAACGTCAACAAGACCCGAGAAATTCTGCGATGGACAGGGTGCCGTCCTATTCCAACGAAAGTGCCCGCGTTTGTCGGAATTACGACATTGAGGGACGTTCTTCTGCCGTTAATCGATCTTCGTATATTCTTGGGGATAAATTCTACAGTTCCTATGGCGAACACCAAAGTCATGGTAGTCGAGTTCAACGACATAAAGATGGGCTTTCTGGTTGACGGAGTGGAGAGGATACGTCAGGTTAACGCTGAGGACTTGGACAGCTCAAAGATGCGCGGGGTGTCATTGAAGTGGGTGCTATACATCATCAAGCGCGACGAGCGGAACATATTGCTTCTCGATTACGAGGCGATAATTCAGGAGACTGCTCCGGCGGTTGCTGAACACATGTTCGACAAGGGCAAGCTCGAAACGTTCCACCGACAGATCGGCCATGTTGAGGACTTCCACATTCTTGTTGCCGACGACTCGCCATTGCTACGACAGCAGACGTGCGATGTTCTGAAGCAGTCAGGTTTCACGAGCATTTACCCCGTGAAGGACGGTGTAGAGGCAAGGAAGTTATTGCTGGACCAAGGCGAGAATTTCGACTTGCTTGTGTCGGATATTGAGATGCCGCTGCTTGACGGTCTGAGCCTGGTTGAGACGCTGAGGAATGACTCGCGGACGGAGAACATGCCGGTAATACTTTTCTCGTCCATAATGGTGAAGGAGCTTTTAGACCGCGCGGAGAAGCTGAAGATTACGCACGTATTGAAGCCTGATGTCTACAAGCTGGTTGAGGCGGTAATGAGGATATACCACGAGTGCAAGAAGAACAGGAATTACTAGGGCTTTAGGCTGAATGTCATCGAGGCTCTATTCCCCCCGTCTTCTGTCAGGAGGGTAACTGTTAATGTTGTGTCGTTGTCCAAATTGTATTTCATCTTCGTCCCATTGTCATTGATTACTTCATTGTTGCTGGGTCTTTCATCTTTGGGAGTGTTTGTGTATTTCTGAGCATAGAATATCAAGTTATCTTTGTTCTTAATGTCGGCCAAATTCTCGGTCTGGTTGGCTATGAACTCGAATATCCCCGCCGCCATAAGCCCGAAAACAGTTACAGCCGTCAAAAACTCCGTCAAAGTTTCGCCCTTCCTCTTCATGTCAAATCCTCCTCATAATCACGCATCTCGGAAAATTACCGCTGTCAAAAATCTCGCCTTCCGCCAAAAATTCCCCGCTGTATCCCTCAATCTCACTGACCTGCCTCAAATTCCCAGTCTCAAGAATCATATATCCTCCATGTCTCAGCCTCGTCATTGAAAGCTCGAATATCTCCCTGTAGAACTTCATGCCATCCTCTCCTCCGTCAAGTGCAGAATGAGGCTCAAAGTCCCGGACTTCACGCATCAATCCCGAAATCTCGCCCGTTGGAATATACGGAGGGTTGCTGATGATTAGGTCAAAGTCCCCAGCATCTATCAGCCTGTCATAAACTCCATACCGCCTCAGATTCTCGCGGGCATACTTCAGAGCTTTAGGATTAGCATCTATCATACACCCTTCGGACTTCGGGAACTCAAGAAGAATCGTTATTGCAATGCAGCCCGAACCCGTCCCCCAGTCGAGAAAGCGGAATCTCTCATCTTGCCGAAAAACTTTCTTCACGCCCTCAATCAGAGTCTCCGTGTCATGTCGTGGTATCAGCACACCTTTGCCGACCGCGAAATCCCTCCCGTAAAAGTCAGCCTCACCGAGAATATACTGCAACGGTTCACCCGAAACTCTCCGCGAAATTAGAGCGTCAATCCTTCGTTCTTCGTCGCCGGAAAATCCAGCCCTCGCTAAAATTTCAGCACTCCCAACGCCGAGAGCATGAGACGCGAGCCATAACGCCTCCTGTTTTGCGTTTGCTATGCCCGCGCCCTCAAGCCCCGCAAAAATATCGCTAACCCTCAATGTCCTGTAACTTCTGCGTCTGTTCAGCGAGTACCATTGCGTCAATCATCTCGTACAAATCACCGTCAAGATAGCTTTCGAGTTTGTAGAGAGTGAGATTGATGCGGTGGTCTGTGATTCTGTTCTGCGGGAAATTGTACGTCCTTATTCGTTCGCTTCTGTCCCCTGAGCCTATCATTCCTCTTCTTTCCGCCGACTGCTCGGAACTCTGCTTCTGCTGCTCCAAGTCGTAGAGCTTCGTCTTCAAGTATGACATTGCCCGCGCACGGTTCTTAATCTGACTGCGCTCGTCCTGACACGTTACGACGATCCCAGTCGGAAGGTGAGTAATTCTAACCGCTGAGTCCGTCATGTTTACGTGCTGGCCGCCTGCACCGCTTGAACGGTATGTGTCAATCTTGAGGTCTTCCTGACGAATTTCTACCTCGACATCATCAGCTTCCGGCAAAACCGCAACTGTTGCCGCGCTAGTGTGGATTCGTCCTGCCGCTTCTGTTACCGGGACTCTCTGGACGCGGTGAACTCCGGATTCGTACTTCATCTTGCTGTACGCGCCCTGTGAGTCAATCCTGAATACGATTTCCTTGTAGCCGCCAATTCCTGCGGTGTTTGTTGAACTGTCGATAACCTCTGCTTTCCATCTTTGACGCTCGCAGAAACGTGTGTACATTCGGAACAAGTCAGCCGCAAAAAGTGTAGCCTCATCTCCCCCTGTACCTGCGCGGATTTCAACGATAACGCTCTTGTCGTCGTTGGGGTCTTGTGGAAGTAATAATAGCGTCAAGTCATGTGTGAAACTTTCAATCTTTGGCTCAAGCTCTGAGATTTCCTCGCGGGCAAGTGCTTCGAGTTCAGAGTCTCCCGATTTCATGAGTTCCTTTGCCTCAGCGATTGACTTCTTCGCGTTCTTGTACTCCTGATATTTTTCGACGACAGGCTCAAGCTGTGCGCGTTTCTTCCCTAATATCTGCAGCTCTTTGGGGTCTGACGCGATTTTAGGGTCAGCGAGTTTCTTCCCGACCTCCTCATACTCCTGTTCGATTGCCTGTAACTTAGGCTCAATGTTCATGATAATATTCCTCCTTCCATTGCGGTGTTAAGCGAGACTAATGCGACTTCAGCCTGATTTATGTCGGGTTCACGCGTCGTGAGGTATTGAAGCGTGAGGAACGGCGCGATTATGCAGAGGCCGAATTTCCCGGAGTTCGAGGCGAGTTTGATTATCTCGTATGATATTCCGACGACGACAGGTATCAGTATGATTCTTGCAAGAACCTGAAGCGCGAAACTTTCTCCGGCAATAAGCGTCTTAACGGGCGAGAATATGATTATGCTCACGATTACGGCGATAAGGAGGAACGATGTCCCGCAGCGTGGGTGAATGCGCGAACACGTCATGATGTTCTCAGGTGTCATTTCAAGGCCATGCTCGAAAGCGTTGATTGTCTTGTGTTCAGCACCGTGATACCTGAATACCTCCCGAATGTCCTTCCATAGCCCAATGACCGCTACATATCCTACGAATATCACCGCCCTCAATACTCCCTCAGTGATGTTGACGTAAAGGGGGGTAGTTGCGACGTATCCTGCAAGCCAAAGAGGGAGCGCGATGAAAAGTCCGCCGACCGCAAGAACAGCCACAGCCACAGCCGATATTATGTCCCATGCCGTCATCTTCTCCTGTTCTTCTTCGAGGGCAACCTCTGCTGATTTCGAGAGTGCCTTGAAGCCCGTAGCCATCATCTCGCACATTACAACAACACCGCGAATTAACGGGAGCTTGTAGGGCATTCGCTTAATACGCGAGGAGTTCGGCCATGTCTCAGTGAAAATTTCTCCTGAAGGTCTCCTTACTGCGAGGCCCCACAAAGTTTTTCCCTTCATCAAAACGCCCTCTATTACAGCCTGACCGCCGACAGGAATCTTCCTCTCTGCATCGTCAGCAAAAAGATTCAGCGCAATAGTCAACCACAAATATAATCTCTTAATCAAGCAAATCCTCCATATCTCTGTACGGTTTTCCGCAAGTCCTGGCCTCGCTGCAATGGCCAAATATACATGATGGCCCGGCCTTCTCGAAAAGTACAGGGGCTTTCTGTCGGCATAATATTAGCATTTTCCGTGCGAGTTCGTGAATCTCCCATTGAGCGCGTCTGCAAAGTCTCAGACTGAAGAAGTGATGAAGCTCCCTAGCGTTCATCGTCATAACAAGCCGTGTCGAGTGCCCGTGAGGAAGAATGAATCTTGCGTCCTCTTTCGGGATTCCTGCCTCAACCATGAGCCTGTATGCCTCCTGAGATTTCCGGACGGCTTCGTTGAAGACTGCTAATGCTTCGGGGTTTTCGCGGATTGTCGGAGGGATTATTACGGCTTCTGGGTCTTCTGACATCTTGACGTAACGCTGACTCTGCTGGCTGAAACTTGCTACTCTGTGCCTGACGAGCTGGTGTGAAGCTACCCGGCTCAGTCCGTCAATTCCAAACGTGAACGAGACATGCTCAAACGTCGACATATGACCGCTTGCGAAAAGGTCAGCAATCAATGAGCGGGATAAATTCTTCTCTTCACGCTGCAATAATTCTTCCGCCGTAACATCACGGTAACAGATTCTTGCGGCAGCAGCTACTATAGCGTCTGGTTCCGGGGTATGTGTCAATAGTATAACGTTCATAATAAAAACGGGAGCATTTTCAGCCCCCGTAACAGTTTGCATATGTTTATACTTCTGTCTTCTGGCCGTAATTGATTCCCTTGTACTTCTTCTGGAACTTTTCGAGCCTTCCTGCTTCAGTGAGTATTCTGCCCTTCTTGCCTGAGTAGAACGGGTGGCAGACGGAGCAAACGCCTACGCGGATTTCCTTCATTGTTGAGCGTGTCGTGAATGTATTTCCGCATGAGCAGGTTACTTTGCACTCCTGATATTCTGGGTGAATGCCTTTCTTCATGTCGATATTCCTCCTAGTGCCTGAGACCTAAGCGTTCGATGAGTGAACGGTAGCGGTTGAAGTCTTTGTTCATGAGGTAGCGGAGAAGCCTTCGCCTTGAACCTACCATCTTGAGAAGTCCGCGCCTCGAATGGAAGTCTTTCTTGTGGACTTTGAGGTGCTCGGTGAGTTCTCTGATTCTCTCGGTGAGGATTGCTACCTGAACTTCGGGTGAACCTGTGTCGGTGTCGTGAGTCTTGTACTCTGCGATTACTGACTGCTTCTTGTCTTTCTGGATCAATGGAATAACCTCCTGTATTCATACTTCAAAGCCCGGGACAAAGCCAATCCAGTGAGCAATGTTCTGAGCCTCGAGTGTAAGCGACAATATAATAGCACATTTTCTTCTGCATGGTATCATTATGACAATCCCTAAGAAAAGGAGACATTAAAGTGGACAAGAAAATCAAACGCATAGGAGTTCTTACATCGGGCGGAGATGCTCCAGGAATGAACGCAGCAGTCCGCGCAGTCGCAAAATCGGCAATGCACTTCGGAATGGAGTGTATAGGAATCCGCAGGGGATGGCAGGGACTCATCAACAGCGATTTCATTATCCTCAACAACGAAGCTGTAACTCACATTCTCGGGCGCGGAGGCACGATACTCTACACCGCGAGAAGCGAGGAGTTCATGACCGAGAAGGGCCGTGAGAAAGCTGTCGGAACATGCAAGATGCTCGGCCTTGACGGAGTAGTAGCAATCGGAGGAGACGGAACTTTCAAGGGCGCGCTTGAGCTTTCAAGACTCGGAGTGCCTGTTATGGGAATCCCCGCGACAATCGACAATGACATAGGCTGCTCGAACTACACTATCGGCTTTGACTCGGCCTGCAACACAGCCATTGAGTGTATCGACAAACTACGCGACACAATGCAGTCCCATGAACGATGCTCAGTCGTTGAGGTCATGGGAAGACACGCCGGATTCCTCGCGCTCTACGTAGGAATCGCTGTCGGTGCAACTTGCGTGTTAATCCCGGAACATGAGGTTGACTTCGAGGAGGATGTCGTGAAGAAAATCCAGAATGCCCGACTCTCAGGGTCAACACATTTCACAGTCGTCGTCGCTGAGGGTGCAGGGAGTGCAATCGACATTGGCCACAAGATTCATGAGGCACTGGGACTCGATCCGCGTGTTACGGTTCTCGGACATATTCAGAGAGGCGGCGCACCTACGGGAAGAGACCGCGAGACTGCCACGAGAATGGGCTACTGGGCTGTGAGAGCTTTCGCTGAAGGAAGGTCAGGGAGCGTCATATGCACTCAGGAAGGAAGCATCAAGGAAATTCCCATTGAGGAAGCTCTGGCCATGAAGAAGAATCTTCCGATGATTCGCTACGAGATTCTTGAAGCGATTTCAGCACCGGGCGTTTTCAAGTAAGCCGAAAAAATTTGCCTCCCCGCTCTTAACAGGGAGGCCGATTTCTATTCTTCATTCATGACGTAAGCGCATCTCTTGCAGAGTCCGTTACTGTTCGGGTGTTCGTCGTACTTCCAGCATCGCGGGCACTTCTCGCCGGGCGTAAATCCTCCGGCAATATCCATTCCCGTGTCATCATCGTGGAACACATTAGGCAGCGTAAGCTCGTCAGCCCACTCGAATTTTGACACTATCACTATGTCAGCAAGCTCCTCAGGGCTAAATGCCTTCTCGATTTCCGCGAGGCCCTCTGAACGTTTCACCTGCACTGCTGCCTCAAGCGATGTCCCGATTGTCTTCGCAGCCCTCATCGTCTCAAGCATTCGGCTCACAGCACCTTTCAATGTTACTGCCTCAGCCCATGTCGAGTTGAGAGAGTCATTCAGGCGTGTTGCGTCCTGTTCCGGGAAGTCCGAGAGGAACACGCTCTCAGGCAATGACGGGTCAGTCTTCCTCATCTCCTGCCATATCTCTTCAGCTGTGAAACTCAGCAATGGCGCAATCATTCTCGTAAGGCACGAAAGAATCTCGTACATGGCCGTCTGTGCGCTACGACGAGTGAGTGAGTCCTTTGCCTCGACGTAAAGCCTGTCCTTGCTGATGTCAAGGTAGAACGCCGAAAGCTCATTCACGCAGAACGAGTGTATCAATGACACAGGCACATGGAACTCGTACTCCTCAAGAGCATCACGTACCCTCGCAATAATCCTGTGAAGCCTGTCGAGTATCCACTTGTCCATCGAGAGGAGCGACTCATACGGAAGTGCATTCTCCGGCTTGAAGTCGTGAAGGTTTCCGAGAAGGAAGCGCGCTGTGTTGCGGATACGCCTGTATGTCTCGGATAACGTCTTAAGAATGTCTTTGGAGATACGCACGTCGTTCCTGTAATCCGTTGACGCTACCCACAATCTCAAAATGTCAGCCCCGAACTCGTTGCATATGTCGGCGGGTGCTATCGTGTTTCCGAGAGACTTCGACATCTTCCTGCCCTTTCCGTCAAGAGTGAAGCCGTGTGTCAGGACTTGTGCATACGGAGCGCGTCCCTTTATGGCTGTCGCTGTGAGCAATGACGATTGGAACCATCCGCGATGCTGGTCGCTTCCCTCAAGGTACATATCGCACGGCCATGTAAGCCCGAATTTCTCGTTGAGCACCGACATGTGAGAAACGCCGGAGTCGAACCATACATCGAGAATGTTGCTGTCCTTATCGACGTTATGAGAGCCGCATTTGTCGCAGCAGGCCTTTTCGCCGAACAATGACTCCAGACTCTCGCGCCACCATATTGATGTCCCGTCGGGTGAAGTTTTGACCTTCTCGGCGAGCATTCTGATACGGTCGGGAGTGAGCGTGAAACTTCCGCAGTCCTTGCATCGAATTGCGGGGACAGGAATTCCCCAAACTCTTTGGCGTGAGATGCACCAGTCGGAACGTGAGCTTACCATGTTGTATATTCTGTCGCGTCCCCAGTCAGGAATCCATTTCACCTCGTTGTCGATGATCCTCAATGCCTCGTCGCGGAACTGCTTGACGTTGATGAACCACTGATCCGTTGCGCGGAATATTACCGGCCTCTTGCATCGCCAGCAATGAGGGTAGCTGTGAGAGATTTTCCCGAAGCCCAAGAGCCTGCCCTTCTCGCGGATAAGTTCGATTGCTTTCTTTCCGCCTTCATCGAGAGACATTCCTCCGACAATCGGCAAATCCTTGTCGAATTTCCCTGCGTGGTCAACGGAGCTGTAGACTTTGAGGCCGTAGCGCACGCCCGTCTCGTAGTCTTCAACACCATGACCGGGAGAAGTGTGTACGCAGCCCGTTCCCGTCTCAAGCTCAACATAATCAGCAAGGACAGCGAGAATTTCATGCTCATAGAACGGGTGAAGGGGCTTCATTCTCTCCAAGTCCGCGCCCTTGACGATGAGTATTGCGTCGCTGAACGTCAGGCCGGTGTTCTTCTCGATTTCGCCTTTAAGCTCGCACGCGAAAGCATAGACCTTTCCATTGCACTCATAGAACCCGTAATCGTATCGCGGGTGAACTGCTACTCCTGCGCTTGACGGGAGGGTCCACGGGGTAGTCGTCCATATAACGATGTATGTGTCGCGTCCTGCAAGCTCCGGGAATTTCTGACCTGCTTCCGGCAATGGATAGGCAACGTAAACCGAAGGGCTGTCCTCGTCCCAGTACTCGATTTCTCCGGCGGCAAGTGCAGTCTGGCAGTCAGTGCACCAGAATACGGGCTTCAATCCGCGATATATAAGTCCCTTCTCAACCATGTCAGCGAAAGCGTGAAGCTCAAGATGTTCGTACTCTGGGTCAAGGGTGATGTAAGGGTGATCCCATTCACCGAGAACTCCGAGTCTCTTGAACTCCTCGCGCTGAACATTGAGGTAATGTAACGCTGTCTCCCTGCATTTTGCGCGAAGCTCTACGGGGTCAACGCCTGTACCGAGCTTTGAGAGTCCGCCGTCTTTGAGTGAACGTAACTCGATGGGCAGACCGTGAGTGTCCCAGCCTGGAACGTAAGGGGTATAACGTCCTGTCATTGTCTTTGCTTTGACGATGAAGTCCTTGAGGATTTTGTTGAACGCCGTACCGATATGAATGTCGCCGTTTGCATAAGGCGGTCCGTCATGAAGCTGGAACTTTTCGGACGAATGCTCACGGGCATGGAGAGCTTTGTGATAGATGTCATGTGAGTGCCAGAACTCCAGGAATGATGGTTCACGTTTTGCGAGATTGGCTCTCATTGGGAAATCTGTTACGGGAAGATTCAGAGTGTCTTTGTAATCTTTCGCTTCCATTAAAATTTATGCCTCCTTAAAAATGTTATGCCAATAATTCTGTGAATATTATCACAATTTCTTTACCAAGAAACAGCCAGAAAGCCCATAGCTAAAACTAAGGGGTTTATGCCGCTTGTTGATAAGTTTACCAAAATACACAAGAATACTTGACAAAAACAAGAATATATTATAACTTTGTATCATCAAACAAAAATTATACTCACGGCAAAGAAGAATGACAGAGAAAAACGCAAAGATTATCAATAAATTCATGAGATATATGAAGACAGCTGACACTGAAAATTTCATAAGAGGAATGCTGTATTGTTTTTGTGCTCCAACTATAAAGGGAATAAAAGCGTCCTCTCTGATAAATTTCAGGCGCAGGAAAGGCGAGAATATTCGAGAATTATGGAGGCATCACGCTGATGAATGGCTTGAACCTTTCGGGCTTAAATGGATTTTCCTGGGCGAACATTCAGGAAACGACAACGCCCTCGTTCTCATATACAGGCGTGAACTCCTAGCTAAGGCTCTTGGCTGTGACAAGGCTTGCTGCATCCTGAAATCTCACGGCTACCCTCTTCATGATGTCGATGCGTGCCTCGAATGCCTCAAAAGGAAATTCTCACACAGCTTCCCGCATGAGATTGGGCTTTTCCTCGATTATCCTCCCGATGATGTCAAGGGCTTCATGGAGGACAGAAGCGCAAAAAATCTTGCGTGTCCCGGCTATTGGAAGGTCTACGGGAATCCCGACGAGGCAAGAAGGATATTCAGTGAGTACAGAAAGGCTGAGTGCGAAGCTGCTTTGCTCATAATGGCAGAGCGTTCTGCAAAAATAAATTCTGGAGGAAAATCATAATGGCAAAAGTTTTAATCGTCTACGTAACAACAACAGGAAACACCGAGAAGATGGCGAACATCATCGCTGATTCGGCAAAGGCTGCGGGGGCTGACGTAACATGCAAGACAGTCGGCGAGGCATCAGTCGCGGAACTTGCTGGCTATGACGTTGTGGCGTTCGGTTCGCCGGCAATGGGCGCGGAAGTTCTTGAAGAGGCAGAAATGGAACCGTTCTTCTCGGACGCTGCAGGAAGTCTCGGTGGAAAGAAGGTCGCTCTCTTCGGATCATACGATTGGGGCGATGGCGAGTGGCTGAGGACTTGGGAGGATCGCTGCAAGGAGGCTGGTGCTGACGTTATCGCAACGGTCAAAGCTCACCTTGAACCCGACGATGATGCTACGGAGGAGTGCAAGGCTTTCGGGGCAAAGTTGGCGTAAAGCATTCGAGGATACCTCCCCTTTTCGCAGGGGAGGCTCTTTTTATTTCCTTCCTTTAACCCAGCGTAATCCCCAGTTGTATGCACTGTCCATCTCTGAATGACCGCTGAAGAATCTCACGAGCTTCTCAACGCTGAATGTGTTGTCGTTCACGTTCTCAAGCATAGCAATCGCACACATTATTTCCGATGTGTTGTATTCGTCCATCTTCACGATAATGTCGGGGTTGCCGGGACATTTCACGGTGGCCTTTCCGTCAGCGTCCTGCCAGTTCGCAATCCCTTCGTATATGAATGTGTAGACCAGTATCCTCTTGAAGCGCGAAATCTCAGAACCGTTCACCCTCAAATTCTCACCGCCCGCAGTGTCGCCCGTCCTGTCGTCAGCATCAAGCGCAATGTACGGGAATGCCTCCAAGTTCCCGAAGTTTCCGCCGAGTGCCTGAACAGATCCTTTACGTCCGTCCTTCATCTCGTACAGGCAGCCCAAATCGAGGTCAATCGCTCCCTCTTTCTTCGAGAACACCGACATCAAACGTTTGCGTTCGTTGCCGCGATTCCAGTTGAGATTGATGATTATTTCGCCCGACATTGAGGGTTTCTTCTCAAGGCTTACTTTCTGGCCTTTTGTGAGGATTACAGGTTTCGGAGCTGGTGCGGGGTTATCCGTCATCTCCTCGCCTCCGTAATGTTTCAGGAGTTCACGAAGTCCGCCGTTGAAGCCTGACGCTATAGCATTGACCCTCCAGCCGTCCTTCCTGTAAATCTCAACGCTTATTATCGCCCGTTCATTCTCGAAGTCGCTACCGTTCAACGTCATGGTCAAATCCTCACCGCCTCCCGAAATTCTGAGAGTGTGAGATGAAATCTGCCCCATCGTTCCATCGCCGTCAATGCTCGCCGTGAACACCAATTTTGCGATTGACTGAGGCAATCCTGAGAGTGAAACATCGAAACTCACCCCGCCCTCCGAAGGTGTGTATTTGATTTCGCCGTTCGGAGATTGCGTTTGATTGTAGAACACCATGTAGCGGTCATCTGAAAGCCTGTCGCCCGCGTCAACACCAAAGCATGAAAAGTCATACACTGCCGCTCCCGAAATCTTCATGTCAACGGTAATCGCGTCTGCGTTAATCCTTCCTCTGTAACCTCGTACCATTTCCGTCATGAATTTTCACCCCTGCTAAAATTATATGTATAAAGTATACAGGAAGGGAAAAATATTTATGGACGCAATTTCAATCAGGGGCGCACGCGAACACAATCTCAAGAATATCAACATCGACATTAAGCGCGGAAAGTTCACCGTAATAACAGGGCCTTCGGGTTCGGGAAAATCATCGCTTGCATTCGACACTCTTTACGCTGAAGGTCAGAGGAGGTACGTCGAGTCGTTATCGGCATATGCGCGTCAATTTTTGGGAGTTCAGAAGAAGCCGGACGCTGATGAAATTTCGGGGCTTTCGCCGGCAATATCAATCGAGCAGAAAGGTACAGGCCACAATCCGCGCTCAACCGTCGGAACTGTAACAGAAATTTACGACTACTTCCGCTTACTTTTCGGGCGAATTGGAATACCTCACTGTCCAAAATGTGGAAAGCCTGTTCAGCGTCATTCTATCGACGAAATTTTAGGCTACATTCTTGAGCATGAGGACGGATTGAAGGCTGAAATATTCTCACCGCTCGTCAAGGGCAAAAAGGGAGAGTTCAGAAATTTATTCAGCCAGACTAGGGAGAAGGGCTACACGCGCGCAAGAGTTGACGGGACTACATACTATCTTGAGGAAGAGATCACGTTGGACAAGAACAAACGCCACAACATCGAAGTAGTTGTTGACCGTCTCAAAATTTCAGCCGACAAACGCACAAGAATCGCAGAGAGCGTAGAGTCAGCATTGAAACTCTCAGGGGGCTACGTGATGATTCACGCAGAGGGCTATGATGAGTACACGATGACCGAGAATTATTCCTGCCCTGACTGCGAGATCGGAATGCCGGAGATTGAGCCGCGATTATTCTCGTTCAACAACCCCGCCGGTGCGTGCCCTGACTGCGGAGGTCTCGGAAGCCATGAACACTTCTCCCGCGAACTCGCAATAGACCCCGAACGCTCAGTTCTTGACGGTGCAATAATCCCGTGGAAGTCGAAGCCTTACTCCATAACGAAGCTCAACATGTTTGCGGAAAAACACGGCTGGGATTTGTCGCCCGCATGGAAGGATTTAGCCCCCGAAATTCAGGATTTCATCTGGAACGGTTCAGGCGATGAGAAGATGCCAATGATTTTCGACGAGAAGGGAATCGCACGGCCTTACATGGGACGATTTGAGGGCGTTGTGGGCTGGCTTGAGGCAAAACTGAAATGGTTTGCGGAGAATGAGAATGTCGCTGAGGAAGTCGCGCAGTACAGGGAAGAGGACATCTGCAAGACATGCAAAGGCCTGAGGCTTAGGCAGGAGGCGTTGAACGTCAAAGTCTCGGGCTACGGCATCGGTGATTTTCTCGTTATGCCCGTTGAAAAGCTCGTGAACATAATGAAGTCGCTAACTCTCACAGCGTCGGAGTCGTCAATCGTCGCACAAGTTCTCCCCGAAATCATAAAGAGGCTCGAATTTCTCTGCGATGTTGGTGTTGGTTATCTGTCATTATTGCGAAGGGCTGACACGCTTTCAGGCGGTGAGACTCAGAGGATAAGGCTTGCGACACAGATAGGCTCGAACCTAAGCGGTGTCCTATACGTCCTCGATGAACCTACGATCGGGCTTCACCCGCGAGACACTGAGAAGCTGATACGCTCCCTGAAGTCGATACAGGAACTCGGCAACACTGTGGTGGTTGTTGAACATGACCGCGAGATGATGGAGGCAGCCGACGAACTTGTCGAATTAGGCCCGGAAGCTGGAATGAATGGCGGCGAGATACTCTATTCTGGAAGCTATGACGAAGTTTTGCACTCAAACGGAAAGACAGGGAAGTATCTTCGGGGTGAGGAGACGGGGATCGTCAGGCGCGGTGAAAGACGGAAACCATCAGGCTGGGTTCACGTTCTCGGAGCATCACACCACAATCTCAAGAATATTGACGTTGAAATCCCTGTTGGTGTGTTCACATGCATCAGCGGAGTTTCGGGGTCGGGTAAAAGCAGCCTGCTCTATGATGTGGTATATAGGGGAATGCGTCGAATCATGGACAGGGATTTTCGTGAACGTCCGGGAAAATTCAAGGCTATCGAGGGCACGGAAAATTTCAGGAATATCATTCTCGTCGACCAAAGCCCAATCGGAAGAACACCGCGCTCAAATCCTGCTACTTACACTGGGGTATTCACGATGATTCGGGAGTTCTTCGCCGGACTTCCTGAGTCTAGGATCAGGGGCTGGAATGCCGGGCGATTCTCCTTCAACGTAAAGGGAGGACGCTGTGAATCATGCGGAGGTGCAGGGAGCGTTAAGACGAGTATGCTGTTCTTGCCCGACATATATTCTGACTGCGAGGTTTGCGGCGGAACTCGTTACAATCATGAGACGCTGGAGGTCAAGTTCAAGGGGAAGAATATCGCTGACGTTCTGAGTATGACGGTTGACGAGGCAGGGGAGTTTTTCCGTGATATTCCGAAGATTGCAGGGAAGCTGAAATTGATTCACGATGCAGGGCTAGGGTATATAGGGCTTGGACAGTCGGCGTTGACGTTATCGGGCGGTGAGGCTCAGAGGGTTAAGCTGTCGAAGGAGCTTTCAAAGAAATTCGGAGGCCAGACGCTTTATCTTCTTGATGAGCCAACGACGGGGCTTTATTACACGGACGTTAAGAAACTTCTTGAGATTGTTCACAGGATTGTCGACAACGGAAGCACTGTGATATTCATCGAGCACAATCTTGATGTATTGATGTCGGCGGATTACATTGTTGATTTGGGACCTGAGGGCGGAGATGAGGGCGGAAGTGTCGTAGCATCCGGGACACCTGAGGAAGTCATGAAGAGCGGGAAGGGGTATACGTCGAAATTCCTGAGTGAATATTCAGGTGTGGCGTAAATTAAAAGCCGGGAACTCGATTTGCTCCCGGCATTCTTCTTGTGCTTAACTTTCCAAAATTACAAGAACCTCATACGGCTTCATCATCTTGTGTGAGCCTGAGTAATTCCCGATTAGTACCTTGCCCTTAACGTCAATGCCCTTAACCTTCTCGTCATTCCCGCTGAAGTTGCAGAGAACAACAAGCCTCTCGTTCCCCAGCGTACGCTCATACGCAAGGACATTCTCATTCCCAGCGTCGAGGAATTTCACATTGCCTTCCGAGATTACTGGGTAATCTTTTCTCAGCTTAACGAGCTGTCTGTAATAGTTGAGAATTGAATCGGAGTCTGACTCTTCTGACTCGACGTTGATTGTGGTGTGGTTGGGGTTGACAGAAAGCCACGGTTTTCCTGATGTGAAGCCCGCATTATTGCCCGACGTCCACTGCATAGGTGTGCGCGAATTGTCGCGCGACTTTGCTGCGAGTATAGCCATCGCGTCAGCTTCCGAGACTCCGTTCTCACGCATAATCTTGTAGTAGTTCGTGGACTCGACATCCTGGTACTGCGAAATGTCCGTGAAGTGCGCGTTGGTCATTCCCAGCTCCTCGCCCTGATATATGTACGGCGTGCCCCTGAGAAGGTGAATGAAGGTTGCAAGCATTTTCGCCGACTCCTTCCAATACTTCCCTTCGTCCCCAAAACGTGAGACTATTCGGGGCTGGTCATGATTGCACCAGAAGAGAGCCTGCCAGCTTCCTGCGTTCGACATTCCTTCCTGCCACGTTGTGAAAATCCGCCGAAGTTCGTGAAGGTCTGGGGGAAGAAGCGTCCATTTCCCGCCGTCCTTGTAGTCGACTTTGAGGTGATGGAAGTTGAAGCACATTGAAAGCTCCGTCCCCTCTGGGTTGGAATACTGTATGCACTGCTCGAGCGTCGTTGATGCCATTTCGCCGACCGTTATCATTTCGCCGATGCCGGTATCACTCACAAGCTCCTGAATATACTCGTGAATGTGCGGGCCGTCCTTGCAGAAATAAGATCCGTCTCCTGCCGGCAATGCTTCGAGATTAGCGGGCTTAGAGATTCGGTTGAGAACGTCGAAGCGGAATCCCTTTACACCTTTATCCTTCCAGAAGCGAACAACGTCCTTCAATTCTTCGCGGACTTTGGGATTGTCCCAGTTCAAATCCGGCTGCTTTGGGTCAAAGAGATGGAGATAATACTTTCCGAGCGACGGCACAAACTTCCACGCAGGCCCTCCGAATACCGATGTCCATTCCGGCGGGTTGTCCCTGAAGATGTAGTAGTCCATGTATTCGGGGTCTCCGGCGAGTGCCTTCTTGAACCATTCGTGTTCGTCAGACGTGTGGTTGAATACCATGTCGAACATGAAGCCCATCCCAAGCTCGTCAGCCTCTCGAATCATGGCCTCGCAGTCCTCCATTGTCCCGAACATTGGGTTGATATTGCGGTAATCCGAGACATCGTAGCCGTTGTCAGCCATCGGTGAGCAGAAGAATGGCGTTACCCAGATGTATTTGACACCGAGCGAGTATATGTACAGGAGCTTTTTCCTGATTCCGTTGATGTCGCCGATGCCGTCGCCGTTTGAGTCGCAGAATGACTTGATGTATATCTGGTAGACAGTTGATGATTTGTATTCGTCTCTCATGGCCGTTACTCCGCGTGTGCAATGACGTTCTCGGCGGCTTTGACTTCGAGCCCAGCGTCAAACCTGAATGTCTCGTAGCCTTCGCCGTTCGTGATTACCATTATTGTTGTTACTGGGTGTCCGGCAGCGCGGATTTTCTCGGGGTCAAACGTGATAAGCTCCTGCCCCATTTTCACCCTGTCGCCCTCCGCAACGTGAATAGTGAAGCCCTCACCGTTCATCGCAACAGTATCAAGCCCAATATGCAGCAATATCTCCAATCCGTTGTCCATGATGAGGCCGATTGCGTGATTGCTTCCCTCCATAGTCTGCTCGACAACAGCGTCAACGGGTGAGACGAGAATATTGTCGACAGGCTCAATCGCTATACCGTCTCCGAGAACTTTCTCAGCAAATGTAGCATCTGGTACTTCGGTGATTGCCACAGTTTTACCCGTCAAGAACGCCATGAAGTCAACGGGGGAATGCTCTGCTTTTGCTTTCTCTGCGGCTTCCTCTTTGAGCGCTTCGTCCTCAGCCTCCTTGTCGATTCCCTTGCGCTTTCCGGCCATGTATGTCAGCGCGAACGGCACAACAACAGCGACGGCCATGCACACCGCGAACATTGCGATTGAACCGGGCTGAATTGATAGGATTCCGGGAAGTCCTCCGACACCGATTGCGCTCGCTGTAACACTCGTCGCCGTGCTTATGATTCCAGCGACGCAAGAGCCTGCCATTCCGCAGATGAACGGGAATACGTACTTGAGGTTAACGCCGAACATTGCAGGTTCAGTAACACCGAGATAACAGGAAATGCACGAAGGAATATTAAGCTCCTTAGCTTTTGCGCTCCGCCTCTGAAGGAAAATCATTCCGAGTACCGCGCTTCCCTGTGCGATGTTTGAGAGTGCTATCATCGGCCAAAGCATAGTCCCGCCAAAGTCCGCGATAAGCTGAATGTCGATTGCGTTGCTCATGTGGTGAAGTCCTGTGATGACCAACGGAGCATAGAAGAACCCGAATATTGCCCCGAATATTACACGGTAAGAGCCTGAAATTCCAGCGTAGACAGCTGCCGAAATCCACGAGCCAATCCTCCACCCTATCGGCCCAAGAACGAAATGAGCCGCCATTACCGCGAACAGTAAGCTGAAGAACGGTACGAGTATCATCTGGACTACCTGCGGAACGATCTTCTTGAAGAAACGCTCAAGGTAAGCCAGCGTGAAAGCCGCGAGCATTGCCGGAAGAACCTGCGCCTGATAGCCGATCATGTTGACCTGAATGAAGCCGAAGTTCCACTGGTTGAGAGTGCCGTTAGCCATTGCCGAAGCTACTGCGTATGCGTTCGTGAGCTGTGAAGATACGAGGGTGAGACCGAGAATTATACCTAGCATCTCAGTACCGCCCATCTTCTTCATGATTGTCCAGCAGATCCCGACGGGTATTCCGACGTGGAAGACCGCCTCGCCCAGCAACCAAAGGAAGTGGTCGACCCCTGCCCAGAACTGGCTCTGACTTACGAGTGTTGCTCCGCCGAAAATTTCCATGCTGTCAATGACGTTCCTGAAGCCGAGAATCAGACCGCCCACGACGATAGCGGGGATTAACGGCGCGAATATCTCAGCGATTGAGGTCATGAGACGCTGGAGAATGTTCTGGTTCTGCTTGGACATGCTCTTGACTTCGGA
The DNA here is from genome assembly GCA_937915755.1 of uncultured Fretibacterium sp. Classification (GTDB taxonomy): domain Bacteria; phylum Synergistota; class Synergistia; order Synergistales; family Aminobacteriaceae; genus JAFUXM01. The sequence continues at coordinate 29,753 of CALGGR010000004.1, read as the reverse complement.
TTTCGAGACTCCTGAAACGCCCGAAACCTCAGTGAAGTCCTTGTAGAAGTCAGCAACTTCATTGCCGATGATGACCTGAAACTGCCCTGCCTGAGTGAACGTTCCTTTGACCGACTTGATGGCCTCGATGCGTTTGATGTCCGCATTTTTGGGGTCAGTGAGAACGAAACGCATTCGGGTGATACAGTGCGAAACGGCTGTGATGTTTTCCTTGCCGCCTATTGCCGCTAGTAGTTCCTTTGCGTCGGACGAAAATTTGCCCATAAATACTGCCTCCGTAATAAAATTGTGGGAATAAAATAAGTGTGCTAATTATAATGCAAGGAGCGGAAAAATTTCATGGTTATATATTTTGGACTTGGCTCGAATTTGGGGAACAGGCTGCATAATTTGCGCGAGGCTTTGAGGAGGCTTGAGGCATTCGGCCATGTTGCGGGAAAAAGTGCTGTTTTCGAGACAGAGGCATGGGGAGGAGTTCCGCAGCCTGACTATCTTAACGCCTGCGTGAAAATCGAGAGCAATTCACATTATGACCCTCACGAGATCTTGAAGGCTGTCAAAAATTTTGAGCGCGAAATCGGAAGGGTTGAGTCTGTACGCTGGGGTGCGAGGAAGATTGACATTGATATTCTGATGATTGATGGGATAGTTTTCGAGTCGGAAGAGCTGACTATACCTCACATGAGAATCCCTGAGAGAATGTTTGTTCTTGTGCCATTGAGTCAGATCGTGCCGGAGGACTGGAGGCACCCTGTGAACGGCAAGAGTATTCGAGAAATGATTGGGGAGCATGACGGTGAGGCTTGGCCGCTGAGGGTAACGGAGCTGTGAAGCATATATCTTATTCAAGCCATGAACTCGGGGTGATTCCTGTATATTTCCTGCAATAGCCTAACGAAATCCGAGACACTTTCCCGCTTGTCGCCTGAGTGAGTACACAAAACGCACTTGATTCTCTCAGGGCAGTAAAAGAGCGTCCAAGAAAATTCCCCGTTGTGGTCGTTCAGGAATCCCGGCGCAAGGCAAATACCCCTGTGAGCCTTGATGTTCGTCAAAGTAGTCTCGCGGTCGTTGCTGTTGAAGTAGCCGATGTGAATCGTTTCTATGATTCTCTGCTGTACCGCCTTGAGTTCAGGAGGTGAACCGCCCCCAACCATCAGCACCCTTCCGCGCAAATCCTCAGTGTGAACAATCTCCCTTTCCGCCAACTCGTCAGTTCTCTCTGTGATGAGGTATATCCTGCTCTCGAACAGCGCGTGAATCTTTATGCCTGGTATGTGCTTGACGTCATTGTGCCTCGCAAAAAGTATGTCCTCCTCGCCCTTAAGGAACGATGAAGAATCATAGAGCGTCAGGAAGTGAGGTGTAACAGAAATTCCTTCGTGCGTTTTGCTGAATGTCTCGATTGCTTCAGGGAGGAAGTATATTGCCGACCTCATTGGGAGTCCTATCGTTATGTTTGAATGATAACGTGTGCCATAATTCTGACCTTGTTCGATCGCGCGCTTTAGTTCGTCCTTTATGTTGCGGAGGGTGATGCAGAACTGTTCGCCCGCCGGAGTTAGCACCGCACCTTTCGGGGAACGCTCGAAAAGTTGGAAGCCTATCTCAGCCTCAACCTGCTTAATCTGGTATGTCAAAGCTGGCTGTGAGATGAAGAGGTTTTCAGCGGCCCGGTTGAAGTTCTTTGTCTTCGCAAGTGTGAGAATGTAATCAATCTGCTTAGTGTCCATAATAGAAATTTTTGGGTTACTATAGATATTTTCAATTTGAATATTATATTACATGCCCGTAAAATAAACTCGTTCAAGAAAGATCACAAGGAGAGAAGATTTCATGAAGTATGTAAAACTCGGCAACAGCGGCGTAGATGTCTCAAGGATATGTTTGGGAATGATGAGCTTCGGAAAACCAGGCACAGAAAATGGCGTGTTCCCTTGGGCATTGCCGTTCGATGACGCAAAGCCACTCTTCCGCAAAGCCGTTGAACTCGGAATAAACTTCTTCGACACCGCTAACGTCTACCAGCTCGGAAGCAGCGAGGAAATCACAGGCAAGCTAATCCGCGAGTTCGGCCTTGACCGCGATGAGATAGTCGTTGCGACAAAGGTTAACTTCGAGATGAGAGCAGGAAGACCAAACGGCGCAGGCTCTTCACGCAAAAACATAATGTCTGAAATCGACCACAGCCTCAAACGTCTTGGCCTCGATTACGTTGACCTCTACCAGATTCACAGGCTCGACGCTTTCACGCCTATGGAGGAAATCATGGAGGCACTTCACGACGTTGTGAAGTCTGGGAAAGCGCGCTACATCGGTGCCTGCACAATGGACGCATGGCAGTTCGAGAGGCTTCAGAACATCTCAGAGCGCAATGGCTGGACGAAATTCATCACGATGCAGAACCAGTACAACCTCATTTACCGCGAGGAAGAACACGAGATGATGCCCCTCTGCCTCGACAGGAAAGTCGGCGTGAACCCTTGGAGCCCTCTTGCCGGCGGACGATGCGCTCACTCTTGGGGAACTCAGACAGCTCGCACTAAGATTGACGCAGTAAGTCCTATGGTATGGACGGATAAGACAGCAGAGCAGGACAAGGCCGTCGTCGATAACTTGGAGAAAGTCGCAAAGGAAAATGGCCGCACAATGGCTCAGGAATCACTCGCTTGGATGCTCAGTAAGCCGTTCATTTGCTCGCCCGTCGTCGGAACTACAAGCGTTAAGCACGTTGAGGAAGCAGCTTCGGCGGTTGACATTACTCTGACCTCTGACGAGATTGCTGCCCTCGAAGCCCCGTACGTCGCGCACACTAAGCAGCACGCATTCTAGCCATGAGCGTATTCGATGACCTCCGTAACGGTGTAGCCTACGACATCAGAGACCCCGAATATCTCAGCGAGGCTCACGGGGAAATGAAGCGTTGCCGTCATCTCTGCTGGAAGATTAACCAGACTGACCCCGACGACAGGGACAGCATCATCACCCTTGAGCGCGAGTTATTCTGTGGGAATCTTCCCGAAGGTTCGTTCCTTACACCGCCATTCCAGATTGATATAGCCTGCCGGATGATGCTCGGTAAAAACGTCTTCGCTAATCATGGTCTCACAGCAATGTCGATCGGCACGATAATCGTTGAGGACGGCGTTATGTTCGGGCCAGAGGTCGGACTCTTCACAGTCAACCATGAGCCTCACAACATCCGCGTTATAATGACGAAGGAAATCCACATCAAACGTAACGCATGGATAGGCGCAAGGGTCAACATTCTTCCCGGCGTTACAATCGGTGAGAATGCAATCGTAGGGACTGGCTCGGTGGTTACGCATGACGTTCCGGATAACTGCGTGGCTGTTGGAGTTCCGGCAAAAATTGTTAAGGAAGTGTGAGAAATGTCAAAAGATGTAGCTGTACTTTTGGGAACTGGCTCAATAGGTCAGGCAATAATACGAAGAGTAGGCGCAGGAAAGCACATAGTCCTCGCTGACTTGAAGAAGGAGAACGCTGACAAGGCCGCAAAGATTCTTGAGGACGCGGGATTTGAGACAAGCACAATCGCTGTAAATCTCGGCTCGAAAGATGACATCCTGGCCCTCGTTGAACACGCTCAGAAATTCGGGGCCGTCAAAAACCTCGTCAACGCCGCAGGAGTCTCACCGTCTCAAGCATCAGTGAAGGACATTCTCAGGGTTGACCTTTACGGCACAGCGGTGTTACTCGAGGAGTTCGGGAAGATCATTGCTGACGGAGGATCTGGAGTTGTGATTTCATCGCAGTCAGGACACAGGTTAGGAGCATTGACGGAAGATGAGAACGAGAAGCTCGCATGTTCGCCGGTTGATGAGCTTATGACGCTTCCATTCATCGAGGCTATAACTGACACGCTCAAGGCCTACCAGTACTCGAAGCGATGCAACGTCCTCCGCGTAATGTATGAGGCCACACGCTGGGGAAAGCGCGGTGCAACCATTAACTCAATAAGCCCGGGAATAATCATCACTCCACTCGCTAATGACGAGCTTCATGGCCCGCGAGGTGAGGGTTACAGGAAGATGCTTAGTCTTTGCCCGGCTGGAAGAGCTGGAACTCCCGATGAGGTTGGGGATTTGGCAGAGTTTCTCATGAGCAGTCGAGGGAAATGGATCAGCGGGGCTGACTTCCTGATTGACGGTGGTACTACTGCGTCATACTGGTACGGAGACTTGCAGTACCTCAAAGCTACGCACTAAATTTCATACAAGGGGGCATTGCTTCTGCTCCCTTCGGCCTCTTTCACGTGAATATCGCTAGAAGTACCGTCCGTAAATTCCGTGTACAATCTCACGAAGTCAACAGGCTCATATATCAACAATGTAAGAACTGTCGCCGTGACAGGCAGTCCGGCCCGCTGTCGGAACTTGCCGTGTTAATCCCGTGATGGATTCTTGGAATGATCTTCAGGAAAAAGTAACTCACAAAAAATTTCCCCCTTCTCACGTTTAATGAGGGGGGATTTTTCTGTCTAATATTCCGGTTCAACATCGGGACTCTTCAGGAGTATTACACGCTCGCCATTCCCTATGAGGTTGTACTGTTCACGCGCCAAATGCTCAACACCTTCCTGCGTCTTGTAGAACTCAACCTTCTCCTTGTAGTCCCTAACAGAGTCCCGCTTCTCCTTCAGGACAGCCTCGCTCTTCACAATCTGCTCGCGAATTTCAGCTATCCTGTCAAGCTCAAAGCGGTAATAGCTCCACGTTATCACAAGTCCGAGAAGGGCAAGCGCAAAAAATAATATCTGCCTTAGCGAGGGCATCTCACATTCTCTCAGGGGCCGTTACCCCAAGAAGCCCCAAGCACGTCGAAATCACAATCTTAGCCGCCCTCACAATGTTAATCCTACCTGCACGAATATCCTCGTCATTCTCGCCAGCTATCCTGTTAGTGTTGTAGAACGAGTGGAATATTCCCGCGAGATTTAGAACGTAGCCCGTCAGAACTTGCGGTGCTAACCCTTCCGAAGCCTCGCGTACTGCTTCAGGCCATCTCGACAATGAGTCTGCAAGTTCCCTCGCGTCCTTGTCGGCAAAAATCTCTGATGGGATTCTGTCGGGTGAAAGGCTGTCAATGTTTCCGCCCCTGCTTGCGTATTCTCGGAGGATTCCGGAGATTCTTGCGTGTGCGTATTGGACGTAGTACACAGGGTTCTCGCTTCCCTCTTTCTTCGCAAGGTCCAAATCGAAGTCAAGCTGTGAGTCGCTCCTCCTCGTGAGGAAGAAGAACCTCGCCGCATCAACTCCAGCCTCGTCAAGAACTTCACTCAGCGTGATGAACTCCCCTGCTCTTGTTGACATCGTTACGACTTTCCCGTCCCTCAGCAAATTCACCAACTGTATCAGTAGCACAATGAAGTCATCGGGATTCTTCCCCATCGCCTTGATTGCCGCTTTCATTCTCGCGATATAACCGTGATGGTCGGCACCCCAAACGTCAATGACGCGCTCAAATCCACGCGTTATGAATTTGTCGCGGTGATATGCAATGTCTGAGGCGTAGTATGTGGGGATACCGTTCGCACGGATCAGCACCCTGTCCTTGTCGTCGCCTATCGTGTCCTCAGTCTTGAACCACAATGCCCCGTCCTGTTCGTATGCGTAGCCGGAGGATTTCAGCTCGTTCATTGCGGAGTTCACCAAGTTGTTGGCGTGAAGGTATCCCTCCGGGAAAAATTTGTCGAAGCTCACACGGAATCTCTCCAAGTCATCGCGTATTCCGGCCATGATTTTATCGGCGGCGTACTTCTTGAAGTATTCGAGGCTCTCTTCAAGCGGAACGTTAAGGAACTTGTCGCCCTCTGCATCGATTATCTCCCTCGCAATGTCATAGAGATACGCGCCCTTGTAGCCGTTTTCGGGGAATGGGATTTCTTTCCCGAGTAACTCAAAGTATCGGGACTGCGTTGATTTTCCCAGGTTCGTAATCTGCAATCCCGAGTCGTTCACATAATACTCCCTCTGAACGTCCCAGCCCGTGAACTTCAAGATACGCGCCACAGTGTCACCAACAGCAGCTCCCCGGCCATGTCCAATGTGCAGCGGCCCTGTAGGATTCGCGCTGACGAACTCAACCTGAACACGCCTGTTATTGCCGAGATTTACACCGCCGTATGCTTCGCCCTGCCTCAGAATATCGCTCACAGCATCAGCGTAGAATTTCCCCGAAAGAAATACATTCACGAATCCCGGCCCTGCTATCTCAGCTTTCTCGATAACGTCTGACTTCAAGCCGTCAATAATCTTCTGCGCAACCTCGCGGGGATTGGCCTTGAGTTTCTTGGCGAGCCTCATCGCTACGTTGGCCGCCTTATCTCCGTGCCCTTCGTGCTTTGGACGCTCAAATTCCGCCGCTATATCGTCAACTCCAAGTGCCTTGACCGCCAAATTCAGCGCATCATTTAATCCCCTTACCGCTCTATTTTCACCTGTCATCAAAAATCCGCCTCTATCTTATCGGTATATGCTTCGACGAGAATATCCGCCAGTTCTCAAGACAACGCCTCAGCAATGACATGTTACCAGATGATACGCTCGACATGTTAAGCTCGAAACGTGAGTCCGCTATGAGCCTGTGCCTCCTGTTCTGGTAATTGTCGCTGTAATTTATCTTGTCGGGGTTCTTGCCGGTCTTACCCGAAACAAGAGCCTCGCTTGCGTTCTTAGGGAATGACAGCGTTATGTTTTGGTCAACAATGAACGGGAACTTAATTTCAACTGGCGGCTCAAATGTTCCCAGCTTCCTCATAAATACAGGCTCAAAGAACGGAAGTATCGCCAAAATTCCGCGACCTGTTCCGCCAATTCCGGGCTTGCTGTCGATGGTGAATGCTATCTCAGGCACTCCCTTCACCGTCCTGTATTTCACGTCCTTGTAGTTCGTAAGTCCGGGAAACAGTGAGAGAACCGCCCCTCTTGCCGCACCGTCTGTCGGATTGCTGCCCAATAGAAACGCCTTCCATGCCCCGCGAAGTATCAGCCTCACAGTACCGCTCATTATACCGTGTTCAGTGAGATGCAGATCCATAACCGAGCTCAATCGGTTGTCGCCCGACTTTGACGACGGTATTCGACGTGAGAAGAGCTTGCCCTCGCTGTTGACGCTGAATATCTTTGAGCCTCCCAGTAATTCCGGCTTGTTCATGTCATGGAACGTTACGCCCTTGACTTCCTGAACATCAAGCACCGGATTCATGAACATGGCCGCGCATATCGGGGTTCTTTCGTCAGGGTCAAAAGGAAATTTCCACGACAATGACGCATTGACCTTCTGCAATGACAGCCACGATTTAGCGAGGAGAACTTTCTCACGCTTCGTCCAAGCTCCTGTTAACGGTATACGGCGCGGAGTTCCTTCTGAAAGGTTGATTTCGGGCTGGGACGTCAGCCATTCGATGAGCTTTTGAGTACCTGCATCGTTTGAACGCTTGAATGATGACAGAGCATCAGAAGGAGCAGAGATGTTCCCGACGTTCTCAGCTTCCTTCAGCAAACCTTGAAGCCCGGAATTTCCCTGCTTCGTGCTGAATGCTATGCCTGCTCTCTCAGTCCTCGCAAGCTCTGAAGCGTCGTTATAAGGGTCAACGTTTATTTGCCGCCACCTGTAGACCGTCTCATTCCCTAAATCTTCTGTCTCTGGTGATAAAGCGTTCGGAAATGTCCGGTATGATAATTTCTGAGGCGAATGAATCTCAGTTACAGCCTCCCATACTCTCAGCTCTTCCTGAAGCCATGACAATCCCTCAATGTTTAGAACATCAGGAAGAGTCTCGCGCCATTCAACAGCAAGAATGAAAGTGTCCGGCAACCCCATGAATCTAACGGTCTTAATGCCTGCTGAAACGTCTTCTTCAGGTGAGACAGTGCTTATTCTCGCCAAGCTGTTGAAATCGTAAACGCTTGCTTCAAGAATCTCCGTGCTTCCTTTTGCGGGGGTCTGAATGTTCCACGTCAGCCACTTCCCCGAAAGTCCACGCCGTCCAAGTAAGACGTACAATCTTGTGATGTCCATTCCGCCGGAAGGTGAGCGAGTGTACGTTACATTCTTGAGCCAGATTATCCCGGCAGCTTCTGGGTAAGTCGTGAAGTCCGGGTGCATCTGCTTCATTCGTGAAAGATTGTATCCGGCTGTCTCAGTCTCAATAAAAACTCCTGTCCCTGTGTAATCAGGGAAGACTTTTCCCATGTTTAGATCCCCGATTTGAGGCATTCTCAGCTTCGAGCTGTCCATGAGATCATCAGCATAGCAGGCCGATAACATTGTTGCAAAAATTGCAAGCGTCAGCAAAAACTTCCGTCTCAAGAATTACAGCCCCCTTCCGTGACAATACTTGTACTTCTTTCCAGAACCGCAAGGGCACGGATCATTGCGTCCAACTTTAGCGGCTTTCTTTATCGGTTCACGCGGAGCATCGCTTCCGTCTCCTGACATCTGAAACTCCTTCTTCTCCATCGTCATTTTACGCTCTCTTCTCGCCTCACTAAGCACCCTCACCCTGAATATCTGTCCCGTGAATGTGTCCTTAACCCTGTCCATCATCTCGGTGAAAAGGTTATAGCTCTCGAACTGGTACTCGATTAGCGGATCTTTCTGGCCTATTGCGCGGAGTCCGATTCCCCTTCGCAGTTCGTCCATTCCCGTGAGGTGTTCTCGCCAAGCAGAGTCGAGCGTCTCAAGGAGTATGTATCGCGTTATTGAGCCGGCAACGTTCGCACCCTCCTGCTGTGAGTTGAGTTCAGCGATTTTTGCGTCATATCGGGATTTTACGCCGTCAAGGATTTCGTCCCTCATTCCTTCCATGTCGAGACGGGTATCAATCTCTGCAATTCTTCCTTCAGCACCAGCTCCGAATAATGACTTCAGCCTCGATGCCGCTCGTGATGGATCAGGCTCTGCGTCGTGTCCTTCAGGGAAATACTTTTCGAGAATGTCATTGACTACGCCGCGAATTACCTCCCAGCCGTACTGCGGCATTTCCTCGTCGGGTGTCGAAAGGATTTCACCGCGTTCGCTGTAGACTGCCTCCCTCTGCTGGTTCATAACGTTGTCGTAGGCCAGTAACTGTTTTCTTATGTCGAAGTGTAACTCCTCAACCTTCTTCTGCGAGTTCTCGATTATTTTGCTCAACATCGGGGACTCTATTGCCTCTCCGTCCTTAAGTCCCAATTTCCCCATCAACGGCTGAATCTTCTCAGACCCGAAGAGTCTCAGCAGGTTATCTTCAAGAGAGAGGTAGAACCGCGAAATTCCGGGGTCTCCCTGACGGCCAGAGCGACCTCGAAGCTGGTTGTCGATACGGCGGGATTCGTGGCGTTCCGTTCCGATTATTGCGAGTCCTCCAGCTTTCACGACTCTCTCATGTTCCGCACCGCATGAGGCTGTGTACTCCTTCAGCAATCGTTCATATTCGGCAGCGTCATCGCGGGCTTTGTCCTTTGCGAGAAATTCAGGGTTACCGCCCAGCATTATGTCAGTTCCGCGGCCGGCCATGTTTGTTGCGACTGTTACAGCACCTTCACGTCCTGCTTGTGCGACGATGCAGGCTTCCTTCTCGTGGTATTTTGCGTTGAGGACCTGATGAGGGATTTTGCGGGCTTTGAGAAGTTTGCTGACACGCTCGGAGTTCTCGATTGACGTTGTTCCTACGAGGACGGGTTGGCCGTTCTTGTGGCACTCACTGACTTCATCGGCGACCGCGCTGTACTTCTCATGCTCTGTTGCGAAAATGGCATCTGGCAAGTCGTTACGAATCATAGGCTTGTGAGTTGGAATGCTTACGACTTCGAGGCCATAAATCTCCTTGAACTCTTCGGCTTCCGTTGCGGCTGTACCCGTCATTCCTGCGAGCTTGCGGTACATTCGGAAATAGTTTTGAAGCGTTATTGTCGCCAACGTCTGAGACTCACGCCCTACTTTTACGCGTTCCTTTGCTTCGATAGCCTGATGGAGACCGTCCGAGTACCTTCGTCCAATCATGAGCCTTCCCGTGAACTCATCGACTATTATGACTTCGCCATCTTTGACGACGTAATCAGTATCGCGCTTGTAGAGCTTGTGAGCCTTTAGTGCCTGAACGATCCTGTGAGCCAAATCCGAATGTGCAGCGTCCGAGAAAAGTCCGGGCATCTTGAGGAAATCCTCGCACTTCTGGATTCCGGCTTCGGTCATGGCTATGCTACGTTCCTTTTCGTCCTTCTCATAGTCCGGGCCTTCTTTGAGATTTCGTGCAGCACTGTCAGCTTTTACGTAGAGGCCGGCATCGTCATCGCTTGGGCCTGAGATTATGAGGGGAGTTCTTGCCTCGTCGATGAGTATTGAGTCGACCTCGTCAACGATGCAGAAGTTGTGTCCTCTCTGAACCATTTCAGACAGACTCATGACCATGTTGTCGCGCAGGTAGTCGAAACCGAACTCTGAGTTTGTGCCGTAGGTTATGTCGGCTTTGTAGGCTGCAATTCTCTCATCAGGCGGCATGTATGGGTAGATTACTCCGGCGGTAAGGCCGAGAAAATTGTAGACGGGAGTCATCCATTCTGCGTCACGTTTTGCGAGGTAGTCGTTGACCGTAACGAGGTGAACTCCCTGACCGCTCATTGCGTTTAACACGATTGCGAGTGGTGCGACGAGAGTTTTTCCTTCGCCTGTCTTCATCTCGGCAATCCGGCCGTCATGAAGAGTCATTCCGCCTATTATCTGGACATCATAATGACGGAGGCCTATCGTTCTGTCGCTGACTTCACGGACTATCGCAAAGACTTCAGGGAGTATGTCGCCAATATCCGCGCCGTTTTCCTGAACACTCACTCTCAATTCATGGAAGCGGGACTGAATATCGCTGTCTGATTTCGCGTGAATGTCCTCTGAATATGAGTTTACGATTTCAACGAGGCCCGAATATTTCTGTAATGCTCTGTCGTTGGGGTCAAGTCCCAAAAATTTCTTTATGCTATTTAGAAACATGACTTCTCCTTTGTATCATCAAATATGTAAAGATTATCACGGATTTCAACAAGCCACAACACAAACTTGACGGAAAGCAGTCGGGCGTGTAAAATCTTTCAAGTAATCGAGCCGGGCCCATAGCTCAAGTGGTTAGAGCCACCGGCTCATAACCGGAAGGTTCCTGGTTCGAGTCCAGGTGGGCCCATTAAGCACATAGAATCGTTTTCAAGGGCTCCTCGATGAAAAGTCGGGGAGTTTTTTTGTACCCCCTGACGATACACTGCACCCCAAAATCATAACTGGTAATATAATATTCTGGATTACCGAAAAATTTTTGACGAAGGAGAGATTAGTTTGCCCCCAGAGTACGATAACGAACTGGAATATTTCTATGACCCAGACGAATTTCACCGCGAAGTCGTCTACGTCGGCGTAAATTCTCCAGAGGCTTATTCGAGGCAGCAGGCTCGTGATGCCGACAAACGCGCAATCGAAACGTTCGGTATTCCGAGCATTCTGCTCATGGAGAACGCTGCTATTGCCGTTGTACGCGAAATGAAAGAGTACGCGGTCTTCGCAATAGTCTGTTCACCAGGTTCAAACGGAGGAGACGGACTCGCAATCGCCCGACACCTTTGCATAATGGGAAAAGATGTCCGCGTCTACATCATAGGCGACCCAAAGAAAGGCAGCGAGGATTTCCGCACCAACCTCAAAATAATGAGCCGCCTTGCCCCCGAAGTCCTCAACACGATCAATGACGAAAATTTTGAGGAGTTCGAGAGCGCACTCAAAGGCTGTGAGGCTTGCATCGACGCTATATTCGGAACAGGTCTCAACCGTCCCGTTGAGGGAATCTTCAAACGCGCAATCGAGGCCATGAACTCCCTGGCTTCACACATAGTAGCGGTCGATATCCCCTCAGGGCTTGACTGCGATACGGGCGAGGAGCTGGGCGTTGCGGTTAGGGCAGCTAGGACTGTTACCTTCCACCGCATGAAGAAGGGATTGGACATTTCCCCGCAATACGGCGGAGATGTTACAGTTTCATACATAGGCATTCCAAATTAAGGAGGAACATTTTTCATGAAACGTTTAACGGCGGGAATCTTCCTGCTTATGGTAATGTGCGGTGTCTCATGGGGTGCAACTGAATATGACCCTTATCAGCTGCACTTCTGGTACACGAGCCCCGATTACGAGGCTTATGTCTACAATAATGTAGATGGAAATCGTTACGGCAATAGCCAATACAACTTCTTCTACCAGCTCCGGGACATAACAGGAGCTTCACGGAGAGAACAGGTCGCCGGGCCTCAATGGTTCGCAACGGTCTACGAGAATTACTATTACGGTATACGGCGTGTGCTCTACAACGTAACTGATAACCAGCCTTCAGCTATCTACCGCAGGACTATGGGCGGTGAGATGCCTGACATCACCATTCGGACTGTGGGAGATTTGCTCGAGGGCTTCAACTTCATGTTTGCGGAAGAACCTCAGCCTTATAACTGGGCATTTTCGCGAGATGATGCGGGATTAGCGGAATTAGGGATCTATGACAAATATCCTGACCCTATTGAAACTTTGTGCCTCGTAATCACGAACGGTCAGGGTGAGTTCAACATCGACTTCGGGAATCCATACGCAAGGCATTTCCCGTTTTGGTGGTACTCCAGAAATTCGGGAACTGCCAGAAACATCGTGAAGTGGTGGCTCATGGCTTCAGAATGGCCAAGAGAGACTTATCTGAAACTACAGCCAGTGCCATACGTATACAGCTCTCCTGACATCTACGTGAGGAACGACAGCACGGGAGAATACAGCATAGGCTACACAACTGTACCTTCCGGCGACAAGAGGATAATCACTGATGCTGCGAAACGATCATGGCTCTACACGATTTCGGGCGATGAGATATACACATCAGCCGACGTCCTTACATGCTCGTTGAGCGAAAGCCACGATAAAGTCTACAATGCTTCGGGTGATCTTGTGTACACGGCAGAGGATGACTTGGCTACAGGCGACATATTCATAAGCAGGCCTCACAGCATAGGCGAGTCAATCACTGTCGCGGCTTCAGACTTTGGCGGTGATTACGCGCTCACAATCACTCCTTCTGCTGAACAGTTGATACCTTCAGGCGAATCACTCCATGCAAACGTAAGAGTCAGAGGTATCGCTCCTTCGTTATATGGAAGCAGGCAGGGGTACATAACGTTTCGTCAGCGGGCAGACTTCGCTACAGGCTACACGAATTACCGCGAGTTTGCGTCAATCCCGCTGGTAATTGCTAATGTTGCTGAAGGCAATGCTTCTGTCACTCCTCTCCTCTTCGACATGATCGTTACGGACAGCAATGATAATGGTGCCGTAGTGAACAGGATAAAATTCACGTGGGACGCTCAATCCGACAAGCCCGACCAGAATCTCGGGACGTTCTTCATGATTGGCTCACGCGATGTCCAGTACCAGCTTGAGACGCGAATTACGAACAGGACGGGTACTCGCTACGAGCTTTACCGCTACGACATGACGAGTTCGGTGAACGGTACGCCGACAGACCGCGACGGCTACAACAACATAATGCCGGATTATTGGAAGTATGACCTCACGGCTGATATGTACGGTACGCTTCCAGAGTCGTTCTTGCTTGACGCTCACAGCCAGATTGCGCCGGGGCTCGTTACTGTCTACAAGAAGAACATAGGCGAGGGTTACAGTACGATAGACACGAGGAATGACACTTCGGAATCGTTCAGGCTCTATGAGTATTCGTCGGCGACACCGAGAAATCTCCGTCTCAATTACAGACGAATCGGCGGAATGACCCCGATCGAGGGCGGAAATCATACACCTGAGAGCGGCGTTAACGTCCGGGAGTTCGTGATGAAATTTACTGACGTTGCGAACAATGACGACGAGACAGCTCTGGAACTTTTCAGGCTCACAGGGAAGTACCCGGCCATGATAGGGCGCGGGCCGCTGATTGCGATGTCGAGGATAACGGATTCTGATTACGGCGATGATGCTGACCCTGCGGAGGTTTCATCGGTCTACATAAACTCGTCAGCCATTGATGCTTTCAAGATAACGAAGGCTGTACCCGAAGGACTGGTGAGGCTTGTCTCTGAGGACACAGGCAGTGAAGACACGGGCAACGATACTCCCGATACTCCCGAAACTCCCGAAACTCCTGAAACTCCAACGTCAGGAGATGCAGCTTCGTTCAAGATGTCGGAGGTAGTCTACACGAGCATTGATATTCCGCTTCAGCCGATCGCTGTGAGAATGAGGATACCAAGACAGAACCAGCTCATCGTGAACCGCTGGAACGAGATGGACAATGCCTCAAGCTCCCTCGAACTGTTCAACATATTCGCGCGTTACGGGACAGTGTTTGTGCGTTCGGAGTCAACGGGCGAGAGAGATGCGGACCTGTTCTACGCCATCAACAACAAGGGCAGCAATTTGGGCGTCGGTGCGTCTGACTGCGTCAGGGCGTTCCTGTACAATGATGCGTTGTACTTGGACTTCATCGTGATCATGGCCGACGGAAAGAGCAGGAATGCAGGCCGTACTGCATACGTCGAAATCTTCAAGGACGACAACGTTCCCTACATTCTCATCGGGGACGGCACAGAGGACGGGAAATGGGACTTGACGTTCTACATTGGTGCGGCAACTGGCGGAAACTCGAACAGCAATGGCGGGAACTCCAATACTTCACAGGGCGGGACTTCTGGCGACAACGGCGTGAAGGCAGAATCATCCGGAGGAGGCGGCGGCTGTAACAGTCTCGGAATTATTCTCGGAGCTGCTTTTGCTGTAATAACGATGATGAAGAAGAAGTAATAATTTATCCCCCTTGTCGAAAAATGGCAGGGGGGATTTCTTTATGCCACGAAGGCGTTATAGATGGCTTTCACGGCGCGTTCAAAGTCCTCGTTCAGTACGCCAACGATGATATTCAGCTCACTTGCGCCCTGGTCTATCATTCGGACATTTATACGAGCGTCAGCCAATGCCTGAAAGATTTTCGCTGCTGTACCAGTCTGGGACTTCATGCTTCTGCCAACGACGGCAATGAGCGCGATTCCCGGCTCAACTTCAACCGACTCAGGCTCAACGAACTTCACGATTCTCCGTAAAACGTCCTGTTCATGCTCAATGAAAGCTGATTCCTTAACGACCACAGTCATCGTGTCAATCCCTGAAGGCAAATGCTCAAGCGGAATGTTATTCTCCTCGAAGCATTGTGCGACCTTCCTGTAGAAATCTGGCTGTGAGTGCATGAGGTCTTTAGCGATTATGATTGAGCAGAAATCTTTGCGTCCTGCGATTCCTGTTATCGTGTACTGTGAACGCCTTGCAGTGTTCTCGACGATCCAAGTGCCGGAATCCTGCGGTGAATTTGTGTTGCGAATGTTGATGGGAATGCCTGCGCTCTTTACGGGGAAGATGGCGTCCTCGTGCATTACGCTCGCTCCCATATAAGCTAATTCCCGTAACTCACGGTAAGTTATGCTGTCGATGCGTGCGGGTGATGTGATAATTCGCGGGTCGGCCATTAGAAGCCCCGAAACGTCCGTCCAGTTCTCATAGACTGCTGCCCTGCAAGCCCTCGCAACAATCGAGCCTGTGATGTCGCTTCCGCCCCTTGAGAATGTCCTGACCTTCCCATCATTTCCGAGACCATAGAAGCCCGGAATCACAGCGTTGTCTGACTGTTCGAGCCTTGCTGAGAGAGCCGGGTAAGATTTCGAGCCGTCAAAGTTCCCAGCCTCGTCGAAGAATATGACCTCCGCTGCGTCAATGAACTCGTAGCCCAAATATGACGACATTATGAGACCGTTGAGGTATTCCCCGCGTGAGGCAGTGTAGTCTCTTTCCGGCGAATGCTGCAGCTTGTCCTCGATTTCGTCAAAGGCTTCGGATAATGACAACCCCAGTCCCAAGCCCTGAATAATCTCGTTGTACCTGTCCTTGACCGCGAGGAATGGCTCGTAGAAATTCTGACCTTTAGAGGCAAGTTCGTAGCACTCGTAGAGGAGGTCAGTAATCTTTGTGTCGGCTGAGGTTCGTTTACCTGGTGCTGAAGGAACGACATACACCCTCGAATCGTCGGCGTGAATTATGTCGGCGACCTTCCTGAACTGTCCGGCATCAGCGAGGGAGCTTCCTCCGAATTTAACGACCTTCTTCATAGCACTCGGAACTTTTGGCCTTCAGGTTTCGACGGGGCATTGACGTTTTCGACTGGCTGAATGTCCGCAAACCCTGTGTGAATGTTCCTGCCCTGATTCTTCGCGCACTCAATAACGTCCGAGACAACCGCCGAAGCTGTCGGCAATTTCCCTGCGCCTCTACCGTAGAACATCACGTTGTCGACCATATTCCCCGTAACCATGACGCCGTTGAATACATCGTTGACCGCGTAAAGTGGGCTTGACTTCGGGACAAGATAGGGAGCGACGACAACCGACGGCCCTTCAGCCTCGTATACGCCGAGCAGCTTTATGGCCATACCCTGAGCCTCAGCGTCCGCAATATCCTGCTGAGTTACGCCTGTGATGCCCTCACATGAGACCTGTTCATACGAGAATTTCTTTCCTGACACCAGCGATGCAAGGATAGCGATTTTCCGTGCAGTGTCATGGCCTTCAACGTCAGCGGCTGGATTGCGTTCTGCAAAACCGTTGGCCTGCGCTTCCTTTAGGGCGGAATCGAAATCCTTTCCTGCTTTCATGTTTGTGAGAATGTAGTTGCAAGTCCCGTTGAGTATTCCAGCAATCCTTGAGACTTTCTCATGGCCGAATGCCTCCCTTATCGTCCGAAGAAGTGGAATGCCTCCTCCTACGCTTGCCTCGAAGAGATACGAGCAGTTGTGCTCCCTTGCAATCGCGCTGAGTTCGACACCGTGAGCATCAACGAGTTCCTTGTTGGAAGTGCAGACTGAGATACCGCGTTCGAGTGCGAGATGCGTGTATGTGTAAGCGGGTTCTTTGCCTCCCATTGTCTCGCAGACGATCTTGATGTCGGGGTCGTTTACGATCGTGTTGATGTCATGGACGACACCGGGAATGTCCTCACGAATGTCGAGAATGTATTTCACATGAACATTGTCGCCGAGAGTTTTCCTGATTTCGGCCTGATTGTTGGAGATTACGTCAGCGACTCCGCTTCCTACTGTTCCGAATCCGAATATTGCGATGTTTATCATGATTACTTCGCCTCGATGTATTTCTGGTTCACGAGAAGTTCAGCGCATTCAACAGCACCGCCAGCCGCGCCCCTGAGAGTATTGTGTGAAAGTCCGACGAATTTCCAGTCATATACGGTGTCAGGTCTCAATCTTCCGATGGTAACGCCCATACCGCCCTCGTAATTCACGTCGAGAGCAACCTGAGGACGGTTATCTTCCTCCATGTACTTTATGAACTGTGCGGGAGCTGTCGGAAGTTTCTCACGCTGAGGAATGCCCGCAAAGTTGTTGAGAAGGCTGACTAACTGCTCCTTGCTTTCTGGCTTCTTCCTGAACTTCACGAAAGCTGCTGCCGTGTGTCCATAGAGAACAGGAATCCTTATGCACTGCGCGGAGATTGCCGGTTCATTTGCCGGGACGATTGCTCCGTTTTCGATGTGCCCGAAGATTCGTAGGGGTTCTTTCTCTGACTTCTCTTCTTCGCCGCCGATATAGGGGATTACGTTCCCGACCATTTCCGGCCACGTGTTGAAATTCTTTCCTGCGCCTGAGATTGCCTGATATGTGGTAACGATGGCTTCGTAAGGTTCAAACTCTTTCCAAGCCGCGAAAGCCGGAGCATATGACTGGATTGAGCAGTTGGGCTTTACGGCGATGAAACCGCGAGAAGTTCCGAGACGCTTCTTCTGGTACTGGATGACTTCGGAATGTTCAGGGTTAATTTCGGGGATAATCATGGGGACATCGGGTGTCCATCTGTGGGCAGAGTTGTTGGAGACAACGGGTGTCTCTGTGCGTGCGTAATCTTCCTCGATTTTCTTGATTTCTTCCTTTGTGAGGTTGACCGCGCTGAAAACGAAATCCACATCGTCAGCAATACCCTTCACATCATTGACATCGCGCAACACCATGCCTTTGACGTTTTCGGGGATAGGCTCATCGAGAAGCCATCGTCCCTGCATAGCCTCAGCGTAAGTTTTGCCTTTGCTGTTGGGCGAAGCTGCGATTACCTTAACATCGAACCACTCGTGATTGTGAAGTATCTGGATAAATCTCTGACCGACCATTCCTGTAGCACCGAGAACGCCGACACGTAACTTTTTCTGCAACGTTAATACACTCCCTGCTTAAATTTTCCGACTAGTATACCATTGACTTAAATGTGAGCATATGAACATAGAAGTCCCAGAACGCCGGAGCATCTATTCCCATAACGATGTCAGCTTTCCTGACGCCCTCAGGGAAACCTTTTCCTGTCTTAATGTCGTTGTTTGACTGCTGACTCCAAGACACAGCGCGTCCTGAGTTGAGGCCTGGTCTTTCGTCGACAGTGATATAACGTTCCTGAAGGTCTGTGATGATTTCAGGTTTCAGGAATATCACGGGGACTAATACATCCCAAACGTACTGAGCTTCGTCTATCGTGAAAGTCTTGCTCCCTGAGAGTATCAGCTTAGTGATTGAGTTGTTGTTATTCTCAGCTAGACGGTCATAGAACGCCTGAGTCAGCCTGATGTGTCGTGAGAGGTCATCGGGGACTATGATTTGCTTCTTCCAGTTTGCAGAGAGACAGAGCTTTATCGCATCCGGATCGTAGAACCAGTTCATTTCAGCGGCGGCCGTAGCGTTACCTGGAACGTCAATATCACCGCCCATGTAGATTATCCCGGCGGCCTTTTTGGGAAGTTCAGGGTATTTTCTCAGAGCAATGGCAATGTTTGTTGCTGCTCCGATGGCCATTATGGTAATTTCTCCTGGATTTTCTTTAACGCACTCAATGATGAAGTCCCAAGCCGGAAGCTCTTTAGCTCTTGCCTCAGGGTAGCCGTAAGGAGGCTCGGTGTTAAGCTTGAGGTAATGTCTTGAACGCTTTGAGAGGTCAGTGAAGTCGTCACGAGAGAAGTCCCAGTAAGCTCCGCAGAAGATGGGCATTCCATAGAGCCTCGCTTCTTCGCGCATGTTCCTGAAGCCAGCAAGAGGCTCATCAGTTCCTTGATACACGGGAATATCGGGTCTTCCAATGAGTTCGAGCTGACGGAGGGCAGAGGTTGTAGCTTCTGGAGCAAAGACATTCCCGCCCACAGTAGTTACGCCGATAAGATCGAGCATTCCAGCGTTGTCAGCTTGAGTGAGAACGAACATGGCAAAAGCGTCATCATTGAGACAGGCCATGTCAGTATCGAGGATTACTTTAGGGGCGGCAAAAACCACAGATGATAGACACAACAGAGCGGCGGCGAGAAAGACGAAACGTAGTTTTTTCAGCAACGTTAATACACTTCCAGCTTCAAAAATTTCCGAATAGTATACCAAAACGAAGCATGATAGAATTTTCCTGACAAGAATTTGACGGGAGGAATATGCCATGAAGAAAGTGTATGTATTGGTTTTGATACAGTTGCTAGTGTTTGGAACAGTTAGCTATGGGGCAGTGTCTGACGATGTGTATGTGCGCAAGGACGTATTCGAAGCCAAGATGGAGACAATGAATGGGAAACTGGATATGATACTGGAGCAACTGAGGGAGCTTCGTGATGAACAAAAGGCACAGCGTAAAGACATAAATAGCCTGTCAAATCGGATATCAGAACTTGCAGGACGTATTGACGGGCTGGACAAGCGCATAGACGTTGTAGAAAAGTCAGTGAACTCGCGCATAGACGGCATGGAAAAGTCAGTGAATGCGCGTATAGACGGCATGGAAAAGTCAGTGAATGCGCGAATAGATGGACTTGACGCGAGAGTAGATGACCTTCGGAACGATATATATCTCGGATTAGTGATATTGGGGATAATAGTTTCCTGGCCCAAAGTCAAGAAGGCCGCACAGGAATTGAGAAAGTCAGCCCCCTCAATAACGCTTGAAGATGTGAAGCGTCTAATCGAGGAGAACAACGCGAGATTATCCGGGAAGTCTCAGGTCTAAGAAGGAGGGAATATGCCATGAAGAAAGTGTATGTATTGGTTTTGATACAGTTGCTAGTGTTTGGAATAGTTAGCTACGGGGCAGTGTCTGACGATGTGTATGTGCGTAAGGACGTATTCGAGGTTTACATGCAGAACATCCTTCAGAGGCTGGACAAAATTGACGATGGATTGAATAACCTGAATCAAACGGTTGCGAACTTGTCTGCTCGCGTAGAAGGGCTGGATAAGCGAATAGACGGGTTAGACAAGCGCATAGACGGGCTTGACAAGAGGATAGACGGACTGGACAAGCGCATGGACAGACTGGACAAGCGCATAGACGGGAATTATGTCGCATTATCGAGCAGGATAGATGACCTGCGGAACGGGATATATCTGTGGCTTGTAGCGATTGGCTTATTTGCCTCATGGCCGAAAGTGAAAGAATCGGCACAGAAATGGGTGAAACCTAACTCCTCAATAACTCTTGAGGACGTGAAGCGTCTAATCGAGGAGAACAACGCTAAAATAGCTGGGAAGGCTCAGGCATAGGAAAAAGGAGGATATACCATGAGACGATTGATTTCGGCGTTGACGTTGATATTTTTGCTGACTGTACCGGCGTTCGGACTTAGCGATTCTGAGTACCTGCGAATGAGGAAGAGCAGCTCAGATTTTGCCCGCGCAGACAAGAGGCTGAATCAGGTTTGGGCGAACCTCAAGAAGTCATTGCCCAAGAACGTTTTCACTCAGCTTGACAAGTTACAGCGTGAATGGGTGAAGTCTGGACGTGATGACGAAGCTGCCATACTTATGGATGACGGTTATTCTCGAATGGAAGCATACACGATGGCCACGAACGACCGCGCTGATGCCCTTCCGAAAATAGCGTCGGAGCTGCGGGAAAGTCTCAAGGGCAAGAAGAACGTTGCCCCGCCAGCTCCAAAACGTCAGCCAAAGCCCGCGAAAGTCCCAGAGCCTGAACCTGAACCAGAGCCGGAAGTGGAAGACGATGCGCCCCTGCGTTCAACAGAGATTGAGGGCGAGTATCAGAATGATTCGGGCTTCCTGTCAGTGAGGATTGTTGACATCAACACGGACGAAGTGGAAGTTACGTTCAGCCGCTTCAAGGACGGTACTCACTGGACATCAAGGGGCTGGATTGAGGGCGGTGTTCTCGAACTTTCGGACAAGGATTACAGTGAGTGCCAAGCGACATTGACATTCACGGCGGGAAGGGTGAAGGTCGATATTACTGACACTGACGACTGGAACGAGGCCATTGCTCCCGATTTCGTCCTCAAAGGTACGTACAGGAAACTCGCAAACTAAGATTATTCCCCCTGACTTCATGGCCGGGGGGATTTTTGTCGGTATTAGCGGAAGTCGTAAAACTTCTTATCCGTCTCTGAGGGTGAAGGTTTGGAGGTTAGGCCTGGAATAGTCGATAAATACTCAACAATAACCGTCTCAGGTCTCACCTTGTCAACAAAATTTCTTATGCTGCCTGTGAATTCTCGTAAGTCGATAGCGTCAACGTACTGAACTCCCAACGCTACAAACGGTATCACACAAATCGAGAATGAATCTTTGACAACGAGAAGCCTTTTCCCGTTCGTGGTCAGCTTGTTCTCTATCCTAGTTAATGGGGGACCTGAGTAAATATACGCCCCGTAAGGATTTTTGCCGTAGTAATCTCTTGTTGAAACTTGCACCATGTCATAAGTTATGCTGAAATCGCCGGAAATATTCAGCCTATAACTGGGTATCTCAAAGCGCAAGTGCGTAGCGAATTTAGGGTATATCATCGTGAAGTCCTCGGGTTTCGTGCGTTCAAGTGTCAACTTCTTTCCCTGCGAACCCAAGAACCAATCCCGATAAACCACGTACTCGAAATTCTCCGGCGCGATAATCTCAGGCTCGACGTTCCAGCCCAAATCATCACGAAGAATCTCCAGAACCTTTCCCGCTGCCCATAATCCTGTCTCGGCTTTCCAATGATGGTCGGTGATGTAGAATGACTCATGATGCTTCATTCCAGCCGCGTGAAGTGCCTCTCTGAAGTCGTAGCACCTCACCCCTGAGCCTCTCAGCATGGCGAGAAACCTGTCCGCGTTCTGGTTAGCGAAGTCCAACACGCCGGAAATGCCCCTGTCCTCTGAGACGCAAACCTTAGTCGGGAAATTGATGTATGCGAAGTCTATTCCCCTTTCAGCGCAGAAGTCAGCAAAATCTTTTACTGACCTAGCATCAGGCGCGACATCTAGGCTCATTGTGTACGTCGTGAGGTAACCGTCATTGAGTTTCACCACAGCATTGTAATCGAATACAGATACCATGTTCCAGCCTATAGCGTCCTCGTATTTCTTTGCGACATCTGTCAAATCGTAGTAGCAGGGCAAATTCGTTGACGTGTACTGCTCTATCCTGTCCTTGAGATAATCATAGAGTGATAAAACTTTCGAGGCAAATTCTCTTTTACCTTCCTCAAACGGGTAGAGCTGCTCCCAATCTATTGCTATCGTCTTCGGTCTGTTAGCATTCGGATTGTGTATCAGCTTTCTTGTCGCAAAACTGTAGAACGCCGACAGCATTAACGCCATAACCACAACTACGAACACTCCCGCCGTAAATCTCTCAGGCTTCATCATCATTCCTCCCTAAAAGTTGAAGTATATGAACGGGTTATAGCTCGCGCTGACTATCTCGGCTACCGACAGCCAAAGAACAACAACCAGCCACGCCGACTCAATCCATCTGTAGCGATGAAGTCTTCCCATTATCGGGAACACTCCAATCACCGCGAATGCCATCACAAGCCACGTTCCTTTGACGTACTCGACAAATCCGCCGTCATAAAGAGCGTTGCCGTTAAGCCCGAACATCGACGCGATATATCCCAGCCCCGCGCCCACTGTCTCACACCTGAATATCACCCACGCAAGAATCACCGCGAGCATCGTCAGAACATGGCCGGGCTTTCTTCCTGTCTCACGCTCAATCACGAGAAGGACGAAATATATCATTCCCCAAAGAATGAACGTCCAGTTTGCGCCGTGCCATATACCCGTAAGAAGCCACACGGTGAACAGATTCACCAACAGCCGCGAATGTGATACCCTGTTTCCGCCCAAAGGTATGTAGACGTAATCCCTGAACCATGTCGACAGCGATATGTGCCACCTCCGCCAGAAGTCTGTTACGCTTTCGGCCATGTAGGGATAGTTGAAATTTTCCTCGAAGTGGAAGCCGAACATCAAGCCGAGTCCTATTGCCATGTCTGAGTAGCCGGAGAAGTCGAAGTATATCTGCAAAGTGTAGGATATTGCGCCGAGCCATGACATCATCACGGAAGGATTCACGATGTACCCGAAAACGTTATCCGCGACCTGTGCGACGAAATTTGCGAGGAGGACTTTCTTTCCGAGACCGTAGATGAAACGTCTGACACCCTCGCTGAAGCTGTCAAAATTCTCGTGCCTGTCTGTGATTTCCGCCTCGATTTGGCTGTATCGGACTATAGGGCCTGCGATTAGCTGCGGGAAGAACGAGATGTAAAGCGCGACATAAAGCGGGTTGCTCTGTGCTTTTGATTTCCCGTAGTAGACATCGAAGACGTAACTCATCATCTGGAACGTGAAGAATGATATTCCGATTGGGAGGGCGATATTGATTCGTGCCATTCCCAAATTCTCCGTGATGAAGCCGGCATACTTGAACACCCCGAGCAGCAAAACGTCAATACACGTAGCAAGCGTGAGCCACAATTTCGGCCATGACGAACGGGACATTACGAGAGCGATTAGCCAGTTGAGGAATATCGAGGCAAGCATTATGAAGACGAAGACGGGTTCGCCCCACGCATAGAACAACAGGCTTGCTGTGAGAAGAATGTAGTTGCGGACAGCTCGGCTTTTCACCGCGTAATACATGATGAGTAAGCCAGGAAGAAACATGAACATGAATACACCTGACGAGAAGACCATGATTTACAGTCCTCCGCATATAGGGTAAAATTTATGTTTCTCCGAAAAATTTTTGTGTTGTGGAAAAAAGGTTATACGTAGGCTGAGAGCTGAGAGCTGAGAGCTGAGAGCTGAGTATACAGCCACTGAAACATGATGTCAAGTCCCTTTCTTGAAATTTTTATTACGAATTTCGGACATTATACCACACAAAAAACCCCCGACTCATCATCGGGGGCATTCCAAAATTCCGAGTTTATATTCCTCTTGGTGTAACGTTAATTCCGCGTTCCTCATCAGTTCCCGGCACAAGAGAGTCGCAGATAGCAGCGCAAACTCCCGCAACCGCCATCGGTGTCTTGAGGACAGCCCAGACCATTCCGCCGAGCGTGTGAACGAACTGGCTCTGTGCGTCGTTCATGAATATCGCCTGATTAGCCTCGACCCAGCCCGGCAAGCCGAGTGCCATCAAGAACGCAAAGCCGATTATGAGAATGTTCCTTTGGCTCGACATGTCAGCCCTCATTAGAACCTGAATACCCATTGCTCCGATTGTCCCGAAGAGTGCGATGTATGCTCCTCCGATTATTGGTGAGGGCATCGTTGCGATTAACGCGCTGAGTTTTCCGACAAAGCTCATGAGAATTAGTATGACCGCTCCAGTGCGTACAACTACACGCGAAGCAACTCCCGTAAGCCCGATTAGCCCGATGTTCTCAGTGTATGACGTTGTTCCGACCGAGCCGAAAACTCCCGAAAGCGCACAGCATAAACCTTCAGCACCGATACCCCTGCTTATAGTCTCTGAGTCTGGATCGTCAACGCCGGAAGCATACGAGACTGAATGATAGTCGCCGATTGACTCAATCATTGTAGCGAAGAAGCCCGCAAGAAGTGCCGCAATAGCCATGAGGCTGAACTTAGGCATTCCCCAAGGGAAGATCAGCCCCTTCAGCTCCTCAAGGCTTCCCACTCTGAGCCATGATGCCTGATTGACCGTGTCAAGGTTGATGTACGCGGGGTGTTCAGGTCCGAATACTCCGTTCATCGAGAGCGCGAGGCATACGCAGTACGTAACAACGATCGCAAGAAGTATAGCGAAGATGTTGATGTACTTGTTCTTTAGTACGAGGCTGAACAGGAATATCAGCACGACTACTCCGAGTGAAGCCGGCCAATAATTCGCTGCGTTCCCCTGAACGGCTGTTCCTGCGAGCGAGAAGCCTATTGCCATTATGACCGGGCCGATTACAACGGGTGTGATGACCTTGCGGATTACGCCGACGATTCTGCTGTAACCGATTACCGAGAGCAATACTCCGCCTACGATTAAGCCGCCGCCCATGTACTGCATTACTTCAGCGGGGCCGCCTGCTTTGTAGAGCGCGATGACGGTCATTACTGAAGGGATAAAAGAAAAGCTCGATCCCTGAACGATTGGAAGTCCTGAACCGAGCTTTTTGCTTGTCTGAATGAGTGTCGCTACTCCCATTCCGAAGTAAACGCAGGAGATGAGCGAGGCGATTTGCAATGCGTCCATCCCCATTGCGGGGCCGAATATCAGCGGGACTAGTGTTGTTGAACCGAAGAGGGTTAATACGTGCTGTGCTCCTGATAAGAGAGTTATGAAGAACGGGGGCGTGTCATTGATGCCGTAAACCATTTGCCTTCTGGCCATGCGGTTAAACCTCCTGAAAAGTTTTTGTTTCCGAACAGAAAATTCTACCGGCTCAGAAATTTTTTGTCAAGCTGCGTTACGTTACAGCAATCCTGAAATCGCCCCTCCGCCGACTACATAATCACCGTCATGATGATAATAACGTCCGACTTCAGCATTCTGCCAAGAGAAAAATGAGTACGCTAATCTCTGCGATTACATGTATATGCACTATCTGAACGCCTAACTAATATTCTGAAATACGTACATTTCCCGTTTATGGCCAAATCTTTGCCGTCAATCCCTTTTCTGAAACCTAAAATTGTGAACTGTTCGGGATTATGCTTGTGAAGGAACGAGAGAGGAACTCCCATAGCTCCGAAGTAATCTGCCGGGATATTCTGAGTCTTGTCCACGTTAATTGCAGGGTAATTGTCGTAATTTGGATATTCTAATTCATGACCGTAATATGTCCGTGTCAAAGGGATAAATTCATGCTTTCTTGCGTTGTCCAAGTTGGTGAGCCAAAGGCAGTTATTAGGGGATATAATTCTTCGGCCTTCTTCGTCTGTATGCGTCTCGGTGCCGTAAAGCTCGTATTCTTCCGGGACAATGAAGCCGGATATACCTCTGCCGAAATTTACACCAAGCCAGATTTTATTCGCCTGTATAAGTGTGAAGACTTCTTTATACGTTATGGCGTTGATGTTGCTGATTATGAGAAACTTTTTACCGTATTTCATAAGCTGCCTCAAATACTCTCTAAAGAGTGAAAAAGGAGGATTCGTAACCACAATATCAGACTGTTTCAGCAATTCGATACTCTCTGTACTCCTGAAATCCCCATCACCCATGAAATGTGTAACATCATCAATTTCTGGATTACTATTCTCAAAGCCTGTGTACTCGTAGTAGAAGCCATGTTTAGGCGAAATGTTAAAGAGGCTTAATTCATCTCTCGTGTAACATGAACAAATTAACTTTTTCAGGCTCAATTTGCTGAAATTGTCCGCAAAATACCTATAGAACTTGCTAAACCTTACATCATCACAGTTACAATATACGACCTTATTCTTGAAGTGGCACTCATAATACTTCAATTCACGTTCTATGTCAGGATAGAGCGTGTAAAATTCATCTTTCTTGTTGAACTTTGCGTGACCTAAAAGGCTATGGCCTGCTTTTCTCGCCATGATGCTATTTCCCCGTGAGCTGAATGAACAAATCACTGCCTAAAATCTTCAGTGATGTCTCTGCTATATCTGACATAACTCGGAACATTTCTGCCTCTTTCCATCTTTCTCCGTCCCCGTGAGTATAAATCGAAGCAGCCTGAAGCATTATCATTTTGTCATGATGGGGTATAAATTTGTTCCTGCATAGATTGGTATTTAAGGGCATTCCATAATTCGCGGAGGTAAGTCTGTCCAGCCTGTTTAGTGCGCCGGAATTATAATTGAGCGTTACATTTCTTCCGTCCGGCCTCTGAATTGTTATGTTCTGTGTCAAAAAGTTTGAGCCTTCCAGAAATAATATGTACGGAAAATGAGATTCTGAGAGCATATAGTTGGCAATCTCGGAAATATTCTTATGTGCGCGCTCTATAGCGTTTCCCGCAACCATCAAATCCTGATTGCCATTTTTACCTACAAGTATTCCCTGCTTTATGTTATCTATATCTCTGCCCTGATATTTTGCCTCTGATACCAGAACAATCCTCCAGTTATTATTGTCATCTTTCACTTCGATTATTCCGCCATCGGGCTGTATGCTGGCCTCTTTAACAAAGAGAGTCTGTCCCAAATTGCTGTCAATCCGCCGTAAAGCATCGTTGATTTCTGATTTGCTTATGTTAGCTCTATGACGGAACAATAACTGCGGGTATTTTTCCTGAAGAGACTTTCTCACCAACACAGCAATACTTCTCACTAATGTATCATGTGCTTTTGCTTCGATGCAAAAGATTCCTTCTACTCCGTGAGATTTTTTGTGCTGGCTCGTTAGTCTTCCCGACTGATTCATTTTGCCCTCCTGACTGTTAAGATTATAGCACCCTTGAAATCGTCCCTCCGCCGACTACATAATCACCGTCATATATCACGGCTGCCTGACCAACTGCCGGACTTCTCACAGTCTCCGCAAACTCTATCACTATCTCATTCTCATCCGTCTGATTCACTATTGCCTGAATTTCCTTCTGACGGTAACGAACTTTCACGCCAGCCCTGAAATTCTCAGGAAGCCTCTCGAACGCAACGAGATTCACATCACTCACGGCGATTGCCCTTGTGTAAAGTCCCGCCTCGCTCTCAGGGACGAGAGTAACCGTGTTCATGGCCGTGTCAATCTTTGAGACATAGAGTCTCGATTTCGCGGCAACGCCCAATCCCTTACGCTGTCCTGCCGTGTAATGTATGATGCCTTTATGCTGTCCCAATACGTTCCCGGAAGCGTCAACAAAATCTCCGGGCGGATAGACTTTCCCAGTGTACTCCTCAATGAAGCCCGCGTAATCCCCGTCAGGTACGAAGCATATATCCTGCGAGTCATGTTTCCTAGCATTCGTGAAACCGAGTGAAGCCGCAAGCTCCCTAACGTCCGACTTCAGCATTCCGCCTAGAGGATAGTCCGTTCGTGATAATTGCTCCTGCGTCATCATGTACAACACGTAACTCTGATCCCTCGACAAGTCTACAGCTTTTCTCAGAAGGTAACGTC
Organism: uncultured Fretibacterium sp.; assembly: GCA_937915755.1. Taxonomy (GTDB): domain Bacteria; phylum Synergistota; class Synergistia; order Synergistales; family Aminobacteriaceae; genus JAFUXM01. Next base: position 1,324 of record CALGGR010000004.1, on the reverse strand, counting down.
CCGAATTGTCCCGCTCAATCCTGGCGTAATGTCCCGTCGCAATCCTCTCATGTCCTGAAGCCCTAGCGTGTCCAAGAAATTCCCCGAACTTCATGAACCTGTTGCAGTCGATGCAGGGATTTGGTGTACCGCCTGACTCGTAGACGCTCACGAACTTTTTGACGACGCATTCCTCGAACTCGGCCATAAAGTCAATCACCTCATGCTCGATACCCAAAACATCGCAAACCGCCCTAGCGTCAACAATATTCTCGCGTGAACAGCATGGATGCCTCCCAGAAATTCCCAGAGCCTCATTCAAGAACAGCAACATCGTCGCTCCCTTGCAAGCCCCGTACTTTTCGCGCATAAGAAAAGCGGAGACGCTGCTGTCAACGCCCCCGCTCATTGCCACAAGTATGCTCATTGAGTGATTACTTCACCATTGCACCGAGCTTCTGAAGCCTCGTGATTGCATCGGAAAGAATATCCTCCGTCCTCGCAAAATGGAAGCGTATCAGATTGTTTATAGGCTCACGGAAGAAACTCGATCCCGGAACTGCCGCTACTCCGATATTCTTGATGACCCATTCGCAGAACTCCAAGTCCGTCCAGCCCTTGAACTGGTCAAGCTTCAGGAAGTCCGAAATGTCGACCATTACGAAATACGAGCCCTGCGGAACATTGTGCTTCAGCCCTGCCGCGTCAAGTCCCTCAAGGAACATGTTACGGAGCTTCGTGTACTTCGCCTTCAATGCGTCATAGTACTCCTGCGGCAACTGGAACGCATGAACTGCTGCCTCCTGTAATGGTGCAGCAGCTCCAACAGTCAGGAAGTCGTGAACTTTCCTTGCACCGTCAACAACATCAGCAGGCCCGATGAGATAGCCGAGTCTCCAGCCGGTGATTGAGTACGTTTTCGAGAGCGAGTTGCATGTGATTACGTGGTCGAAAAGTCCGGGAAGCCCTGACGCATAGACATGCTTGTAGGGGTCGAACACTATATGCTCGTAGACCTCATCGGTTATGATAAACGCGTCATACTTTACTGCGAGCGCACCGATCTCAGTGAGTTCCTTCTCAGTGAAGACCTTTCCGCAAGGGTTGGAGGGGTTGCAGATTACGATTGCTTTTGCGCCCTGCTTGAAACCGTCTTCAATGAGGTTGATGTCGTAGTCGTAAGTCGGAGGCACCAGCGGAATGTAGATAGGAGACGCTCCCGAAAGTATCGAGTCTGCGCCGTAATTTTCATAGAACGGTGAGAATACCATGACTTTATCGCCAGGATTGCAGATTGTCATCATGGCCGCCATCATTGCTTCGGTTGAACCGCATGTGATGACTA
>CALGGR010000003.1 GCA_937915755.1 uncultured Fretibacterium sp. | reverse complement strand
TAGTGACTGGAGTTCAGACGTGTGCTCTTCCGATCTTCTCATACTATTTTACTTGATATTTTTCTTGTAATTATATTGCATGAAAAATTTTATTGGATATAATTACTCCAACTTCAATAGGGGGAGTTTTATGCTTTTATCTTTATGGGCAGAAAATTGTATGATTTACAATAGCAGGGTCGCGTTCTCTATGTACGCTAATATGCACTATAGACGTTTCACAAATAACGTCATATTTCAGAACAATATACACACACTAAAAACTGCTGTCATTATCGGCCCTAATAATTCGGGGAAAACTAACTTCGTCCGCTTGATTTCTATGCTGAAAATGTTAATGCTCAATAATCGGGCTGAGATTGAAGCCAATATTTTTACTAACACCCCTATTGCTGAGGTCGGCATTTCTTTCCTCTATGATGGAAAAGAGTATATTCTTGAAGTTAAATACAACACTAGAAAAAAAGAATATGTCTATGAGCGTTTTTCTGAAGTCCTACATGACAAGCACAGAAATAAAAAAATTCATCATCTTCTTATACGTGATAATACTGCAAAAGTATATTATTCTGAAGATAAGGATTTGCATGTAATTATGCAAGCTGCTGCTAAAAATAATATCCTTATCCATTTGGTCGACACTGATAATTTCCCGCATCTCAAAAAAATTAAGGACATTATTACTGCCTTTGCGTCGAAAATTGACATCGTCGATATGAATAATATTCCCATCGCAAAAACTATCGATATGTTAAAGTCTTCTGAAAAAATGCACAGGGAAATTACTAATTTCCTTCTTAATGCTGACTTATCATTAGAAGATTTCAGGTATCTTAATGATAACGAAATCAAAGTCGTCCTACGCTCCAATGACAATAACAGCCTAGAACCTCAAGAGAAAGTTCTTAGCACGTCTTCTATATTACCGGAAATGCTCCATCTTGTATCAGTTTATAAAGGTATTCAAGTTCCAAGCATCCTATTCGACTCTACGGGAACTAAAAAAATGGCTGCTCTCGCAAGCTACATTCTCGACGCTTTGCATAATGGACGTATCTTAATAATTGACGAATTAGACAACAGCCTGCATTTCCGCCTTACTCGTGCTATCATCAATATGTTTAATAACGAATTAAATAACAACTCACAGTTAATCGCTACTGTTCATGACATATCGCTCTTAGATTGCAAAACACTCTTCCGAAAAGAACAAATTTGGTTCTCATATAAAGACCTTAATGATACTTACCTTTATTCTTTAGCTGATTTTACTGCTATGGATAACGGCATAAGAGATACTTCCGACTTAGTTGAAAAATATCGTAAAGGCGTTTTGGGTGCACTCCCTGAACCTGACTTATTTAATTCTCTGTTCGCAACAAAGAAAAATTTGATTTATGCCTAAGATACCACCCATCGATAAAAAACATAAAATCTGTGTCATATGTGAGGGATATGAAGATTACTATTACTTCGACAGGCTATTACAGTTAAACGTTTGGAATAATAATTACAAATTCTTCTTAATTAACGCAAAAAGCGCGTCTAATATTCCTGCAAGATTTCAAGACGCTTATCAAAATAATATCTATGAGCTAATTCTTATCTTTTGCGACACTGATAAAGCTCCATACAGGGAATATTCTAAAGTAAAATCTAAAATCAATACTTTCCTAAATAAACAAAAAGCGTCCGAAAAACTTATTATATTCGCAAACCCCTGTACTATGCAGATTATTCTTCTGCACTTCGGGAATGTATCACTCAAAAAACAAGGTAAGAAAACAAACAGCACAGAAATTGAAAAATGGACTGGTGTCCAGAACTATAACGCACATGAAAAACAAATCAAAGAAATTTGCGGAAAAATATCACAAAAATCATATCAATCTATGCGTAAAAGAGTAGCAAATATCAACTTCCCTGATACTACATCATGCAGTTCTAATTTTATTCTCTTTCTTGAACGCTTTGAAGCACATGATACTAAATGGATTACGGATATTCAAAAATATATATCTGGAAAAACATAACACAATAGATAATAAGTTCTTGCGATAATCATAATTTAGCTCACCACTCATTAGGGCAGGCTATTGTCATTTTTCACTCTTTTTGATAACCTCTCATCGCTTACGTATCAATATAAACTGTTTTTGACAACAATACTTAAGAGGGATTATTATGGCACTGGCTTCATTGAAAAAGATTTTTTATACTGACAGGCATAACCACTATAATGCTTACCTTCAACGCTTTCATTCGCCGTCTTCTGTCCTTTTAGACTTCTACATTCAACAGTTCAACCATAACAATTCCTTTCAGGCTTTCTTTTACTACTCTCCTGAACTTGTCAGCCTTATCGAAAATATCTATATCAGTCATCGTTCTCTTACTGACATCATACATAACTTCCCGCCTATTGCTCTACACCAGTTCGCTTTAGCCTCCATCGTTGACGAAGTTCATTCCACTTCCGCCATTGAGGGCATTCACAGCACTCATCGGGAGCTTCGCAACATACTTGAAGGCTATTACTCATCTTCCCACTTCTCTAGCATCATCAAAAAATATCACTTGCTGCTCGACGATTGTTCTATACCTTTTTACTCTCCTCTTGATATTAGGGTTTTCTATGATGACTTCGCTCATGATGAAATTGCGTCCAATAATCCTCACAACAGGCTTGACGGGGCTATCTTCAGGGCGGAGGCTGTTGATATTAAATCTGCTTCAGGCAAAATACTGCATCGGGGCATTACTCCAGAAAAAAAGATTATCAACTGCATGAATTTTGCTTTGGATTTCCTACATGATAATAATATCCCTGTCTTAGTTCGCATTGCTGTCTTTCATTACTTATTCGTCTATATTCACCCTTTCTATGACGGCAACGGCAGAACTGCACGCTTTATCGCTTCTTACTGCCTCGCTAAGCATTTTCACCCTTTAACTGCTTTAAGGCTGTCCGTTACTATCAGACACAGTCTTAAACGTTATTACGAGCTAATTCATGATACTGAACTTGAAATCAACTGCGGAGACCTTACTCCCTTCATCTACGGCTTCATGACTTTCTTCAAGAATACCATTGACGATATTTCACACGCCCTTAAACTTAAATCAAGTCAGATTACTACCTTCATGCACAAACTTGACGCTTTGAACCTTCATGATGATTTCACTGCTTCTTTGTGCTATCTATTGCTCCAGGCTTCCGCTTTTTTCGGACAGGGCTTATCCATGAATGAACTTATGAAGTTTACTGGAAAATCTCGAAATACTATCAAGGCTAAACTTGCTTCTATACCTCAAAATTTGATTACTGTGCGGGGAAATAAACGCCTATTCTACAAAATCAATCTGCTGGCTATGAAGGATTTATAGCTGCGTTCACGGGGCGGCAACTTCCCGCTACTGTCTTTTGTTCCGGTAATTTTTCCGGGACAGATTTTTGCTTCGGGCAATTTTTCCCTAAGTCCACTTGGCCATCTGCTCGCAATAAACTGGTAAATTTTTCCAGTTCACCACTTCGGGGCTTTATCCAGTATCGCAACAGCATGCTCATACGTTGAAGCAGATACACCAGCCATTACTCCTAATTCTATTGTTGCGCGTTTTTTCTCCGGCTCAACTTGTGCGTAATTTTCTGCATATGTTAATAAATCTGTCCGCGTACCCTGCCGTTTTTTTGCGTCTGCCTTCACCGCGTCTTCACACTTACGCACTATCTCTATACGCTGAAAGTCATTCAGATTACGCCGTGATAGTTGGTTGCGCATCATCCACAGCTTCACTGCGTCCCTGTCCGCAAAATCCTTCTCCACTGTCTGGAACGGGACATTGTGTGCTGTGCATATCCTGTAGCGGTTGTGCCCGTCTACTAGCACTTCTACCCATACTACAAGCGCATCACGGCAGCCATCAGCCACTATGCTCGCCTCTAGTCCTTTGTATTCATCTTCCGTCAATGCTGGTATCAATTCGGCAAACTCTTTATCTATTATCATCTTTTACTCCCTTTCACAGCTCCTTTTCCATAACAAAAAGCACGAGGTAAAGGAGCTTAAAAAACCCTCGTGCTATCCCGCATCTTCTGCACAAGAACAGGACTAGCGGGATTACTCGTCCTTCACGCTTGCAATCGTGTCTTGTGCTGTTATTAGCTGTTTCTTAGTGGGGTACTTATGATAAGTCCGATTATTTCTGTCTGATTGGGTGCTGCTTCTTACTGATGGGCGGGGCTAGATTGCTACTCCGCTCACTGATACTAATGACGCTGCTCCGTTCGCCGCCGCGTTGATTATCATCTTCACCAAACGTTTCTCCGCATTCGGCTCTACTAACGTCTGGATTGCGAATATGCAGTAATTTGTCCCGTTCACCACCTGCGAACCTACGTACAACACCGGCTGATATTCTGCACCTACCAGTCCGCCTGTTACTGCCGTGAATGCACTCTGAGCCTTCTGTGGCAAATTGCAACCCTTCATCTCATCTATGTTCCAGCCGCCTAATGTTACTGCCATTACTTTTCCTCCTCGTTTCACTTGTCGCCGGAGGCAGGGGTCGAACCTGCAACCTGCTTAATGCCGCTCTCACCAGTTGCGCTACTCCGGCATGTACCCATAAAAAACGACACCCTAAAAAGATGTCGCGTGCATGTTTTACACTGAACCGATTTTTTCGATGTTATGAGTTTATCACGTTTTCGGTGCTTTTTTATTCAATTTCTTTTCACTTTCCTTTCATTTTTCTTCCACTTTTTGTTCATTTTCTTTTCATTTTTATTTCAGTTTTTGTTCACTTTCTGTTCACTTTCTGTTCACTTTCCTACCACATTTCTATTACACGCGCATATTCTCGCATTAGAGATATATCTACTTGACAATGTATCATTTTTGTGTTATAATAGTGGTGCGGAAGCTGTATCACCGCAAAAGGGATAAAACCCAGCATATTGACAATCTAATACTTTGGAGGAAATAAAAATGCTACTGAATGAAGCAGATAGCGCAATAATGGCGAAAGTCCAGCGCGACCTCTATTACCACACACTGGAACTTTCAAGGTATTTCCGCAATGCCCACTACAACCGCCATTTCAAAACGGGGTTCGAGGTAGAAAGCCCGAAAGGACTTGACTACGAAGGCCTCATGGAGAACTTCTACCGCATAAGCAAGCGGGAAATCCTGAATGGAGCAATCTTATCACAAAAAAACGCAGATTGCCACAGCCACGAGGACTACGAGGACGAGGATTACGACGAAGACGAAGAGGACTGGGACGGCTACGGCGATGAGGACGACGAGGACGAACTCAGCGAGGAAGACATCGACGACCTCAACTACTTCTTTGCATACGGCGTATATCCTGAAGACGACGAGGACGCTGGGGAGTAATCCCCAGCCACTTTCTTAGAGGCAATACCACAACAACACAGAGGAGCTACTACAGCCCCTCTTTTTTATTGCTTCTATTCTTCTATTCTCTGCGCTATTTATTCAATGCAATAATATCCTATCTTGATATACTGTTTGACTAATCAAACTTTATGTGGTATAATTTTAGTGCGGAGCACCACAACTAGAAATCCTAATCGGGATTACTCCGAGTTAATTGACAATCTAATATGAAAGGTACGATGCAAAATGTTACGTAACGTAACTAAAGCTAAAGTGAACCGTCTCGAAGCCGCCCGTCAGATTTATTCTGAACTGTCCCCTGAAGTCATCGCGGAGCAGGGCATTACCGTTCAAGGTATCTATGACCTGTGGAACAGCCTTCAAGCTGCTATCGACCGCGACAGAATTGAATGGGAAACCGCTAACGGCTACTGCTAGAAGTTCATTTGCAGGGGTGTCGATTTATCGCACTCCCTGCCTTTTCTTTCAATTTATAACACGCATTATATCACACACATTTATTCATTATTCACTCGAAAGGTTAAGGTAATTACTGAGGTCTAAGTTTTAGCGAAAGGAAAGATGCTTTATGTCTTTAAGACAAAGAAAAAGGCACGTAAATCGTAACAACCGCGCTCGTAAGCTGGTCAGAGACTTCTTTATGTTCAAGGAAGACTGTCTCAACAATGATGACCTTCAGGTACTCAACAGAACTATCGCCGAACTTATTGACCTAATCAATGACGCTCAGAATGATGATGAAGTCAATTTCTACTCCGATTGGTCTTACTCTTGGGATGAGGACGACGTTGACGACAATTTCTGGGAAAGTGATTTCTTTCAGGAACTCTCTCAAGGACAAGCTGATGCAGAACCCTCACAGGACACTCCAGCACTACCGCAGCTCCCTATGCCCAAAGACGACCTGCCACTGCCAAGAGACGGGAAAGGTATTTATATCCTCTCTCGCGGCGAAATTGACGCTCTGTTAGACAAAATGCCTAAATACCGCGACAACAGCAACACTATCTACACTCGCACGATATAGGCTCAGGTTTCGGGAGGCTACCACAGCTCCCGTATTTTTACCCCATTGAAGAAAGGATTTGTTACCATGACTTACGATGAAGTACGCGCTAACTCTCTCACAGTAGAGAAAGAAGTTGACAGGCTGTACCACGATGCTAAAGAAGTCATCTGTGCTCTAAGGGATACCTTAAACGTATACCAGTTGTCCAGAATGCTTCAGAACGTCAGAGACCTTCAGGACGATATTGAATGCGCAATTCATCAAGACATGAAAATGTTGCAGTCAAGGATAAAGGACGCTATGGAGCTAGATAAACTCTTCGCTGAATACCGCGAGAAATACGGCCCTGACCACGTGTGGGGAGAACTATACGAAGGAGAATGTGCTCATGATTAATCCAAATGCTATCCCGAAAAGGAAAGACACGCTGGCAAGACTTACACGCAAGTATGACAACCTCCTGTCCGAAGCATACAAGGTTATTCACGAACTAGGCTGGCTGGGTGTATACGGCAATCAAGAGGCAAGTGAAATACTTGAGAAACGGCACGAACAGCTCAGAAACCTCGAATTTCACTCCCGTATTTTGATTAAGAGAAAAGGAGAACTTGAGCATGACTAGCGAACAGTACAACGCTCCCTTCAACCTCGAATTTCAGTGCTACTCTCACATGCACGAGATAAGCGAAATCATCTCCCTGCTCGGTGAGAACACAGCACCCGCGCTTCAGGAACTTCAAGCCATCTCTAACGCGCTACAGCACCTCGTCTTCAAGGCTCAATGCGCAACAAGAATACAGGCTATCAACTTCAGGAACGAGTACCAGCGGTAAAACAAGGAGACTGGCACATGGACTACGAACAGATTACAAGTGAGTGGATTAATATCTCCTCCAGCATTGTAAATCTCAAGTATGAAATCGATAATGCTATCGAGGAGAAACGCTACAGCAACGCAAGTGAGCTTAACGAGCTTGAAGAAATGCTATCCAGTCTCGAAGACATTAGTTACATCATGTAAACAGAATAAGGGGAAGTCATCACGGCCTCCCCTTTTTTCGTACCTAATCTTCTGCAAGATACTTACGAGCCAGCCGGAGCAGCTCCTCCTGCCGCCTCCAGTATGTTGTCTGTGATAGCCCCAGTTCTGACTGCACATACTCGCGGCTGTTGTGCTCAAAGTACCTCAGCTTAAGTATCTCTTGCATGTGATACGTCGGCTGGGCATTACCTTTCAGGTCTGCTTCGAGTCTCTGCACAGGATACACCATCAGCCCTGTCCGGTGTATCTTTTTCTCCAAGTCTAGGATTTGCCCCGTTACGTTGGCTACTGGGTCAGATGCTCCGTTTACGCTATGCGCTTCGTAGTTGTGCCCGTGTACTGAACGCAGTGCTCCTAATCTCAGCGTCAGTATCTCCAGCATTGCAACATTCGCCTTATAGTCCCACAAACAACGTTCTACGTACTTCATTTCACAACCCCCTAACCTCTATTTTTGTCGCCATCCTACAGCCATATACACGCCTCACACTGAGGGCTTCTACCTGTCTGTCATCTAGTAATACACCTGCCATACTCAAGCAGTCCTGAAGGGCTTTAATTCGATTATCTATATCCCACTTTCGCCGGTTGTTCGTCTCGAATATCACATGCAGTTCAACTGCACCTGCATACGGTTCACTGCCTGTATATGCCTCCATGATAGCATTACTTATAGTCTGCTGATATTCACGCCCGACTTCTGTTTTGTATCTCCTCCCGCTCCTAGTACTGCGGTACAGATGGTTCACCGTCGGCGGCAATCCCTCTAGCTCTATCGACAATAGCAGTTCACTCATTCTATAGCCTCCTCTTCTTGTCTCCAAAAGAAAAATGGTAGGTAGTTCTACTGACCATATTATTGACACTCTCTTATTCTCTTTAATAGGGGATTTATGCTTAAATACTATATAAATATATATAAATACTATATTTATATTTAAGCATGGGGTGCTTAAATATGTGCTTAAATCTTTTTGACTAATATACACCTATGATTTAAGCAGTCATAAATATTGATGGTAGCTTAATTGTCAATATAAAACAGAATGATTTAAGCAGTTATTTAAGCGGGCGCTGCTTAAATCATTTTCAGTATTCATCGGTGTTTGTTAGTTATTTAAGCACGTATCCCCATATGAATAAATTTTCTTTTTGGGGTGCTTAAATCCTATTCTTCTTTCAAAGCGTACTCGGTATTTTTAGTCGTCCCCCTTTTGTCGAGCTTCCCATTTTTGACAAAATCGCTGAGTATTCTTCTTAGCTGCCATAGGCTGACTGACGGCTGAATGTTCTCTAGTTCTATCACACTTGGAGAGAACCATTCACCTGCTTCAAAGTTCTCATACAAATAGTTCCAAACAGCAATCTTAGAGTTATTGACGGAAGCCGGAGCTAAATCGGTCTGCATGACAGTGTGTCCGTAGAAGTCCTCAGTGAGCCTATAGGTGAAGGGCATGAATGCGGAGAACCAAGTCTTTAGCGGTCTGACTAATAGAGTTTTATCGTCTTCTTTCATTGGCTCAATCCCTATAATGAGAGACACAAGCCTGTTGAGGATACTGGAGCCGATAACGTCATCCTGATTGAGGGACAAAGAACGTTCTTTAGCAGCCCTTTTCCTTGAATGGTGAACTAGAACGACAGCGGTATTAAAATCGCGTGCCAGCTCTGCTAAATTCTTGATGAGGGGTTTCATCTCCGAAGCCTTGTTTTCATCTCTCTCATGGAAGGACGAGAAGGTATCCCAGAAAATGACATCAGGTTTGTACATGTCCGCTAGTCGTTTGACATTCAGCCAGCCCCCTGGATCGTCAAGCATGATAGGAATATCCCTGCTCTCGAAAGTGTATTGGTCAACGACCGGGACATTCTGAGGATTGACGGCCCATTTGAGGGAAGCCGCCCTACGAGCGAGCAAATCAAACCCCGCCTCACCTGCGAAGATGAGACATTTGCGCTGCGGTTCATCGTCAGTAAAGCCGTCAAAGATACTCCCGCCAATGGATAAATCAGAAACGAATTTCTGCATGAAGATAGTTTTACCCGTACCCGGAGGAGCAGCAAGTAGGCTGACGAAATTACGAGCGAACAGACCGCCAATGAACTCCTGAGGTGGAATTCTGACAGTCGGGTCAAGGAGCTGAACAGCCTGAGAAAGATTATTGCGTGTAATAGCCTCGTTTTTCTGTTCATCAGATAGCAGATCCCAAGAGATATGCTGAAGGAGTAGATTGCGAGTATTATCGTCGCCATAGAGTATAGCGAAATCGTCCCAGTCAGAGCCATCATCGGGATTGAGGAACTGCGGGAAAATGAAATCGACGGCAAGCCCCGCTTTGCAGGTGTTGCGGGCGGCCTCAATACCTGGGTTGAAATCGCGTTTGAGTTCAGTAGCCTTGTCGTTATCAGCAGTGATGATGATGCGAGCGAGAGGGAATTTCTGATGAAGGATTCCCGCAACCAACTTCAACTGATAGCAGGAGATAGCGGCGACAGCGGGGTGTCCCGTAAGTTCGTAGCATTTAGCCATAGTAGCGAATCCCTCACCGAGAAGGATAACGGCTTCCGAGTTTTTAGGG
>CALGGR010000002.1 GCA_937915755.1 uncultured Fretibacterium sp. | reverse complement strand
ACAGAGCCATCACACAAGGCGTTTAAATGGGCCTAGAAGGGCTTCTAGCAGCTTAGACGATATAGAGTCGTGTAATGGGCTTAAAACGGCTTATACGGGCTGCTAGGGGCCTTCCTGGGGCTCTAGAAAGGACTGATATTTATGAGATTGATTGATGCTGACGCTTTCTTAGCATACTGTAGCGCGTGCGTCAAAACTGAAGAAGAGATGGAAACTATTAAGAAGATCGTTGGCGTTCAGAAGACCATGACGATTCCTGCTTATATTTTTACCCGGGTGAGGAATCTGTGGAGACATTTCGTTAAGAAGGTTCGTAGGAGATCTAATGTGTGGCATGGATCAGGACTGACTGTTTATAGAGAGTTTACATTGGAGAGGGGCAACTACTACAGGGTTCAAAGTTATAGAGGAGAGGAGGCTTACTGTGCTGATATTCCTAACGTGATCTCGGAGTGTGTTCGTATGTGTGCTGGTTGAGAACTGGAGGTAAGAGAGATGCAGAAAATTAAGTTTTACGTTTACATCGCTGATCATGCACAAGGATCCAATCCTAAAGATGTGTACTACTTTGTGAACAAACATTTCGGAGAGCTTAAGTTCACTAGAGAGATTGGCGATGCTAAGTGGTACGACACTCTTAAAGAGGCTAGAGCGTGTGCTGATATTTTTGGTGGTAGAGTTGTTCAATACTATGAGGAGGTACAGTAATGATGAGAATGACTGAAGAGACACTTGCTAAGGGACTCGTAATCAAGGGTGGAGACTACTTACTTAATAATGTCGATAAGATTGTTGATCTGTTTGTCAAGGAGTTGGCTTCTAGCTTCAAGCTGATATTTACAGACGAGTGCGAGCCTTACTCGGTTGTTACTTATGTGTCTGGGTTGGATGGAGAAGAACTCGAACCGATCACTAGCACGGTAAGGGAAGAGACTATTAGACGAGAGGTTGTCGGCAGTGCTAACTATCTCATCAATAATGCAGACACGATCGCTCAACTGTTCTCGAATGACAAGTCGGTCGAGATCGAACTGCTAGCTGGAGCCGATGCTGATATTCTCGAATTCAGACTTAATGAGGTTGTCATGATCGACTGCTTGAGCGCTTGAGTTAGGAGGGACCTTGGAACAGCACAATAGGATTGGAAAGCACGAGTACTACCTGAAGCTGGCTGATATTCTCTCGAATCGTTCTACATGCCTTAGACGCAGGTATGGAGCTGTGATTGTTAAGAACGATGAGGTGATCTCTACTGGTTACAACGGCGCTCCAAGAGGCGAAGAGAACTGCATTGACATCGGTACTTGTATAAGACAGGATATGGGAGTGGAGCATGGTGAGCGTTACGAACTGTGTAATGCTGTACACGCTGAGGCCAACGCTATCATCTCTGCTTCGAGACGCGACATGATTGGTTCCTGCTTATATTTGTCTGGGAGGGATGCTGAGACTGGAGAACTCATCGATGCTGTTCCCTGTACTATGTGTAGACGCCTTATCGTTAACGCTGGGATTGAGAAGCTAATTCTGATGGGAGATGACGGACGTTACGTCGAGTGTAAGGTGAAAGGAGTAAAAGATGCAGGAGAAAATTCTCGGGGAGATGATTGCTGATATTTTCAGGATTGGCAATGAGGCTTTGCAAGGAGGCGATGACATTAGGAGTTTGAGTGTTACCTTCTACATTAGGGATGAGGCAACCGATGATAGACACAACAAGCATAAAGAATAAAAAGCTGCTAGAACTTGCCCAAAGTGTGTCTGCTGATATTCCAGAGGTGAGGAATCTAGACGAGTGCTACTATAGTGTCATTCGCGATGGCGCTCCTCAAAGGATCTGTTTCACTGACTTGTCCGAAGAGGAGCGCTTTACTATTCTCTATGGAATGCCTGCAAACAAAGCTTATATTTTAGCAATGGAACTTTCGAGATTGGTTCGTACGATAGCTGATGAGTTTGACTTGTGTGGAGTTGAAGAGGAGGAGTGAGTGAGTAATGGCTGATATTTTAATTAGGGGGTTTGAATGACTTACCATTTCGAAACTTTTCCAGTAGCATCTAGGTGTATTGCAGAGATTGTTTGTGATCTGATTAACAAAAAGACATACGAAATAATAGATGAGTGCTATCCGAACTATGATATTCGTAGAGATTACTATGTTAACGCAAAAGTAGAGGAATTTAAGCGGGACATCGGTGAGAACTACTTTTACGTTAGCGGTGAATCTAACTGCGAGGAGGTCAAAGAGTTCTGGGAATACACTTTTAGTCCAACTTTAAAGATCGACTTTAAGAACTGGGAACCGATCGGGAGCGTTCTGACTGAGAGTGAAGCTATATTTTTGAAAAGGGACATCAATAGATTTCCAGAGCCTGTTGCTCAGATTAAGAAAGAGGTCAGTCAGTTTTATCCGAAGAAGGAGACGCTGATATTTAGGGGTGAGGTAAAAAGGATTGCAGATGGTACATACGAGGTTTGTTGCCATCATTTTGACCGTTGGACATTCCTAATAGGTACTAAATACAAAGGAATGGTTCCAGGTAAGTGGTACACACCTGCAGAACTTGGACTTGTTGATGAGTAAGTATTGCTGATATTTTTGAAAGGAGTAATTACGATGACTTACTATTTCGAAACTTTTTCAGTCGATTCAGAGTATGTTGCAAACGTCATTTGCGGTTTAATAAATAGAAGTCTTATGACTTTCATCCTGTATTCGATAATAGATTGGTGCGATCCAGACTTTGACTTTCATAGCGAGCATTATATTAGGGCTAAAGTGGAAGAACGCGATGGAGACGATGGTGAGAAGTATTACTACATTTCTGGAAAAACCAACTATGAGAAGATTAAAGAATTTTGGGAGAACGGATACAAGCCTGCTTTAACAATAGAATTCAAGAAGTGGGAAGCGATCGAAGAGTGAGCCTTGCTGATATTTTCGAAAGGAGTGTTTGAGAATGTTGGGATCCGTGCTTACCGAAGAGGAGATCGGAATTCTATCTAACGTATTGTTGACTAGCGACGAGCCTGTCTC
>CALGGR010000001.1 GCA_937915755.1 uncultured Fretibacterium sp. | reverse complement strand
TTCTCTGGGGAGCTGGGATTCTTATTCCTGACTGCTCAGGCGAAAGTAATAACTGTCCAGGATAACGATATATGCGGTACAAGTCCTCGCGGCTCTGGTCTGATAGCCAATCTCGGAACGACGGAAATCGCCTCAGATAGTGTGAGCGCAATTCTTCCATTTCTTCCTTCTGCCGTTCTCTTAATTCAAGCTGCTCTTTGCGATGAACAAACGCGAAAATACTACGCAACTGATTCAGTTCTCGCCCGCGCCCCTTCCAGCTCTCCGCAAATATTTCTTTCCGGCGGGTCTGCTGGAGGCGGCGTAATTCTTCTCGTTCTTGCTTCTGGCGGGTGCGTAATTCCTTGACCGCTTTCGCTTTTGCATCTAAATAACTTTCTCGCTCACTTTTATATTGCTCCCATGAAGAACGGCTGGCCGAAACTCTTGTTTTCTTTTTGGCGCGTTCCGCTATTTCAATGTCTGATTGGCGTTCCTGATACTTGCCTAGTCTTTGCTCCAATTTGCTAAAACTACTGCTTCGAGACACTCTCGATAACTTCACGCTTTTGTCCCCATACTTCAGAACTGCTCCATTTACGCACCTTTCAAGCAAATACCCTTTTGCCCCTAATCGCTCGTGAAGGTCTCTCCAACTTTCCGCTGTCTCTAAAATCTTTGACACTTCTCGCTTCGCTTGCCGTTCTAGGCTTTCTTCTCCTGTGTGCGATTCGACATCCCGCGCCGTCTGCGAGATTTCGGCTTTCCGTATGTCGCTTGCTTTTTTCTCCGTTATCTGGCCGGATGAACTCACCACATAACGCCCGCTCTGTTCTATCTCCCAGCCCTGTATGATTTCGATTTTTCGCGCAGCTCTTTCTAAGGCTTTCTTCGTCCAACCTCCAGCCGGGCTGATCGCTCGAAAACTTTTAGGCGATATTCGATTCACTGCTACATGGACATGAAGGTTCTCTGTGTCTGACTGCAACGCCCATAATGATTGGCAATCCTGCAAGTCTAATTCTCCCAGCGCAATATTGACTGCCTCATCTACTTGCTCATTGCTGGGACTTTCTTCCGCTCGCCATGACAAGATAAAATGCAATACTGGATTTTTGCACCTCACGTTCTCATATGAGAGACCTTCCATTTCAAGATATGCTTTCTCCGGCGGTGAGTTCAAATTCTTCATTCCTACGTGCAGTATTGAACCTTTAGCATGTCCACTTATTCCGAGACAATAATTCGCCAAATCCTTAAAGCTCGTCTTCTTATCCCTACGTCCGGGCGGTATTTTTGCTATCATTCAGCACTGCCCCTTCCAGTTCCTTGATAAATTCATTCAGATTATCAAGCGCAACTGCCGTCTTCTCGCTGTACATTCCTCCAGATTCGTTAAATATATATTTCAATAGTCCTCCCTGACGGCGCAATTCTGACAGCATTTTCACTTCTATCCTCGATACTACTCGGCGGCCTAATATTCGCCGACGCACATATTCCGATAACGATAATCCTGATACGCTCGCTTGTTCCTGTATTTCTTTGCGCTCCTGCAACGTTACTCGGATATTTATATGACCGGTCAAAAAGACTCCTTTCATCTTTTGCGCCTCCTTTGTCCTCTTTTACGGGTTAGCCTATATAGCGTGAGAGACTGGTTACAGCCGATTTCGCTTTCGCACCTTGTTCACAACTTACGCAGTGAGTTTGTGTTACAAGTGCCTGCTTGTCCCGATTTTCCCTTATGCCTTTACAAATACTTCGCAGTATATATGTCCGCCTCAAAATATGACAAAAAGTCATAAATTCAGTCCCAGTGCTATTTTGTAGAAAATTTTTTCACGAAAAGGAGGGCTTTATGTGTTAGCCGCTACTGCAAAAATTGGTTCTAAACATTTTGTTCAGGTTGAGGTTTTGCAATCTATTCGCTCTCAGCTTGAACAATTACCCGCTAAACAGAAAACTATGCTCGATTTCAGAGATGCTGTCGCTTTCCTCTATCCGGGCATTAAAGACGCTGTTCAGAAAAACTACTCTAAAGACGAAATTTTGCAGATTATTATCAACGCGGGTTGGGCTATTACTCATAACTCTTTCAGGTACTTATGGAGTCTCTTCCTTTCTGAAGATGAAAATCCTTGCAAAAAGAAATCTGCTCATAAGTCCATCAGCAAGGAGCGGCGCGATGTTTCTCGTGTGGCGGTAAAGAAAAATAATGACGATGTTCCTGCAATTCTTGATGCGGCTTCTGACGTTCAGGTAGACATTACTAAAACAGATTCGCATGAACGCTCCATGTCGAATGAGGCAATAGTCCCTGCTAATGAAATTTCCACAACTGATAACGACAAGGCAAATCCTACACGTCAAAACAGCGCACACTTCGAGTTGCCTCCTGATTCAGATGATCTGTAACTCATGGAGGTTTTCAAGATGGTGATTCTTTATTTCATTGGCGGTAGTAAAGGCGGGGTCGGCAAAAGTTTCCTCAGCATGGCTCTCGCTGATTATCTGACTAAGTACAAAAACAGAAAAATCATTCTCGTTGAAAGCGACACTAGCAATCCTGATGTCGGCAAAACTTTCGCTCAGAATGATGACGTTGAAGTGTTGTCCTTGTCTCTTGACAATGCTGACGGATGGATCGAACTCGTCAACTCCTGTGAGGGCAGTAACAGAGACCTCGTTGTCAATTCTGCTGCTAGGTCGGGTGAAGCTGTTGAAAAATTCGGCGGCACTCTCATCGGCAGTCTCGACGAACTTCACATGCAACTCGTTTCCTTTTGGGTCATTAACCGTCAGAGGGACAGTATCGAACTTCTCAAAAAGTACATGGACATCGTTCCAGGTGAACTGCACGTTGTTCGCAATACCTTCTACGGTGAGCCTCAGAAATTCGAGTTATTCAACGGCTCTAAAACAAAAATTGAGGCTGAGAAGCGCGGAGCTACTATCGACCTTCCTGACCTCGCTGACCGTGTTACTGACGATTTGTACTCTAAGCGGCTCTCTATCGTCAAGGCTCTCGAAACTATGCCATTGGGTAACAGGGCTGAACTCAAACGCTGGAGGGCTGTCGCTTGGAAGATGTTTGATGATATTGGCATCGGCTCTGAGAGTAACGATTCTCCACAACAAAAGAAACCTTCTAAGAAATCTGAGAAAGTAGAGCAATCTTAATCATGGACATCGAACAGAATTTCTCTCAGTCTGAACAGGTCTCTCAGGATTCTTTTGACGTTTTTGAAGATAAACAGGCTCAAGCTGTCTTTTTGGCTTTCTTCGGGGATTGCTCGGAGGAAGAACAGCTCATTCTTCGTGAATTTGGCTCGAAGTTCAACATCAGGGCTAATGACGCTCTTTGGGCTATCGCTGGCGTTTTCGTCTTCTTTGGGCGGTTCTGCAACAAACTTCCTCTGAAAGTTAAATCCGCTGTTGATGAGGGGCAACACGAAGCTATTGAAACTATTAAACAAGTTGCCGCTTCTATTGCTCAACTTGAAACCGCTAAAGCTCAATCTACCCTCTCTCAAACTTTAGAGCAAATTTCTAGGGACATCATTAACCAGAACAGAAAAAGAATGTGGCTTTATGACTTCTTTCTTCCTCTGGCTGGTTCTTGTTTGGGCGTTTTCTGTTTATGTCTGATTTCTTTTGTCGGCGGCGCGGCTGTCGCGGGTAAGGGTTGGGGTCATTCTCCCTTTGAGGCTCTACTTAATGCTCCGGCGGGTTGGATCATTCCTCTTGCTCTCATTCCTGTCGGCGGCTTTGCGCTATTTCGAGGACTCACGGATCAAGGTAGGGCTAGGTTCGTGAATCTTATTGTTGCTGCAATTTCGGCGGCTACGGTCTTATGTGTCCTTCCTCACATTCTTTAGCACAAATCCACGTGCGGAAATGCGACTTTTTTGTGTTTTCGCACATTCTAAGGAGTGTGTGCTATGGACAGGGCTTTCGGAAATACTATCCGTTCCCTACGGGAGGAACTTAATTGGACTCAGGCCGATTTAGCTAAAGCTACAGGGCTAAGTCAGTCGGCTATTTCTAGGCTGGAAGACGGCTCTCGTTGGCCGAGAAAAGGGACTCTTCTACGTGTATGCAACGCTTTTAAGCTCACTATTGATGAGTTGTTTTCTCACGCTACTAACGAACTTC
Source organism: uncultured Fretibacterium sp. (assembly GCA_937915755.1). Classification (GTDB taxonomy): domain Bacteria; phylum Synergistota; class Synergistia; order Synergistales; family Aminobacteriaceae; genus JAFUXM01. The sequence continues at coordinate 1,402 of CALGGR010000001.1, read as the reverse complement.
GCAAACCTGATGCAAAAAGATGGAATGAGTACGAAAAGGAGGATGAGGAAAACGAATAATTCTAATGATACTAATGATGAAGTCATCAGGCGTAACCTCGATAAACTTCGCAGGGAAATGGGCGATAACATCAGGAACGCTATGGACGACAATAAGGTCATCGAAATTATGCTTAACCCTGATGGCAAAGTCTGGACTGACAAAATTGGCGCGGGCATGGAGTTCCTTTGCTACATGTCTCCTGTTCAGTCTTTGCAAATGCTCGGTACGGTCGCTCATATGCTTGGCACGGTCATTAACTACCATAATCCTAAAGTTGAGGGCGAGCTTCCCGGAGACGGCAGTCGCGTGGAGGGCGTTATTCCTCCTATTGTCCCTAATCCGTCTTTCAATATCAGGAAAAAGGCTTCCGCTGTCTTCTCTCTTGAGGAATACGTTAATTCTGGACGCGCTACTCATCAGGACATTCACATTCTCTGTGAGGCTATTACTGCTCGTAAAAATATTCTCGTTGTCGGCGGTACTGGTACGGGCAAGACTACCTTCGTCAATGCAATCATCAACGAGATGAAATTTCTTACTCCTCAACACCGCCTGCTCATTCTTGAGGATACTCTCGAACTTCAATGCTCGATGGATAACTTCGTCTCTATGCGCACTACCTCTGACATGTCCATGCAAGACTTACTCAAAGTTACCATGCGACAAAGGCCGGACAGAATCATTATCGGCGAGGTCAGGGGCAAGGAGGCTCTCGACATGCTCAAGGCTTGGAATACTGGACACCCCGGCGGAGTCTGCACCGTTCACGCTAATGACGCTCGTGCTGGTCTGCTTCGTATTGAACAGCTCATTTCCGAAGTCTCTCAAAGCCCTATGCGAGAACTTATCGCTGAAGCCATTGATGTTGTCGCTTTCCTCATCAGAGACCCGCATATCGGCCCTAAGCTCTCCGAATTAGTCGCTGTTGATGGCTTTCATGAGGGGCAATACGTCTTTCACGACTTAAAGGAGGTGGTCGTTTGACTTCTCGCTTTCTCTTTCAGCAGTCCGATTACGCGGGGTTATAAATATTTCTTAACTATTTTTTACACAAATGAAGGGAGTTTTGTTACTATGAACAAACGTTTTTCTATTTGGTTCTTTGAACGCAGAATGGCTATTCTCGCGGTTGTCGTTCTCGTCGCTCTGCTCTGCTCTCCTGTGGCCGCTCTCGCAAGCAACAACGATTTACCGTGGAACACCGCTCTTGAGCGTCTCGTTAATGCCTTCTCTGGTAGAACCGCTCTGCTCGTCTCCATGATTGGCATTTTCTTCGCGGGCGGTATGCTTATCTTTGGCGGTGATTTGGGCAACTTCGGCAAAATGGTCATGATGATTGTTCTCGTCGGCTCTATGATGG